>RFMI01000053.1 GCA_009927815.1 Betaproteobacteria bacterium | reverse complement strand
ATGCCTTCTTAATGACTGACGCTCACTACCACAACGTCATGCGCGCCTACTTCCAGCGCATCGCCGGAGAGCTCGCATGAGCGCGCGCACCGACCAGCGTCAGCGCGCCGACCTGACGGCCATCGGCCGTTGGGTGCGCGAGGGCAGCCGCGTGCTCGACCTCGGCTGCGGCGATGGCCATCTGCTCAGCCAGTTGCAACGGCACAAGCGGGTCGAGGGTTACGGCATCGACATCGACATCGACAGCGTCACCCACTGTGTCGCGGCTGGCATCAACGTGATTCAGAGCGACCTCGAGCGCGGCTTGTCGGGATTCGGTGATCAAGCCTTCGACTACGTGATCCTCTCGCACACGCTGCAGGCGATGCACAACACTGAGCACATCGTGCGCGAGATGCTGCGGGTCGGCCGCGAGGGCATCGTCAGTTTCCCCAATTTCGGCTACTGGCGGCATCGGTGGCAGATTCTGCGCGGACGCATGCCGGTGTCCGATGACTTGCCGTATCAGTGGTTCGACACGCCCAACATCCACCTGTGCACCTTGCGTGACTTCGAACTGTTCTGCCAACAGCACGGGATTCGCATCCTCGAGCGGCTGGTGTTGACCGACAACACGCCGATCAGCACAGCGCCGAATCTTTTTGGCGCCACAGCGCTCTACCGCCTCGACGCCCTGCGCTAGGGTTGGCTATGGCCAGCCCGTTCAAGGCTCTGGCGACTAGAAGTCGATACTTGCACCAAGCACCACACTGCGCCCAGCCAGCGGATAGCCGTCTTTCAGATAGCTGGTGTGCAAGCGGATGTCCTCGTTGAGCAGGTTAATGCCGCGCAGGCTGAACTGCGTCTGCTGGCCCAGCACCTGAGTGCGGTAGACCACGCCGGCGTCGAGTCGCGTGTAGCTGGCGGTCGGCGTCTCTTGAGGCGCGAGTCGCCCCGCGCGGTCGGCCCAGGTCAGCTGGGCGTCGGCGCGCCACGGCCCGTGTCCCCACTGCAGACCGCCACCCAACCGCAGTGGCGCGATGCGCGGCGCTGGACCGTAACCGTCGATGCTGGCGAGAGTCCGATCGGCAACGGTGCGCACAGTCCAAGCGTCTGTCAGGCGCCAGCTCGACTCCAGCTCAAAGCCGCGAAACGTGGCCTGGCCGGCGCGGAAATCCTGGCGGGTGAAATCTCCCCTCGAGCCCGAAGCCACCAGATCGCCTGCGCTGTCGACACCGCCCAGGTTACCCAATGCCCCGTAGACATAGCCTTGGAAACGGGTCTGGTAGACAGCTCCGCTCCAACGCCACACGCCCTCGGTTTTGCGCAAACCCAGCTCGATTGAACGCGCAGTCTCCAAGCCAAGATTCGGGTCACCGACATCGAAGGTCGCGGTTGCCGCGTGCGCACCGCGCGAATAGAGCTCCTCGACGCCGGGCGCACGCTGGGATCGGCTGGCGGTGAAACCAGCACGTAACCGCTTGCCAAGCCCCAGCCCACCGCGGCCGAAGCGGTGACTGGCGTGAAGTCGCGACTGCGAAGCCCTGCGCCGTCTCGGGCCTCGTGGTCGATCCGGCCGCCGAATTCCACACGCACGGCACCAAGTTGCCGCGTCGTCAGCGCGAACAGCCCCTGCCCCTCGGCGCTGGCTCCGCCGACCGGCAGCAGCGCCTCTGCACCAGTCACGGCGACTTTGCGTTGACTGGCCGCCACGCCGACCACGGTGCGCCACCCCAACAGATCGGAAAGACTCGCATCAACCCGCGCTTCGCTGGCGCGATTGGCGAAGCGGGTGCCGATCGCGCCGCCACTGTCCACCTCGGCGTGGTGATAGTCGACGTGGCTTGCGGAAAACCGAATACGTTCGACCGCGCCGCCAGGCCGCCACTCACCGGCGGTCTCGTAGCGGTTGCGCTGCAAGTCGATGCTGACCGGCCGCTCGTCGCTGCGCTGGGTGGGGATGCCGTAGTTGCGCTCGGTTCGACTCACGGCCGCGCCGACAAAGCCGGCATCGCTGAACCACGACGCACCCATGGCGCCCTCATCGGTATCACTGTGCGAGCCGGGCACCCGACCGCGCAAGGCCGGGTCACCGACGATCACCCGACCAGGCACCCGAACATCCCCGGCGCGCTGGCGGCTCAGCTCGAGGCCATAGGCGAATCCCGGCTGGCCCCCCTCCACGCGCACGCCACCCAAGGTCCCGCGACTCGCGGAGTCGAAGTGACTCACCCACTCCCCGCTGACGCCATCCAGAGGTTCGCGGGGGATGCGCCCAGACACCACGTTCACCGCTCCGCCGATGGCCGAACCGCCGTACAACACCGACGCCGGTCCACGCAGCACCTCGATCTGCTGAGCGAAAACGCTGCTGGTGGTAACGGCATGGTCAGGGCTAAACGAGGACACGTCCTGGGTGTCCATGCCGCCATCGAGCACCTTGACCCGGCCGGCATCCAAACCGCGGATCACCGGACGGCTGGCGCCCGGCCCGAATCCCGACGGCTGCACCCCCGGCATTCCGGCGAGCGCATCGCCAAGACCCGCACCGCGTACGGCATCCAAGCGCTCTCCAGACAGAACCGAGACCGACCTAAAACCCTCACGGGACGCTTCAGCGCGGGTCGGCGCAGCGGTGACGTCGACTGGCTCGGCTTGCAAGGGGGCGTCGAGCGCGAGTGCCGAAGCTGGCAAGGTGGCAAAAAGGCCCGCCAAAACAGTTTTTTTCATGGGTCCTGCTCCAGCCGCAGAGTGCGGCTGTTGAATCGACCATTGGCCGCCCGAAGGACGGCGTGAGTTTCAGAGCAGGAGCGA
>RFMI01000087.1 GCA_009927815.1 Betaproteobacteria bacterium | reverse complement strand
CGTGGCCGTTGGGCGAGTCGATCTCGGCGTAGGCGACAGGCCGTCGTGCCTCGAGCAGTGCGTCCACGATCTCGCGTGAGCGCGCTGGCGAAAAGCGCCAGTCGGAGGTGAAGCTGATCACCAGGAAGCGCGCCGTGGCCCGTGCCAGCACCGCCGCAAGGTTGCCACCGGCCTCGCGCGCCGGGTCGAAATAGTCGAGCGCCTTGGTCATGATCAGGTAGGTGTTGGCGTCGAAATAGCCGGCGAACTTGTCGCCTTGATAGCGCAGATAGCTCTCGATCTCGAACTCAACGTCAAAGCCGAACTTAAGGTTGTCGCCGCGTAGCAGACGGCCGAATTTTTCGGCCATCACGTCGTCCGACAGATAGGTGATGTGACCGAGCATGCGCGCCAGGCGCAGGCCTCGCGTCGGCACCACCCCGTGTTCGTAGTAGTGGCCGCCGTGGAATTCGGGGTCGGTGAGGATGGCCTGACGGGCCACATCGTTGAAGGCGATGTTCTGGGCTGTCAGATACGGCGCCGCAGCCACCACCACCGCATGGCGCACGCGCTCTGGGTAGGTGACCGACCAGCGCATCGCTTGCATGCCGCCAAGACTGCCGCCGACCACCGCCGCCCAGACGGTGACGCCCAAGCGATCGGCCAGACGCGCCTGCGCGTGGACCCAGTCGATGACCGTGACCAGCGGGAAGTCGGAGCCCCAGGGCTTGCCAGTGGCGGGGTTGCGGGTGGATGGGCCCGTTGAGCCGTGACAGCCGCCGAGGTTGTTGACGCCGACCACGAAAAAACGATCGGTGTCGATCGGCTTGCCGGGACCGACCATGTTGTCCCACCAGCCGGCCGATTTGGGGTCGTCGGCGACCGCCAGTCCAGCCACATGGTGATTGCCTGACAGCGCGTGGCAGATGAGGATGGCGTTGTCGCCGCGGGCGTTAAGAGTGCCGTAGGTCTCGTAGACCAGGTCGTAGCCATCGATCACGCCGCCGCTGCGCAGGTGCAAGGGCTCGTCGAAGCGAGCGGATTGCGGAGTCACCGCGCCCAAGGTACTGGCAATGGCGGTCATGACGGGCGGTGGCGTTGGGCGCGTTTCATCGCGCGATTATACGGCGCGGTCGGTCAGGCATTGAGCCGCTCGAGCAAAGCGGCTGCCCGGTCCGGCTCGGTGGTGTTGAGGATGCGCCGCGCCAGAGCCTCCGCTTCGCGCAGGTCGGTCTGCAACACGCGTTGTTTGACCGCCGGCACATTGGCCGGATGCATGGAAAACTCTCGCAGTCCCAGACCCAGCAGCAGCCGAGTGAGGCGCAACTCGCCGGCCATCTCACCGCATACCGCAACCGGTTTGCCAGCCCGGGCGCCGGCCTTGAGCACCCCTGAGATCAGTTGCAGGATGGCCGGGTGCAGCGGATCGTACATGTGCGACACCGAGCCGTCGGTGCGGTCGATGGCGAGGGTGTACTGAATCAAGTCATTGGTGCCGACTGACACGAAATCCAGAGCGTCGAGGAATGGTTTGAGCATGATCGCGGTCGCAGGCACCTCGACCATGCCGCCGATCAGGATGTCGTCGCGGAAGGGGAAGCCATCGCGGCGCAAGCTCGCCTTGGCCTCGTCGATGGCGGCGAAGGTCTGGCGCATCTCGGCCACGCCCGACAGCATCGGGATCAGCAGGCGGATGTCGCCGAACCTCGCGGCCCGCAGAATGGCGCGCAACTGGGTGCGGAACAATTGCGGTTCGGCGAGGCATAGGCGAATCGCGCGCAAGCCCAGCGCAGGGTTGTCGCCCTGCTGGGTGAGCCCAGTGAGTTGCTTGTCGGCGCCAAGATCGAGGGTGCGGATCACCACCGGTGCGCCGCGCATGTCCTCGGCAACCTGACGGTAGGCAACGAACTGCTCGTCTTCTGAAGGCAGTCCGTTGCGGTCAAGGAACAGGAACTCGCTGCGGAACAGGCCGATGCCGGTGGCCCCGCTGGCCTGCACCTGTTCGATGTCGCCCGGCAACTCGATGTTGGCGTGCAGCTCGATGGGCGTGCCATCGAAGGTCTTGGCCGGCGAAGTTCGCAGGCGGGCGAGTTTGCGGCGCTCGATTTGCAGTTCGGAGGCGCGCAGACGGTACTCCGCCAAGACCTCGCGGTCGGGATTGACGATCACTGCACCAAGTTCGCCGTCGACGATCAGAAGGTCGCGATCGTGGATCAGCTCGCGCGCGTGGCGCAGCGACACCACAGCCGGCACGTTCAGGCTGCGGGCGAGGATCGCCGTATGCGAGGTGACGCCGCCGACATCGGTCAGAAAGGCCTCGAAGCGCTCCTGCTTAAAGTGCACCACATCAGCTGGCGAGAGGTCGTGGGCGATCAGGATGCTTTCGCCCTGAGCGCTGCGTGGCGTGGCGTGGTTGTGGCCGAGCAGTCCCTTGAGGACGCGCTCGACGACCTGTTCGACGTCGGCGCGGCGCTCGCGCAGATACGTGTCTTCGATGGCCTCGAACTCGGCCACCAGCGTGTCCATCTGTTGCTTGAGCGCCCATTCGGCGTTGCAGCGTTCGTTGCGGATGAGCCCGCGCGGTTCCTCGGCCAGCGTCGGGTCGTTGAGGATCATCAGGTGCAGCTGCAGAAACGCCGAGAACTCGGGCGGCGCCCCTGCCGGCACCTTGTCAATCAACCCTTGCAGTTCGGTGCGGGTGCCGTGCATCGCTGAGTCGAAGCGCGCCACCTCGGCATCCAGCTGGTTTTTCTCGATGTCGTAGTGCGGCACCTCGAAGGCAGCGTGTGCCATCAGCTGCGCATGGCCGATGGCTATGCCGCTCGAGACACCGATGCCGTGAATGACGAAACTCATGCCCTGAATATACGACATCGACTGCGGTGTCGGTCTCGGCTTGTCGCGGGGGGCCGCAGTCCGCTAGCATGCAGTTCGATAGTGAGAATAGTCCCATGGCCTGCATCGCGGTTTTCAATCAGAAGGGCGGCGTCGCCAAAACCACCAGCACGTTCAACCTGGCCACTGCGCTGGCGCGGGCGGGTTGGAAGGCGTGGGCGATCGATATGGACGCGCAGGCGCACCTGACGCTTGCACTGACGGCGGGCAAGCCCCCGCTTGATCCGTCGACCACTCTGTGTGCCTTCTTTAACCAGCAGAAGCCGCTGCGTGATGTGGTGCACGAGACCGAGCTGGGCGTGCGTTTGGTCGCCTCACACCCGGAGTTGGCAAAAGTCGAGTCGCTGTTTGGCAGCAACGCGCAGGCGACGCTGGCGCTCAAGCGGGGCTTGGCCGAGGCCGAACCCGATGGCCCGGTGCTGATCGACTGCTGTCCGGCGCTGGGGGTGCTGTCACTCAACGCTTTGTACGCCGCCGATCGGGTGCTGATCCCGGTGTCGTCGGATTACCTGTCGCTGCAGTCGGTGATTCGACTGGACGCCGCCATCACCGCGCTGGAAAAAGCCATGAAGCGCACGATCGAGAAGCGCATCGTCATTACCCGCTTCGACGGTCGGCGCAAGCTGGCCCTGCAGATTGCGCAAACCTTGCACGACCGCTACGGCGAGCAAGTGTGCAAGACGCGCATTCGCGAGTGCGTGGCCTTGGCCGAGAGCCCGTCGCTGGGCAAAGACATCTTCGCCCATCAGCGCAAGGGCGTTGGCGCGCAGGATTACGGCGCGCTGGCCTACGAGCTCTTGCGCAGCGGCTTCTTCCGCTGACCGCTGCCGCGGGCCGGCCTTAGGCCGGCTCTAACTTGGCGTATTCGAGCGCCAGCCACTTTTGCCCGCCCTCGCGGAAATGCACTTGCACCCGCGCGTCCGCGCCACGGCCTTCGGTGCCGATGACCACGCCGGCGCCAAATTTGGTGTGACGCACGTTTTGGCCGATGTGAAAGCCGCTAGCGTTGTCGACACCTGCCGGGCTGAAGGCGGGCCGGCTGGCACCCAGTTTGCGGGCGTTGATCGGCGCCAGCAATTGCTCCGGGATCTCTTCAAGGAAGCGTGACGGCAGGTTGTAGCGGGTCTGGCCATGCAGCTGACGCGACTCGGTGTAGCTGAGCGTGAGCGCGCGGCGGGCGCGGGTGATGGCGACATACATCAGGCGGCGCTCCTCTTCGAGGCCGTCCTCGGTGTTAAACGACTGCTCGTGCGGGAACAAGCCTTCTTCCGAGCCGCTGGCGAAGACGGCGTGAAACTCGAGTCCTTTGGAGGCGTGCACCGTCATGAGCTGCAGCGCCTCGGCGCCCTCGCCGGCTTGGTGCTCACCGGCTTCGAGCGAGGCGTGTGCCAAAAATGCGGCGAGGTCGTTGGCTTCGCTGTCGTTGGCGAACTGCTTGGCCGCTGACACCAGTTCGTCGAGGTTCTCGACGCGGTCGGCGCCATCTTTGTCGGCTACGTAATGCGCTTTGAGGCCACTGGTCTCGACCACATGGTCGACCGCCTCGTGCAGCGGCAGATCGCGCAGCTTTTCGCTCAGCACATCGATCATCGCGACAAAGCTGGTGAGCGCCGCGCCACCGCGTCCGGCGCCAGCCGACTCGCGCGCAGTCTGCAGCAGCGGTCGGCCTTGCGCCTGCTCGGCGAGCAGCTCAAGGGTGCGTGCGCCGATGCCGCGCGGCGGGAAGTTGACGATGCGCAGAAAGGCGCCGTCGTCTTCTGGCTGGGCGGCCATGCGCAGATAGGCCAGTGCGTGTTTGATTTCGGCGCGCTCAAAAAAGCGCAGGCCGCCGTAGACGCGGTAGGGCATGCCAGCGTTGAACAGCGCCGACTCGATGACCCGCGATTGCGCGTTGCTGCGGTAGAGCACCGCGATGTCGTTGAGGCTGACGCCCTCGCGCTGCAGGCGGCGGGCCTCGTCGACCACAAAGGCGGCTTCGTCGAGGTCGGACGGCGCGCGATAGACGCGGATGCGCTCGCCAGCGCCGGCGTCGGTCCACAGGCTTTTGCCGAGGCGGCCGCGGTTGTTGGCGATCAGCGCGTTGGCGGCTTCGAGGATGTTGCCCTGCGAGCGATAGTTCTGCTCGAGCTTGATCACGGTGTCGCCAAAGTCGCGCTGGAACTCGCGCATATTGGCGACATCCGCGCCGCGGAAGGCGTAGATCGACTGGTCGTCGTCACCCACTGCCAGCACCTGCGTCTGCGGTCCGGCCAGCAGACGCAGCCATTGGTACTGCAGCCGGTTGGTGTCCTGGAACTCGTCGACGAGGATGTGCGCGAAGCGCGACTGGTAGTGCTCGCGCAGTGTGGCGTTGCGGCCGAGCAACTCGCAGGTGCGCAGCAGCAGCTCGGCGAAATCGACCACGCCCTCTTTCTGGCATTGCGCGTCGTAGGCGGCGAAGATCTCGGCCATGCGCTGGGTGAAGGGGTCGTGCGCCTCAACGCGGTTGGCGCGCAGCCCGCGCTCCTTATTGGCGTTGATGAAGTGCTGAGCTTGCTTGGGTGGGTATTTCTCGTCGTCCACGCCCATCGCCTTGATCACGCGTTTCAGCAACGAGAGTTGGTCTGACGAATCGAGGATCTGGAACGTGGCGGGCAACTCGGCGTCGCGGTGGTGGGCGCGCAGCAGGCGGTTGCAGAGGCCGTGGAAGGTGCCGACCCACATGCCGCGGGTGTTGATTGGCAGCATCGCCGACAGGCGGGTCAGCATCTCTCGCGCCGCCTTGTTGGTGAAGGTGACGGCGAGGACGCCGTGCGGGCTGGCCTTGTGCGTGCTGATGAGAAAAGCGATGCGGGTGGTGAGGACGCGCGTCTTGCCGCTGCCCGCACCGGCCAGGATCAGCGCCGAACTGCCATCGAGGGTGATGGCCTCGTGCTGTCGCGGATTGAGACCTTCGAGAAGTTCGGCCAAGTTCATCGCGAGATTGTAGCCTGTGGCTCGGGTCGGCTATAATTACCCGACTAAATTGCTCAGCTTTTGGAGACTCGCATGTCCGCTCACGACAAGATCGACGCCACCGTCAAGGCCAATCCCGTGGTCCTCTACATGAAGGGCACGCCCAGCTTCCCGATGTGCGGCTTCAGCGGCACCGCGGTGCAGATCCTCAAGGCTTGCGGCGTGGACAACCTGACCGCGGTGAACGTGCTTGAGGACGAAGACATCCGCCAAGGCATTAAGGACTACGCCAACTGGCCGACCATCCCGCAACTCTATGTGCACGGTGAGTTCATCGGCGGTGCCGACATCATGCGCGAGATGTACCAGTCGGGCGAGTTGCAGACTCTGCTGGGTGGGAAGCCGGCGTAAGG
>RFMI01000109.1 GCA_009927815.1 Betaproteobacteria bacterium | reverse complement strand
CCCCTGCCGTACAATCCCGATCCTCCGCCCACTGCCCGTGACGGCTCGACATGACTGAACCCGCTGCGTCCCCCGCCGGACACGACACTTCCGAAGACCAGCTCGACGAATCGCACATCGTCGCCGAGCGGCGCGCCAAGCTCGCGCGCCTCCGAGAGGCTGGCCCGGCCTTCCCCAACGACTTCCGCCCGCAGCATCAAGCGACGTCGCTGCACGCCATGCACAGTCTGTCCAGCGCCGAGGAGCTCGAAGCCACGCCGGAAGTGGTGAGCATTGCCGGCCGCATGATGCTGAAGCGCGTCATGGGCAAGGCCGCGTTCGCCACCTTGCAGGACACCAGCGGGCGCATCCAGATCTACGTGCAGCTGGATGCTGTCGGTGCCGAGGCGCTCGAAGCCTTCAAACATTGGGACCTGGGTGACATCGTTGGCGCCGAGGGCACGCTGATGAAGACTCGCACCGGCGAGCTCACCGTCAAGGCCAGCCGCATCCGCTTGCTGACCAAGAGCCTGCGCCCCCTGCCTGACAAATTTCACGGCCTCGCCGATCAAGAGATCAAGTACCGCCAGCGTTACATCGACCTGATCATGTCCGAGGACACGCGTCGCACCTTTATGGCGCGCAGCCGGATGATCGCGGCCATTCGTTCGCAGATGGTCGAGGCCGGCTTCCTTGAGGTCGAGACGCCGATGATGCATCCGATCCCCGGCGGTGCGGCGGCCAAGCCTTTTGTGACGCATCACAATGCGCTCGATCAGGAGATGTTCTTGCGCATCGCGCCGGAGCTATATCTGAAGCGGCTGGTGGTGGGCGGTTTCGAGCGCGTCTTCGAGATCAACCGCAATTTCCGCAATGAGGGCCTGAGCCCGCGCCACAACCCTGAATTCACCATGATGGAGTTCTACGCGGCCTACACCGACTACGTGTGGCTAATGGACTTCACCGAGGCGCTCATTCGCCGCGTGGCAACAGAGGCCACCGGCAGCGCCACGTTGCAGTATCAGGGCCGCGAGCTGGATCTCGAGCGCCCTTTCGCAAGGCTGACCATCGTTCAGGCTATCCAAGCGCACGCGCCCCAGTACAACGACACCCAACTGGCGGATGTCGGGTTTTTGCGCACCGAACTCAAGCGCTTGGGCGCGCACGTCGACGGCCCGCAACTCAAGCACGCGGGTCTTGGCGCGCTGCAGTTGGCGCTGTTCGAAGAGACCGCCGAATCGCAGCTGTGGGAGCCGACCTTCATCATCGACTATCCGATCGAGGTCAGCCCGCTGGCGCGCGAGTCGGATACGCGGCCGGGCATCACCGAGCGCTTCGAGCTGTTCATCGTCGGCCGCGAGATCGCCAACGGCTTCAGTGAGTTGAACGACCCCGAGGACCAGGCGGCGCGCTTCCAAGCGCAGGTTGCGGCCAAGGACGCCGGCGACCACGAGGCCATGCACTTCGACGCCGACTATATCCGCGCGCTGGAGTACGGCCTGCCGCCGACCGGCGGCTGTGGCATCGGCATTGACCGCCTGGCCATGCTGCTGACCGACAGCCCGGCGATCCGCGACGTCATCCTGTTCCCGGCGCTCAAGCGCGAGGGCTAGGCGGTGCGGCGGCTGCAGCCCGGCCGCATCGTCCGCCAGGACGACGGCTCGCTGCTGGCGCCCGACTTTGGCGACACCTACGCCAGCCGTGCGGGTGCCTTGGCGCAGTCGCGGGCAGTGTTCCTTGCGGGATGTGACCTTCCGCAGCGCTTAAGTGGACGCTCACATACGGTGCTGGAGACCGGCTTTGGCACCGGACTGAATGCGCTGACTTTGGCGCAACTGCAGGCCGGGGCGAGCGGCGCGGCGACTGCGTGCCACATCCACTATGTGGGCATTGAGGCGCGTCCCTTGTTGCGCGATGACCTCGTCGCAGCGCTTGCGCCCTACGAGGAATTCGCGGCGTGGCGTGACGCGCTATTGGCCAGCTGGCCGCCGCCGATGCAAGGTTTTTACCGCATCGTGCTGTCGCAGCGGTTCACCGTAACGCTGGTCTTCGACGAGGTGCTGGCGGCGCTGCAGGCGCTCGAATGCCGCGCTGATAGCGTCTTCCTTGACGGCTTCGCGCCCGACCGCAACCCGGCCATGTGGCGGCCGGAGGTGCTCGCCGAAGTGGTCGCGCACTGTCAGCCAGGCGCCCGCTTGGCCAGTTGGTGCGTGGCCGGCGAGGTGCGTCGCGCACTGGCGGCAGCAGGATGCACAGTGGAGCGAAAGCCCGGTTTTGCCGCCAAGCGCGAGCGGCTGGAAGCGGTGGCCCCGGCGAGGTTCGAGGCCGAATCAGATCGTCCTCACGCCCTGTCGCGCAGCAGAGCCGAACCGCTGCCCGATCGCGCGCTGGTGATCGGTGCTGGCATCGCGGGCGCCAGCGCGGCCGCTGCGCTGGCGGCGCGGGGCATCGCCGTTACGGTGGTCGATACAGCCGGTCCGGCCAGCGGTGCGTCTGGCAACCCCGTCGGCGTGGTGCGTCCCGAGCCTTCCGGGCTCGATCACCCCATTTCGGCGCTTACCGCCATGGGCACGGTGTGCTTGCGACCGTGGCTGGCTGCGCCGTGCGGTGCCGTCCGTTTGCCTCGCGACGACAAACACGCCCGCCGACTGCGCGAGCACGCTGACGCCTGTCCGCCTGAGTGGATGCGCTGGGTGAGTGCGGACGAAGCGGCAACGCTGACCGGACAGGTCGTTGCCGGCGATGGCGTCTGGATCGCGCACAGCTGGAGCGTGAATCCGCCCGAACTGGTCGCGAAGATGCTGGCTACGCCGGGGGTGACACTGTTGCAAGGGGCTGTTCGGCAGCTCACGCCGGAGCCCTCGCCGGAGCACGCCTGGCGCGTCACTTTGAGCGACGGCTCGTCGTCGGTCTGGCCGCTGGTGGTCGTTGCCAATGCGTTTGGAGTGGGCGGTCACTTGCGGCTGCCGACCCGGCAAGTGCGCGGCCAGTTGTCGTGGACGGACGCGCAGTCCGACCAAGGCCTCAACGCCATCGTCTGCCGCGAAGGCTACGTCACGCCAGCCGTAAACGGTCGTCACATCATTGGCGCGACGTTTCAGCGCGACGACGCCGACCTTGCCCCGCGCGACGCCGACGACGCGACCAACCAGTGGCGTCTCGGCCGTCTGCTGCCGGCGTGGTCCGGACGCAGCCTGACGACCGCGCGGGTGTCGGTGCGTGCCGCCACGCCCGACCGCTTGCCGCTGGTCGGTGAACTCGCCCCCGGCGTGTTCGCCAGCCTCGGCCACGGCAGTCGCGGACTCACCTGCGCCCCGCTGTGCGCCGAGCTTATCGCCAGCTGGGTCTGTGGCGAGCCTCTGCCCCTGTCGCGCGATCTGGTGCATCGGCTCGACCCCCTGCGTTTTGGCGAGATCGAGGTGCACGCAAAGCTTGGAGGTGGGTCAGACGATTGAGGGGCGCGGCGATGCGTCGCTGTGTTTCCGGTTCAAGATGTGCCCGTAGGTCTCAACGCAAGGACCCGTCAACCCACCATGCCCAGTACACGCCCCGATGCCACCCTCACGGCACTCGACCTGCAGATCGAGGGCATGCACTGCGGTGCGTGCGCCTTGCGCCTGGAAAAAGCGCTCGCTGCAGAACCCGGTGTGCGCCACGCCGAGGTCAACTACGCGACCGCCAGCGCGCACGTGCTGGTGGCCGCTGGCGGTCCTTCTGCGGCCGACCTCGGCGAGGTGGTAGAGGCCACCGGCTATCGCGTGTTGGCGAGCCAGACGCCGCATGCTGCGTCGGCGACCGATTGGCTGCTGTGGCTGGCTTTGGCGGCTGCTGTGCCGTTTCTTCTGTCGATGGGCGCCATGTTGGCGGGCCGCCACGAGTGGACGTTGCCGCCATGGACCGAATGGGTGCTGGCGACGCCGGTGCAGTTCATCGCTGGAGCGCGGTTCTACCGTGGCGCCTGGGCGTCGGTTCGCGGTGGTCTTGCCAACATGGACGTGCTGGTGGCCCTGGGTACCACCGCCGCGTATGGCCTGAGCCTGTGGGGCTGGCAGAACGGCGGTCCGCTCTATTTCGAGTCGGCGGTGTTGATCATCGCGCTGGTGCGGGTCGGCAAGCGCCTCGAGGAGCAGGCACGGCTCCGCGCAAACCGCGACCTCGCTGCGCTGATCGGCCTGGCACCGCAGCGCGCCTGGGTCGAGCGCGGCGGCGTCTGGCAGACGGTGGACGTGGCTGCGCTGCAGCGCAGCGAGCATCTGCGAGTGCCTACCGGAGAGTCGGTGCCGGTGGACGGCGTGCTGCTCGGCGACGAGATGGCGCAACTCGACGAATCGATGCTGACCGGCGAGTCGCTGCCCGCCGACAAAGCACCGGGTGCGACGCTATTTGCGGGGACGCTCAACACCGGCGCGCTGCTGCACCTGCGGGCGACCGCCACTGGCCGCGACACGGTCCTCGCCGGCATCGTCCGTCGCGTGCGGTCGGCGCAGGCGGCCAAGCCGCCGATCCAGCGGCTGGCTGATCGCATTGCTGGGGTGTTCGTGCCAGTGGTGGTGGCGCTGGCTCTGGCCACTTGGATGGCTTGGGCGTGGCGCGGTCATGCCGCTGAGGGGCTGGTCCACGCTATCGCCGTGCTGGTGATTGCCTGCCCCTGCGCGCTTGGACTGGCCACGCCGACCGCGATTCTGGTCGGCACCAGTCGGGCCGCCCGCCGTGGACTTCTGTTTCGCGATGCGGCGGCGCTGGAGCACGCTGCTGGTCTGCAGGTGTTGGTGCTCGACAAGACCGGCACCTTGACCTCGGGCCGGCCGCAGGTGGTGGTGCAGGCGGGGTGGATGCCGCAGACGTCAACCGTTGCGGTCCCCGACCCATTGCGCAACGACAGGGCTTCGCGGGTGGGTCGCCAGCTGGCCACTGCCTCGAGCCACCCGCTGGCGCAGGCGGTGGCGTTGTCGCTGGCCGATGCCGCACCAAGCGAACCGGCGGGCGGCCAAGCGGCGCGGGTCCGCACGCACGCCGGACGCGGCGTCACCGCCCGCATCGACGACACCGAGTGGGCGCTCGGCTCGGCGGCGTGGCTGGCCGAGCGTGGCACGCCCGTTCCAGCTGCGTGGCTGGACGATACCCGCGCCCGTGGGCTGAGCGTGGTCGCGCTGGCCGATGCCGAGCGGGTGCGACTGGCTTGGGGCCTCGCAGACACCGTGCGCGCCGACGCATCGTTGGCGCTGCAGCAGTTGCGCCAACTCGGCGTGCGGCTCATCTTGCTCAGTGGCGACCATGCCGACGCGGTGCAGCCAGTCGCCCGGAAACTGGACATCGCCGAGTGGCATGCCGGCGTTAGCGTGCAGGACAAGGCCGACCGGGTGCAGTCTTTGCGCGACGAGGGCCTTGCGGTGGGCATGGCCGGCGACGGCATCAATGACGCGCTGGCGCTCGCTTCGGCGACGGTCAGCTTCGCGATGGCCGGTGGTTCGGCGGCGGCGATCGAGAGCGCCGATGTGGTGCTGATGCGCGATGCGCTGACCGCGATTCCCGACGCCATCCGCCTGTCGCGGCAGACCCGCCGCCGCATCCTGCAGAACCTCGGCTTTGCGCTGGGTTACAACGTGCTGGCGATCCCGGCGGCGGCGCTGGGCCTTCTCACGCCCGCTATTGCAGCTGCAGCGATGGCTGCGAGTTCGCTGTCGGTGGTCGGCAACGCGCTTCGCCGCTAAACTTGCGGCCCGCGTCGCTTCGGCGACGAGCTGCCCGAGACCACCGTGACCGGCATCACCCTCGCCCTGTCCAAGGGCCGCATCTTCGACGAGACCATGCCTCTGCTGGAGGCGGCCGGGATTCGCCCGCTGGAAGACCCGGAGTCGTCGCGCAAGCTGATTATCGCCACCGAGCGCGCGGATGTGCGCGTGGTGATTGTGCGTGCCAGCGATGTCCCGACCTACGTCCAGCACGGGGCCGCCGACCTCGGCGTCGCCGGCCGTGACGTGCTGCTGGAACACGGCGGTGATGGTTTGCTGCAGCCTCTGGATCTGCGCATCGCCCGCTGCCGGATGATGGTCGCTTGCCCAGAGGGCTTCGACTACGCCAGCGCCGTGCGTTCGGGCGCACGCCTGCGGGTCGCGACCAAATACGTGTCGATTGCCCGTGAACACTTTGCCGCCAAGGGCGTGCACGTCGATCTGATCAAGCTCTACGGCTCGATGGAACTTGCCCCGCTGGTTGGACTGGCCGACGTGATCGTCGACCTGGTGTCCACCGGCGGTACGCTCAAGGCCAACAAACTGGTCGCGGTGGAGGAGATCCTGCCGGTCAGCTCGCGGTTGATCGTGAACCGTGCTGCGTTGAAACTTCGCCGCGCTGAGATCGCTCCAATCATCGATTGCTTTGCCGGCGCACTGGCGCCCGTCTGACATGTCCCTGATCCACCGCCTCGACTCCCGCGACGCCGACTTCCACAGCCGGCTGTCGGCCCTGCTCGCCTTCGAAGCCTCGACCGACGACGCCATCGAGACCGCCGTTGCCGGCATCCTCGACCGCGTTCGGCGCGAGGGTGACGCCGCCGTGCTCGAATACACGCGCCGCTTCGACGGGCTCGATGCGCCCGACATGGCCGCGCTGGAGTTGCCGCGCGCCGAACTGCTGCGCGCCCTCGAGGCGCTGCCCAAGGCCGAGCGCGATGCCCTTGAGCTCGCGGTGGAGCGTGTCCGCAGCTACCACCAGCGCCAAGCTGATGACCGATTGGGACTACACCGAGGCCGACGGCACGGTGCTGGGCCAAGTGACCCCCTTGGACCGCGCCGGCCTCTACGTGCCGGGTGGCAAGGCGTCCTACCCGTCGAGCGTGGTGATGAACGCCGTCCCCGCCAAGGTCGCCGGGGTGGGTGAGCTGATCATGGTCGTGCCGACCCCGCGCGGCGAGAAGAACCCGTTGGTGTTGGCCGCTGCGGCTGTGACCGGCGTCGACCGCGTCTTCACCATCGGCGGCGCGCAGGCGGTCGGCGCGCTGGCGTATGGCACGCAGACCATCCCGCAGGTCGACAAGATCACGGGTCCCGGTAACGCTTATGTGGCCTCGGCCAAGCGCCGCGTGTTCGGCACGGTGGGCATCGATATGGTCGCTGGCCCCTCCGAGGTGCTGATCATCTCCGACGGCCACGGCAACCCGGACTGGGTGGCGATGGACCTCTTCGCGCAGGCCGAGCACGATGAGCTGGCCCAGTCCATCCTGCTGTGTACGGACGCTAACTTTCTCGAAAGCGTGGCTAACAGCATCGAAAAGCTGCTGCCGACCATGCCGCGCGCGGCGACCATTCGCACCTCGCTGGCCAATCCGGGGCGCTGGTACTGGTGCGCAGTCTCGACGAGGCTTGCGAGATCGCCAGCCACATCGCGCCGGAGCACCTTGAGATCTGCACCGAAGACCCGCGCGCGCTGGTGCCGAAGATCCGCCACGCCGGCGCGATGTTCCTCGGCCACTATTCGGTGGAGGCTCTCGGTGACTACTGCGCCGGCCCCAACCATGTGCTGCCGACCATGCGCTCGGCGCGCTTCTCGAGCCCACTCGGCGTCTACGATTTCCAGAAGCGGACCAGCATCCTCGAGATTTCCGAGGCCGGCGCGCAGGTGCTTGGCCGTGCGGCGAGCATCCTCGCGCATGGCGAGGGGCTGCAGGCGCATGCCAGGAGCGCGGAGTTTCGGCTAAGCCTTGAGGGCCGCGCCGCGCGGGTCTGCGACCTGCCAGCGCATTCCCCAAGAGCCCTTCGGTCCAGCGACTGACCTCTCTTCGAAGCGACTTCGCGCAGCGCTGGAGCGCGAAACGAGGTTAGTCGCGGCCGAGAGCGATCCGCAGTGCCGCCAACAGCGCTGTGGTCTGCTCGTCAGTCCCCACGGTGATGCGCAAAAAGTTTGCGATCCGCTCCGGCCGGGCAAAATGCCGGACGATGACACCCTGTTCGCGTAACTTGGCGTTAATTTCGGCGGCGTTGCCCGTTTTGGGGCGTGCGAAGACAAAGTTCGCGGCTGAGGGCAGCACCTCGAAACCCAAGCCCTCGAGCCCGCGCACCAGGTGTCCCGCGTCGCCATGACCTTGGCCCGCGTCTGCTGGAACCAGGCGTCGTCGGCAAAGCTGGCCGCAGCGCCCGCAGCGCCAGACGGTCGAGCGGGTAGCTGTTGAAGCTGTCCTTCACCCGCATCAGCGCATCGACAAGCGGCGCCTGACCGATGGCGTAGCCGACCCGCAAACCGGCCAGCCCGCGCCCCTTCGACAGGGTGTGGCTGACCAGAATGTTCGGGTACTTGTGCACGAGCCCGACCGCGCTCTCGGTGCCAAAGTCGACGTACGCCTCGTCGACCAGCACCGGAATGTCCGGGCGTGCGGCAACCAGCCGCTCGACTTCGGCGAGCGGGAGCGCGATGCCGGTCGGCGCGTTGGGGTTGGGGAAGATGGCCGCGCCGATGTCCGCAGTGATGTAGTCGTCAACGCGGATCGAGAAGTCTTCGGCGAGCGGAACCCCATGCGCCGCAATGCCGTACAGCCCGCAGTACACCGGATAAAAACTGTAGGAAATGTCGGGAAACGCCAGCGGTCGCTGATGCTTGAGCAGCGCCATAAAGGCATGCGCCAGCACCTCGTCCGAGCCGTTGCCGACAAACACCTCCTCACCTTGACGCCGTGATGTGCGGCGATGGCGCGACGCAGTTCCAACGCGGTCGGATCTGGGTAGAGGCGAAGGTCGTCGGTGTTCGCCGCCGATATGGCTGCGAGCACCTTCGCGCCCGGTCCGTAGGGGTTCTCGTTGGTGTTGAGTTTGACCAGATTGGCTAGGCGCGGCTGTTCGCCCGGCACGTAGGGGGTGAGGCCGTGCACCACGGCACTCCAGTAGCGACTCATCTCAATGATCCTGGCACTCGTTGCGGCTGCTCAAAATGATGGCGATGCTATCATCAGGCCACCTTTCTTCCGGGCTGTTCCCGCCCCTAGCCGCCCATGCGCCGCGCCGAAGCTTCCCGCAACACCCTCGAGACGCAGATTCGCGTCGCCATCAACCTCGACGGCAGTGGCCAAGGTGCGCTCGACACCGGCTTGCCCTTCCTCGACCACATGCTCGATCAGATCGTCCGTCACGGCTTGATCGACCTTGACGTCAAGGCCAGCGGCGATCTGCACATCGACGCCCACCACACGGTGGAAGACGTCGGCATCACGCTGGGTCAGGCGTTTTGCACTGGCGGTCGGCGACAAGAAGGGCCTGACTCGCTACGGTCACGCCTACGTGCCGCTCGACGAGGCGCTGTCACGGGTGGTGCTCGACCTGTCGGGCCGACCGGGCCTTGAATTCCACGTTGAGTTCAGCCGCGCTCGCATCGGTGATTTTGACGTCGACCTGTTCCACGAATTTTTCCAGGGTTTTGTCAATCACGCCGGCGTGACGCTACACGTCGACAACCTGCGCGGTCGCAACGCCCACCATCAGGCCGAGACCGTGTTCAAGGCCTTTGCCCGCGCGCTGCGGATGGCGACCACGCCCGACCCGCGCGCTGCCAATACGATTCCTTCGACCAAGGGCGCTCTGCAAGGCTGATCGGCATGTCCTCCCGCATCGCGGTGGTTGATTACGGCATGGGCAATCTGCGCTCGGTGGCCAAGGCCCTGGAGCACGTCGCGCCGCAGGCCGTCATTGAGGTAACAGCCGACGCGACGGCGATCGCTGCCGCTGACCGCGTCGTGTTTCCGGGTCAGGGCGCGATGCGCGACGCGATGCGTGAACTCGCCGCTCGCGATTTGGTGCCGGTGCTGCGCGACGCCATCGCCGCAAAGCCCTTTCTCGGCATCTGCTTGGGCCTGCAAGCCTTGTTCGAGCACTCGGAAGAGGGCGATTGCGCTGGCCTGGGCGTTTTGCCAGGACGCGTGCGCCGGTTCGCGCCACCTGCCGAGGCTCACACCGGCGGCGAACGGCTCAAGGTTCCGCACATGGGTTGGAACAGCGTCAACCAGTCGCGGCCGCACCCGCTCTGGGCTGGCATTGCCGATGACAGCCGCTTCTACTTCGTCCACAGTTATTTCGTCGAACCAGCGGACTCGGCGACGGCCGCTGCCACCAGCGCCTACCCCGGGCGCTTCTGCTGCGCAGTTGCGCAGGGCAGCCTGTTCGCCACACAATTTCATCCGGAGAAGAGTCAAGGCGCAGGGCTCGCACTGCTGCGCAATTTCGTTAACTGGGATGGCCAGTCCGCCCACTCGTGAAACCATGCTGAACCTATGCTGCTGATTCCGGCCATCGATCTTAAGGACGGCCACTGTGTCCGCCTCAAACAAGGCCTGATGGAGGACGCCACCGTGTTCTCCGAAGAGCCCGCCGCCATGGCCGCCCACTGGGTCGCGCAAGGTGCGCGGAGACTGCATCTGGTCGACCTCAACGGTGCCTTCGCCGGCGTTCCGAAGAACGAGGCGGCGATCAAGGCCATCGTCGAAGCGGTCGGCGACGATATCCCGATCCAGTTGGGTGGCGGCATTCGTGACCTCGACACCATCGAGCGCTACCTCGACGACGGCATCAGCTACGTCATCATCGGCACGCAGGCGGTGAAGACCCCCGGCTTTTTGTCGGACGCCTGCTCGGCGTTTCCGGGCCATGTCATGGTCGGTCTCGACGCCAAGGACGGCAAGGTCGCCATCGACGGCTGGTCGAAGATGACGGGCCACGACGTGCTCGACCTCGCGCTCAAGTTTCAGGACTACGGCGTCGAGGCGGTGATCTACACCGACATCGGTCGTGACGGCATGCTCAGCGGCGTCAACGTCGAGGCCACCGTGCGACTGGCCAGCGCGCTCAGCGTGCCGGTGATCGCCAGTGGCGGGCTGACCGGGCTCGACGACGTGCGCAATCTCTGTGCGGTCGAGGCCGAGGGCATCATGGGCGCCATCACCGGGCGCGCCATTTACCAAGGCACGATCGACTTTGCGGCCGCCCAATCGCTGGCCGACACGCTGGCTCAGCCGGCGGCCGGCTGAGCCGCGCCGCGATGCTCGCCAAGCGCATCATCCCCTGCCTGGATGTGAACGCTGGCCGCGTCGTTAAGGGCATCAACTTTCTCGGCTTGCGCGACGCGGGTGACCCGGTCGAGGTCGCGCGCCGCTACGACGCCCAGGGCGCCGACGAAATCACCTTTCTCGACATTACCGCCAGTTCCGATGGCCGCGACCTCATCCTGCCCATCATCTCGGCGGTGGCTGAGCAGGTGTTCATCCCGCTCACGGTGGGTGGCGGCGTGCGCAAGGTCGAAGACGTGCGACGCCTGCTCAACGCGGGTGCCGACAAGGTCAGCATCAACACCGCGGCCATCCTTAACCCCGAACTGGTGCGCGAAGCGTCCGACCGGGTTGGCAACCAGTGCATCGTGGTGGCCATCGATGCCAAGCGCGAGGGCGATCGCTGGGGCGTCTACACCCATGGCGGCCGCAATGCGACAGGCCTGGATGCGGTGGAGTGGGCGCAGAAGGTCGTCGCGCTGGGCGCCGGCGAGATCCTGCTCACCTCGATGGACCGCGACGGTACGCGGAGCGGCTTCGATCTGGAATTGACGCGCGCGGTGGCCGACGCCGTGGACGTGCCGGTGATCGCCTCGGGGGGTGTCGGCGGGCTCGACGACCTCGCCGACGGCGTGACGCTTGGCCACGCCGACGCCGTGCTGGCGGCGAGCATCTTCCACTACGGCGAACACACGGTCGGCGATGCCAAGCGGCGCATGGCCGAGCGCGGCATCCCGGTGCGGCTGGAGGTGACGGCGTGAGCGACGCAGCGGCGTGGCTCGATGCCGTGGCCTTCGACGCCGCCGGTCTGGTACCAGCCATCGCTCAGGACGCCGCCAGTGGCGACATTTTGATGGTGGCTTGGATGGACCGCGACGCGCTCCTCAAGACGGTCGAGACCGGCACCGCGCACTACTACTCCCGCTCGCGTGGCCGGCCGTGGATGAAGGGCGAGGAGTCCGGTCACACGCAGACGGTGCAGAGTGTCAGCCTCGACTGCGATGGTGACGTGGTGCGTCTGGCCATCGAGCAGGTCGGCGGCATCGCCTGCCACACTGGCCGTCGCAGTTGTTTCTTCCGCACACTGCGCGACGGCGATTGGGTGGAGACGCTGCCGGTGCTCAAAGATCCCAAGGACATCTACTCGTGACCGACATCCTCGACCGCCTCTCACGCCTGCTGGACGAGCGCAAGGGCGCCGACCCGGACTCGAGCTATGTGGCGAAGCTTCACCACAAAGGCCTCGACGCCATTCTCAAGAAGATCGGCGAGGAAGCCACCGAAACGGTGATGGCCGCCAAGGATGGCGACCGCGATCACGTGGTCCGCGAAGTCGCCGACCTGTGGTTCCACAGTCTGATTCTGCTCGCGCATCTCGATCTCGATGCGCAATCGGTGCGCGATGAGTTGGAGCGTCGGGAGGGCGTGTCGGGTCACGCCGAAAAGGCCTCTCGCGGCGAGTCCCGCGATGAGTAAGCACCCGCGGCGGGTATCCTTTAAGCTCGGAATCGTGACCGAGGTAGCGCCCCGGCGCGGCACTTCAACGGAGCCCACATGAGCGACAGCTGCATCTTTTGCAAGATCGTCCGCGGCGAGATTCCCTCGAAGACAGTCCACGAAGACGACGATTTTTTCGTGTTTCACGACATCCGGCCAATCGCGCCGGTCCATTTTCTGGTGATTCCGAAGCGCCACGTCGAGTCGCTGGCGCACTTCGAGGCCAGTGACAGCGACCTGATTGGCCGCATGCTGTTGCTGGGGGCACGACTTGCACCAGCGCAGGGCCTAAGCGGTGGTTTCCGCACCATGATCAACACGGGTAAGGGCGGTGGGCAAGAGGTCTTCCACGTCCACGCCCATATCTTCGGCGGCGGCGACGCGCTGCCCAAAACCTAGGAGCGCGACATGGGTTCGTTCAGCATTTGGCACTGGCTCATCGTTCTGGTGGTGGTGGTTCTGGTGTTTGGCACCAAGAAATTACGCGGCATCGGCACCGATCTGGGCGAGGCCGTTAAGGGCTTCAAGCAGGGCATGCGCGACGGTGAGGCTGCGCCGCCTGCTGGCGAGACCCCGACCCAACGCACCATCGATGTCGAATCGAAGCGCACCGACGCGCCCGTCGGTGAAGCCGGTAAGCGCGATTCGGCGTGAGCGATCCGTCGCTGCCTGAGGGTTCTGGCTCGGCGGACATCCCGCAGGAGATGTCGTTGGTGGCGCACCTGATCGAGTTGCGCGGTCGGCTGCTGCGAGCTGTTCTGGCGATTGTGGTGGCGTTTGTCGCGGTCTTTCCTTTTGCCCGGCCGATCTACAACTGGCTGGCGCAACCCCTGCTGGCCCGTCTGCCAGCCGGGGGCAGCATGATCGCCACGGGGGTCACCACGCCGTTCTTCATCCCGATGAAAGTGGCCGGTCTGGTGGCGTTGCTGTTGGCCTTGCCGATGGTCCTGTACCAGGCCTGGGCATTCGTTGCGCCGGGCCTCTACGCCCACGAAAAACGTTGGGTGGCGCCTTTGATCCTTGTCAGCACGGGCCTGTTTGTGGCCGGCATGGCGTTTGCTTACTACGCAGTGATGCCGATGGTGTTCGGATTTGTGACTGCCGTCGCACCCGAGGGCGTCGCGGTGATGACCGACATCGCCAGTTACTTTGATTTTGTTCTGGGTTTGTTTGTGGCGTTTGGCGTCACCTTCGAGGTGCCAGTGTTGGTGGTGGTGTTAATCAAAGTAGGCTTGGTGACCGTCGCCAAGCTGCGCGAGTGGCGTCCTTATGTGATCGTCGGTGCGTTCGTGGTGGGCGCCATATTTACGCCGCCGGACGTCATCTCGCAGCTGATGATGGCGATCCCCTTGTGGCTGCTCTATGAGTTGGGCATCGTCGTCGGCGCCGCAGTTGCTGCTCCGCGTCAAAACTGATTGCCGGTTTACTCATGCGTTCCTACAATGCAGGGTTCAATGCCCGAAACGCGGGCTTTTTTCGTCTGGTGAACACATCAATGAACCGTCAGGACTGGCTACGTGACACCCTCTACAGCCCGGATTTCGAGCAGGACAGCTGCGGTTTTGGGCTGATCGCCCAGATCGACGACCAGCCGGCACACCATCTGGTGCAGACGGCAATCTCCTCGCTGGCCTGTATGACTCACCGCGGTGCGGTGGCTGCCGATGGGCTGTCGGGCGATGGTTGCGGCCTGCTGTTCAAGAAGCCGGATGCCTTTTTGCGCGCCGTGGCTGCCGAAGCCGGCATCGCGCTCGCGCCGCTCTACGCCGCGGGTCTGGTGTTCCTGTCGCGCGACGCCGCAAAAGCAGAGCACGCCCGCGCCACCATCCGCGCTGAGCTGACCGCGCAAGGCTGTGAGGTCGCCGGCTTCCGTGTGCTGCCGATCGATACGTCGGTATGCGGCAAATACGCGCTGGAGAGCCTGCCGCACTTCGAGCAGGTCTTCGTCAACGCGCCGGCCAGCCTCGACGAGGTGCACTTCGAGCGCGCGCTGTACATCGCCCGTCGTCGTACCGAGAAGGCGCTGTTCCCGGTTGACCCGGTGTACTTCCAGCCGACCCTGTCGAGCCGCGTCATCAGCTACAAGGGTCTGGTGCTCCCGGAGAATCTGGCGGTCTTTTACAGCGATCTCAACGATCCGCGTTTTGCCAGCAGCCTGATCGTTTTTCACCAACGCTTCTCGACCAACACCTGGCCGCAGTGGCGTCTGGCGCAGCCGTTCCGCATGCTCGCCCACAACGGCGAGATCAACACGGTCGCCGGCAACCGCAACTGGTCGCGCGCCCGTGAGGTCAAGTTCGAGTCCGAGCTGATTCCAAACATGGCCGACATCCGGCCGATCGTTTCGACCACCGGCTCCGATTCGATGTCGCTCGACAACATGCTCGAGGCGCTGGTGATGGGCGGCTCGAACCTGTTCCGCAGTCTGCGCCTCCTGGTGCCGCCGGCGTGGCAGAACAACGACGCGATGGACCCGGACATCCGCGCCTTCTACGAATACAACTCGATGCATGGCGAGCCGTGGGACGGCCCCGCCGGCATCGTGCTCACCGATGGCCGCTACGCCGTTTGCACGCTGGACCGCAACGGCCTGCGCCCGGCGCGCTGGGCCCTGACCGAAGACCGCATCCTCACCATTGCCTCCGAGATTGGCGTGTGGGAGGCCGATCCGGCCAAGGTGGTGCGCAA
>RFMI01000027.1 GCA_009927815.1 Betaproteobacteria bacterium | reverse complement strand
TGCAGGATCTGGGCAAGCTCAGCGTCGGCGAAACGGTCGGTGAGATCCTCAAGGCGGATCTTGGCCTTGAGCAAGGCGCACAGACCACCATCAAGGCCGGCATCGCCCACTGCGAATCGGCGCACGATTTTGTCTCGCGCGACTTGCTGCAGATGATTCTCGACGACACCGAGGAGCACATCGACTTCCTCGAGACGCAGATCGAGCTCATGAGCAAGGTCGGTGAATCCAACTACCTGCAAAGCATCATGGGCGAGATCGAGTAAGGTCGGGCGCGCTGGCGCGGCGCAATGTCGCGTCGCGCGTGAGATCCGCTTCGCCAAAAAAGAACCCGGCCTGAGCCGGGTTTCTTTTTTGCTGCGACGTGTCGATGCGCGCTGCAGCGCGGCGGCATGCGCCGCGGAGCGGTTTACGCCTCTTCCATCGTCTTGATGTGATGGATGATTTCGGCGATGGCCTGCTGCGCGCTGCCGTAGAGCATGCGGCAATTGTCGGCGTAGAACAACGCGTTCTCGATGCCCGAGTAGCCGGCGCCCTTGCCGCGCTTGATGACGATGCAGTTCTGCGCGCGATCGGCGTCGAGGATCGGCATGCCGTAGATCGGGCTCGACTTGTCGGTCCGCGCGACCGGGTTGACCACGTCGTTGGCGCCGATCACCAGTGCCACATCGGCCTGCGGGAAGTCCGAGTTGATTTCGTCGAGGTCGAGGATTTTGTCGTAGGGCACGCCGGCCTCAGCCAGCAGCACGTTCATGTGACCCGGCATACGGCCCGCCACCGGGTGGATGGCGAATACGCACTCGACGCCCGCTTCTTCGAGCAGTTGCGCCATCTCCCAGACCTTGTGCTGGGCGCCGGCCACGGCCATGCCGTAGCCCGGAATGACGATGACCTTGCTGCCGAAGCGCATCATCGAGGCAGCGTCCAGTGCCGAAGTTTCCTTCATGGTGCCGGTGACGGCCTCGCCGCCGCCAGCTGCAGCGCCGGTCATCGGCGTGAAGATGACGTTGGCGATCGGGCGGTTCATTGCCTTGGCCATCAGCTGCGTTAGCAGTGTGCCGGATGCGCCAACCACAATGCCTGCGACGATGAGCGCCGGATTGCCGAGCACGAAACCCTCAAAGCCGACTGCCAAACCGGTGAAGGCGTTGAGCAGCGAGATCACCACCGGCATGTCGGCGCCACCGATCGGCGTCGTCAGGATGATGCCGAGGAACAGTGCCAAGGCATAGAACGCCAGTAGTGCTGTTGTGTGGTCCGGATGCGCAACGATGAACGCACCGAGCAGCACTGCCACCACGGCCAGCACCACGTTGACAGCGTTTTGCGCCGGCAGACGGTAGGTCTTCTCCATGATGCCCTGCAGCTTGGCGAAGGCGATGCACGAGCCGGAGAACGCCACCGAGCCGATCAGCGAGCCGATGACCGCCAACGTGGTCACCAGCGGGTCGTGGACGTCACCACGGGCGAATTCCAGCGCGGCAATGGCCGCTGCTGCGCCGCCGCCCATGCCGTTGTAGATGGCGACCATCTGCGGCATGTCGGTCATCGCAACCTTCTTGCCCGACCACCAGGCCGCCGCGCCGCCGATGGCGATGGCGGCGACCATCAGGCCGAGGTTGTGCATACCGGCGCCGTCATGGCCCGGCCAAAGGAAGGTCACCAAGGTCGCTGCGACCATGGCGTAGCCGGCCCAGACGATGCCCTTGCGCGCTGTCAGCGGCGAGCTCATCGCCTTGAGGCCCAGGATGAACACCACCGCAACCGCAAAGTAGGCGGCATTGACCAGAATCTTGGCGTCCATTTACGCGCCCCCCTTCTTCTTCGACTGGAACATGCCGAGCATGCGTTCGGTGACGACGTAGCCGCCGGCGGCATTGGCCGCACCCAGCAGCACGGCGAAGAAGCCGATTGCCAGCTGCACCGGGTCCGACGGGTCGGCGGCGCCGAGCGCCACCATCGCACCGACCAGCACCACGCCGTGGACAAAATTGGAGCCGGACATCAGCGGGGTGTGCAGGATCACCGGCACGCGGGAGATCACCTCGTAGCCCGTGAAAGCCGCGAGCATGAACACATACAGATACAGAAAGCCTTCCATGTGGGGCTCCTTTTAGAGACCGAGGGCGGTCTTGACCGCCGCCGACTTCAGTTGACCGGCGTGCGTCAGCGCCGAACCGGCGATGACTTCGTCGTCCCAGTCGAGCGCCAGAGCGCCGTCCTTGATAAACGGCGAGATCAAATTGAACGCGTTCTTCGCCAGCATTTCCGAGGCGTGTACCGGCATGCGGCTGGCGATATGGGTGGGGCCGATGATCAGCGCCGGGCCGACCTTGACCGACTGGCCGGCCACGGTGCCGGCAACGTTGCCACCGGTCTCGGCGGCGAGGTCGACCACCACAGCGCCCGGCTTCATGCGTGCCACCATCGCCTCGCTGATGATCTGCGGTGCGCGCTTGCCGGGCACCGATGCGGTGGTGATGAGCACATCGCAAGCGGCTACGGCTTTGCCCAGCTTGTCGGCCTGCTGGGCCTTCTCGGCGTCGGTGAGTTCGCGGGCGTAGCCGCCGGTGCCCACCGCCGACACGCCTGTGTCGACAAACTTGGCGCCGAGCGACTCGATCTGTTCACGCACTTCCGGACGCACATCGTAGCCTTCGACCATGGCGCCAAGGCGCTTGGCGGTGGCGATGGCCTGCAGGCCAGCGACACCAGCACCGATCACCAGCACCTTGGCCGGGCGGATGGTGCCGGCGGCATAGGTCATCATCGGGAAGAACTTCGGGCAGTTGTCGGCGCCGATCAGTACGCAGGCATAGCCGGCGACGGCGGCCTGACTGGAGAGCGCATCCATGCTCTGCGCGCGCGAGATGCGCGGCAGCAACTCGAAGCTCAAGGCCGTCGCGCTGGCCGAGTTGAGCGCAGTGATGCGCTCGGCGCTGGCGTACGGTGCCTGGTAGCCCACTAGCACGCAGCCCGGCTTGAGCTTGGCGAGGTCGGCGGCGTCCAGCGGCTGCACGTGCAGCAGAATGTCAGACGAGGACAGCACGTGGTCGCGGCCAGCTGCCGACACGTCGGCGAAGTCGCCGTCGGCCAGATTGGCGCCTAAAGCGAAGCCGCTTTCGACGGCGACAGTGGCGCCAAGCGCCTGGTACTTCTTGGCGACGTCCGGAACGAGCGCGACGCGCTGCTCGCCCGGTGTCGATTCGGTGATCGCACCGATGGTGATGGCCATGGTATCTCCCTGGGTTGGGCGGTCGTCTGTTGCACTGAGGCGGGACAGGCGACGCCACGGTGGCATCGGCGGACGACGGGTGACGTCCGGCGCGGGGGCGAAGCATACCGTCGCCCGTCGCGATGCACAATGACTATGTCAAATCCGTGACGCGTCGCTTAAGCGACTGATTTTAGAGGATGTCCAAGACTTGCCCGGTGGGTATTCCGGGCGTTGCTCAGAATTGAGTCGCGGCGCCGATCGCAGCGATACCGGCGCGGGCGATCTCGGCGTCCTCGGTGGATTTGACACCCGACACGCCCACCGCACCGACACACACCGTGTCCACGACAATCATCTCGCCGCCCTCGAGTGTCAGCACTGGCATCTTCAGTGCGGCCGTGCGGCCATCGTTGATGACCTTCTCCAACACGCCACTGGCCTTGCGTGCGCGCGCTGCGCAGTCGGCCTTGCCGGGGGCGATCTCGGCGCTCATCGGCGGTGCCCCGTCCATGCGCGCGAACCACAACAGATGACCGCCGTCGTCGCACACGGCGATCGAGACGTTCCAGCCGTGCTGGTGGGCGTGGGCGAGTGCGGCGGCGCCGATGGTCTGGGCGTCGTCAAGCGTAAGGGCAGGGCGTTGTCGCATGGGGTTCTCCGGTTCGGGTTCGGGCCAGAGGGTAATGCAAGGGGGCGCTCGGCAACAAATCGGCGTCCGTCTACAACACGTCTGGACGACACTCATGGGTCAGGGCGGTGCAACGGTGGCGCAGTAGAATCCGGAATCGCTCGGCCCCCGACAAAGCAACTGACATGCTCATTCACCCCGGTTTTGACCCCGTTGCTGTGCGCCTTGGGCCTCTCTCCGTGCACTGGTACGGCCTGATGTACGTGGCGGCCTTCGTGCAGTTTTTATGGCTCGGACGTCGGCATCTGTTGCGCCGGCCTGACTTAACAATGACGCCGGATCTTCTCGATGACTTGATGTTCTGGGGCGTGCTGGGGGTGGTGCTGGGTGGGCGTTTGGGCTACGTGCTGTTTTACAAGCCGCTTGATTTCGTCGCCGATCCGGCAAGCATCGTCGCGGTCTGGCAGGGCGGCATGAGTTTCCACGGGGGATTTCTCGGTGTACTGCTGGCGGTCGCGTGGCTGGCGCAGCGGCGCGGCCTGCGCTGGTTGCAGATCACCGATTTCATCGCGCCGCTGGTTCCCCTTGGGCTGGCGTTCGGGCGCATCGGCAACTTCATTAACGGCGAACTGTGGGGACGCCCGACGGATGGCCCTTGGGGCATGGTTTTTCCGCTGGTCGACGGTGTGCCGCGCCACCCGTCGCAGCTCTATCAGGCGGCCCTGGAGGGCGTCGCGCTGTTTGTGCTGCTGTGGTGGTTCGCGCGGCGGCCGCGACCGCTGGGCCAAGTCTCGGCGCTGTTTTTGATCGGTTATGGCGCTGCACGCTTTGCTGTGGAGTTCGCTCGCGAGCCCGACGCTCATCTGGGCCTGCTCGGGCTAGGCTTGAGCATGGGGCAGTGGCTGTGCGTGCCGATGTTGGTGGCGGGGGCGTACCTGTGGCGCTGGAGTGCGGCGCGCGCAGCCTAGGGCACCAGCCCGTCGGTTGACGCCGCCCAGTCGACGGTCCAGCCGAGCAATTCCCGCCAGCCGTCGGCCGGAGCATCTTCCAGCAGCAGCACCAGACTCAGCCAGTGTCCGTGTGAGTCGCGCACATAACCGGCGGCGGCGCGTACGCCGTTGAGGCTGCCGGTTTTGAGGCGCGCGTGCGCTTGCACCGGCAGGCGCTTGGCGGTGCCATCACTGCCGGCAATCGGCAGCGACGAGGCGAACTCGGCCAAGTATGGCGACTGGGCCGCCTGGCGCAGCACGCGGGCCAACTGTGTGGCGGTGACGCGGGTGCGCCGCGACAAGCCGGAGCCGCTGTCGATTAGGGTCGCTTCGTCCCACGCGTCGATGCTGCGCAGCCAGTCGCCGGTCGTGGCGACGGCCTGCTCGCGGGTGGCCGGCCAGCCGCGGGTCTCGCCGGCGGTGGTGAGCCACAGCTGCTCGGCCATCACGTTGTTGCTAAAACGGTTGATGTCGCGCAGCGCGTCGGCCAGGGGTGGCGAGCGCCACTCGGCCAGCCGCCGTAGGCCGTAGCCGACCCGACCGTCGACCACTCCGCCACGTAGACGGCCACCCACCTCGCGCCAAGTCTGCGCCACCAGACGGCGGCTAAACTCGGGTCCGCTAAACGGTGCGATGTCGATGCTGGCGTCGTCGCAAGCGGTCGGCATCCGGCCGTCCAGCTGAACCCGTGCGCCGCCATCGCTGGCGGGCTCGAGTTTCATCAGTGGCCGAAGGCGCCAGTCGCCACAGATGCCGTCCGCCAGTGCCAGCCGGTTGTCGAGGCGGACACCGTCGAGCGGTGGTTCGAGCCACGCCTGCACCGCATCGGCGCCCGGATCGGCGCGCACATTGACGCTCAGCGCGGCAAAGTTGAGCAACAGCGCGTCGGCGCCGACGTTGTAAGCCCGCTGGGGTTGCGCATCGAACGCGCCGGGTTCGTGGGGCGGCAGCGCGAAGCGACTGCGGTCCAGCACGATGTCACCCTCCACCTGCCGGATGCCTGAGGCGCGCACCTGCTCGAACAGGCTTCGCAGATCGTCACGGCGCAACTTGGGGTCGCCCCCGCCCTCGATCACCAGACGGCCCCGCAGCACGCCATCGCGCACCGGTCCTTCGGACCAGACGCGCGTCGTCCAGCGGTAGCCAGGGCCAAGTTGCGCCAGCGCCTGCGCGGTGGTGATGACCTTGAGCACCGACGCCGGGTTGCGCGGTGTTTCCGGCAGCCAGTGGAAGCGTGCCTCGGTCGATGTGGCCTCGCCGAACCACACGCTGACCTGCTGCGGCTGCACACCCGCGCGGGCAAGCGCTGCGGCGAAGTCCGGGGGGAGCCCGCCGGCAGCCCTTGCATCCAGCGCAAGCATTGCTGCCATGGCCGCGAGGACGATGGCCGCGATCCGACTCATCCCACAGTCTCCTCCAGTGCGGCCAGCGTGCCAGCGATCAGATGCCCGATCGCGTGGTCGTCCAGGCAGTAGGGAGGCATCCAGTAAACGGTGCTGCCGATCGGGCGCAGCAGCACGCCGTGGCGCAAGGCAGCGGCCGCAATCGCTGGACCGACCGGCTCGCGGCGGCCAGGCGGCGCATCCACCTCGAACGCCCAGACCATGCCGGTGCGACGCCAGTCGCGCACCTGCCGCAGGGCTGCGATTGGCGCTGCGGCGTCGTCGATACGTGCCGCCAGCGCGGCGTTGGTGGCCAGCACGTCGCTTGCCTCGAACACATCGAGTACGGCGTTGGCAGCGGCACAGGCCAGCGGATTGCCGGTGTAGCTGTGGCTGTGCAAAAAGCCGCGTCGCACCTCGTGGTGGTAGAAGGCCTGGTAGACGTCGTCGGTGGTCAGCGTCACCGCCAGCGGCAAAAAGCCGCCGCTCAGGCCTTTCGAGAGGCAGAGGAAGTCGGGACGGATGCCGGCCTGCTGGTGCGCGAACAAGCTACCGGTGCGCCCAAAGCCGACCGCGATCTCGTCGCAGATCAAGTGCACGCCGTATAGCGTGCACAGTTCGCGCGCCAGGCGCAGATACTCGGCGTGGTGCATGGCCATGCCGCCGGCGCACTGGATCAGCGGCTCAACGATGAGGGCCGCGGTACTGGCGTGGTGCTGCGCCAGATGCGCCTCGAGCGCCAGCGCCTGCCGTCGCGCAAAGGCTTGCGCATCCTCACCTGCCGCCGCTTGCCGCCAGTCCGGGCTGGGCACTAGGCTGCAGTCGCGCAACAAGGGCGCATAGGTGTCGCGGAACAGGGGGATGTCGGTCACGGCCAGCGCACCCAGCGTCTCGCCGTGGTAGCCGCCGCTCACTGCAACAAACCGGTGCTTGTCCGGCTGACCGCAGTTGCGCCAGTAATGCGCACTTAGCTTCATGGCGATCTCGGTGGCCGAGGCGCCGTCCGAGCCGTAGTGGGCGTGGCCGAGGCCGGTCAGCGCTCCGAGTCGCTCCGACAGCTTCACCACCGGCTCGTGGGTGCAGCCGGCTAGCATCACGTGCTCGAGCCGGTCGAGTTGGCTGTGGATGGCGGCGCGGATGTGCGGGTGGCCGTGGCCGAACAGATTGACCCACCAGGAGCTGATCGCGTCCAGGTAACGCGTCCCGTCCTCGGCCTCCAGCCAGGCGCCGTCGCCGCTGACGATCGCCAGCGGCGGCGCGCCTTCGTGCAGCTTCATCTGCGTGCAGGGGTGCCAGACGGCGCGGAGCGAGCGCGGTGCCAGAGGGGCTTGGACAGGTCGCGAATCCATGACCGGATTCTAGTCACCGATGGTGACAGTGCGTCGCGATTCTGCGATGTGGCGCCGGCGGGCGCGGGGAAGCTGCTCTTCGCCCCGCCGGTGCTTCCGTCGGACCTTACCGTGCCCGCGTATACTCGCGCGCTTCACTCTTCTGCCGATTCAGTCCGGCCCGCCGCATGACCACCACGACCCGTCACGACGGCCGCAAGCCCGATCAGCTGCGTCCAATCCGCTTCACCCGCCAATTCACCCGCCACGCCGAAGGTTCGGTGCTGGTCGAATTTGGCGACACGCGCGTGCTCTGCACCGCCAGCGTCGAGGAGAAAGTCCCCGGATTTCTGCGCGGCAAGGGGCAGGGTTGGGTGACCGCCGAATACGGCATGCTGCCCCGCGCCACTCACACCCGCGGCGACCGTGAGGCCGCCCGCGGCAAACAGAGTGGCCGCACGCAGGAGATCCAGCGCCTGATTGGCCGCAGCCTGCGCGCCATCACCGACCTCAAGGCCTTGGGTGAGCGCACCATCCACCTCGACTGCGACGTGCTGCAGGCCGACGGCGGCACCCGCACCGCCGCCATCACCGGCGCTTGGGTGGCGCTGGCCGACGCTGCCGAGTGGCTGGTCGGCAAAGGTCTGCTGGCCGCCAACCCGGTCACCGACAGCGTCGCCGCTGTCTCGGTCGGCATCCACGAGGGTCAGGCCATCCTCGATCTGGACTATCCCGAGGACTCCGCCTGCGACACCGACATGAACATCGTCATGACCGGCTCTGGCGGCATCATCGAGGTGCAGGGCACCGCCGAGGGCAATGCCTTCTCGCGAGATGAGTTGCGCCAGCTGATGGACCTCGCTGAGCACGGTATTCGCGCATTGGCTGCGGCGCAGCAGGCCGCGCGCTCCCGCTGAGCGCTGGTCTGGCCTGTCGTCGTCCGCCGTGCGAGACTTGTCAGCTATGAACGCTCCCGCCGAACGCACCGTGACTGACATCACTGACGTCGCCGCTTACATGCAGGGCTTGGGCCGCGCCGCCCGCGAGGCGAGCCGCGCCTTGGCGCGCGCCGACACGAACGCCAAGAACCGCGCACTGACGGTCATGGCCGCCGCCATTCGCCGCGAGGCGGCCGCGCTGCTCGGCGCCAACGCCGACGATGTGGCGGCTGCGCAAGCCGCCGGTCTCGATGCAGCGATGATCGACCGCCTCACGCTGACTGCGAAGGGCGTTGAGAACATGGCTGCCGGCCTCGAGCAGATCGCCGCCTTGGCCGATCCCGTGGGCGAGATGGGCGGCTTCGCCTATCGGCCGTCGGGCATCCAGGTGGGCCGCATGCGCGTGCCGCTGGGTGTCATCGGCATCATCTACGAGGCGCGCCCGAACGTGACGGCGGACGCCGCCGGTCTGTGTCTGAAGAGCGGCAACGCTTGCATTCTGCGCGGCGGCTCTGAGGCCATTCGCGCGAACCGGGCGATCGCCGCCTGCGTGCGCGAGGGCCTACGCGAAGCCGGTCTGCCCGAATCCGCCGTGCAGGTGGTCGAGACCACCGACCGCGCCGCGGTGGGCGAACTGATCACCATGAAGCAATACGTCGACGTGATCGTGCCGCGCGGTGGCAAGAGCCTGGTTGAGCGCATCGACCGTGAGGCGCGCATTCCGGTGATCAAGCATCTGGACGGCATTTGCCACGTCTACATCGACGAGGGTGCGGACATCGACAAGGCGGTTCGCATCGCCGACAACGCCAAGACGCAGCGGCTGGGCACCTGCAACACCATGGAGACGCTGCTGGTGCATGCCGCCATCGCTCCCATCGTGCTGCCGCTGCTGGGCGAGGTCTATGCCGACAAGGGCATCGAGCTGCGCGGCTGCGAGCGCACGCGCGCGATCCTCGGCGGCGCCGTGATGGCCGGGCCTACCGGCGGGGGGACTTCCTTGCAGATGGCTCCGCAGTCTGCTGCGAAAGCCCCTCCCGCCGTTCTCCCGGCTACCGAAGAGGACTGGCGCACCGAGTACCTCGCCGCCATCCTCAGTATTCGTGTGGTCGATGGCGTGGACATGGCCATCGAGCACATCAACACCTATGGCAGCCAGCACACCGACAGCATCGTCACCGAAGACTACGGCCGCGCCCGGCGGTTCTTGCGCGAGGTGGATTCGGCCAGCGTGATGGTGAACGCGTCCACCCGCTTTGCCGACGGCTTCGAGTACGGCCTCGGCGCCGAGATTGGCATCTCCACCGACAAGCTCCACGCCCGCGGCCCGGTGGGGCTCGAGGGGCTGACCACGCTCAAATGGATCGTCCTCGGCGACGGCCAAGTGCGCGGCTAGGCGATCGGCGTGGCAAACCAGACTCCGGTTGGCATCCTCGGCGGCACCTTCGACCCGATCCACAACGGGCACTTGCGGCTGGCCGAAGAGGTGTCCGAGCTGCTGGGCCTCGAGCAGATCCGCTTCATCCCCACCGGTACGCCGCCGCACCGCGCCCAACCGCAGGCTGACAACGCCCACCGCGCGGAGATGGTGCAGCTGGCGATCACCGGCAACCCGCGCTTCATCCTCGACAACCGCGAGCTGCTGCGTGCGGGCCAGTCCTACTCGTTCGACACGGTCACCGAACTGCGGCAAAGCTTGGCGCCACGCACCCCGGTGGTGCTGATGATGGGCGCTGACGCTTTTTTGTCGCTGCCGGGCTGGCACCGCTGGCGCGAGTTGCTGGAGATCTGCCACATCGTTGTCGCGCAACGGCCCGGCTACGGTGTCACCAGCTGGGAGTCGGCGCTGGCGCCCGAGCTGTGGGAGGCGTTCTCCAACCGCGCGGTGGTCAATATGGCACCGCTGCGCAAGTCGCCGGGCGGGCGCATCGCCATCCACACCATGACCGCGCTCGACATCTCGGCCTCGCTGTTACGCAGCCAGTTGCGCTCCGGCGTCTCGCCGCGCTATCTGCTTCCCGACAGCGTGCTCGACTACATCCAGACCCACGGCCTCTATTTCAACCACGACTCGGCAAACCAGACCCCCACGCATGGACAGTGAACAACTCAAGAACATCGTCGTAGACGCCCTCGAGAACATCAAGGCGCAGGACCTTGCGGTGCTGCCGGTGCGACACCTGACCTCGCTCACCGACTATATGGTGATCGCCACCGCGACCTCTAACCGGCAGACCCGGGCGCTCGCCAACGAGGTTCAGGAGCGGGTCAAGGATGCCGGCGGGCAGGTCGTCGGCGTCGAGGGCGAGGCAGCCGGCGAGTGGGTGCTGATCGACTTGGGCGACGTCGTGGTGCATGTCATGCAAGCGGCTGTGCGCGATTACTACAACATCGACGAACTCTGGGGTGGCGACGCCTCGCGGGTGGCCCGGCAATTGCGCGCTGCGCCGCCACCGGCCGTTGGTTGAGGCCGATCCGGCGTGCGCCTGCACGTGCTGGCCATTGGCGAGCGCTTGGTGGAGTGGCAGCAGACCGCCTGCGACGACTACGCGCGGCGTTTTGTCCGGCCGTGGTCGATCGAGGTGACACCGGTGCGTGCCGAGCCGCGCGTCGAGGCGAAACCGGTGGCGAAGATGGCCGCTGCCGAGGCGCAGCGACTGCTCGCGGCATTGCCCAAGAGCGCGCGGCGGGTGGTCCTCGATGAGCGTGGACGCGGATTCAGCACCCAACAACTGGCCGACCGTTTGCGCGACTGGCAGTCGGCGGGTGGCGACGTCGCGTTTCTGCTGGGTGGCCCTGACGGGCACGACCCGGCCTTGCGCGAGAGCGCCGATCTACTGCTGTCGCTGTCGCCGATGACCCTCCCGCATGGCCTGGCGCGGGTGCTGCTGATCGAGCAACTCTACCGGGCGACGTCCATACTGCAGGGCCACCCTTACCACCGCGACTAGATGACTGACGCCTCGTTCTATCTTGCTTCGGCCAGCCCTCGACGCCGCGAGCTGCTCGCCCAGATTGGCCTCGAGCCGCAGGTGCTGCGCCTGTCGCCGTTGCGCGCGGTCGACGAGTCGGTGGTCGCTGGTGAGCCGCCGCTGGTCTATGTCAAGCGGCTGGCGCGTGCCAAGGCCTTGGCGGGTGTCGACGAACTTGCGGCGCTCGGACTGCCGGCCGCGCCGGTGCTCGGCGCCGACACGACGGTGGCGCTGGCCGCCCGCATCTTTGGCAAGCCGCAGGACGCCGCCGAGGCGCTGGCGATGTTGGCCGAGTTGTCGGGCCGCGTGCACCAGGTGTTGACAGCGGTGGCGCTGGCGGCCCACGGCGCAGTCGACTTGCGCGTCTCGGTGAGCCAGGTGCGCTTTCGCCAGATCGGCGAATCCGAGTTGCGCGCCTACGCGGCCAGCGGCGAACCGCTGGACAAGGCCGGTGCCTACGGCATCCAGGGCCGGGCGGCGACCTTCGTCGAGCATCTAGAGGGCAGCTATAGCGGCGTTATGGGCCTGCCGCTGTTCGAGACCGCCGACCTGCTGGCGCAGTGCGGCATCCGGGTCTGGCCAGAGGTCCACTGATGGGTGCGATGCGCGAAGAGATCCTGATCAACGTCACGCCACAGGAGACCCGGGTCGCGGTGACCGAGAACGGCGTGGTGCAAGAGATCCACATCGAGCGCAGCAGCCACGTCGGACTGGTCGGCAATGTGTATTCCGGGCGGGTGCGGCGGGTGCTGCCGGGGATGCAGTCGGCGTTCATCGACATCGGTCTGGAACGCGCAGCGTTTTTGCATGTGGCCGACATCCGGCGTCCCGGCCTGATGCCCGGCAGCACGCCGATCGAGCAGTTGCTGCATGAGGGCGACCGGGTTGTGGTGCAGGTGATCAAAGACCCGATCGGCACCAAGGGCGCTCGTCTGACCACGCAGATCAGCCTGGCCGGGCGGTTCCTCGTCTACATTCCTGACGACGATCACATCGGCGTGTCGCAGCGCATCGAGGGCGAGGAGGCGCGCGAGGCGCAGCGGGCGCGGCTGCAGGCTATCCTCGACGGGCGTGCCGTGAGTGACGCGGTCGCCGGGCAGGTGCAGCAAGGTGGTGGTTACATCATCCGTACCAATGCTGAACTCGCCAGCGACAGCGACCTTGCCGCCGACGTCGACTACCTGCGTCGGCTGTGGACCGAGGTCGAGCGGCGCGGCGTTGCCGCCACCGACATCGAGTTGCTGCACCACGACCTTCGTCTGCCGCTGCGGGTGTTGCGCGACATGGTGTGGGAGGAGACCTGCCGCATCGTCGTCGACTCGCGTGAGACCCACGCCCGCATGATCGAGTTTGCGCGCCTGTACACGCCGGAGACCTTGAGCCAGATCGAGCACTATGGCGCCGACCGGCCGCTGTTCGACCTCTACCGCATCGAAGAGGAGATCGAGCGCGCGTTGGGGCGTCGCGTCGACCTCAAGAGCGGCGGTTATCTGATCATCGACCAGACCGAAGCGATGACGACGGTGGACGTCAACACCGGCGGTTTCGTTGGCAACAAAAATTTCGACGAGACCGTGTTCAAGACCAACCTCGAGGCGGCGCAGGTGATCGCGCGGCAGCTGCGGCTACGCAACCTCGGCGGCATCATCATCATCGACTTCATCGACATGGACCTCGAGGAGCACCGCGCGGCGGTGCAGGCCGAGCTGGCGCGGGCGGTGTCGCGCGACCGCATGCGGGTGGGGCTCAATGGGTTCACCGCGCAGGGTCTGGTCGAGATCACTCGCAAGCGCACCCGCGAGTCGCTGGCGCATGTGTTGTGCGAGCAGTGCCGCACGTGCCAGGGGCGTGGTGAGATCAAGACCGCGCAGACCGTCTGCTACGAGATCCTGCGCGAGGTGGTGCGCGAGTTGCGGCAGTTCAAGCCACGCGAGTTCCGCATCATCGCTAGCCAGGCCGTGGTCGACCTGTTCCTCGACGAGGAGTCAACGAGCCTGGCCCAGCTCGAGGAGTTCGTCGAGCGACCGGTGTCACTGCAGGTCGAGACCACCTACAGCCAGGAGCAGTACGACATCGTCCTGATGTAGACCTAGAGCAGCGTCCGCAGCAGGTTATGTTCGAGGGTGGGCAGCACGATGCCCAGCAGCATCTGGCCGATCAACAGCACCACTAGTGGCGACAAGTCGATATTGCCAGTGGCCGGCAGGATGCGCCGAACCGGCTGCAACACGGGCTCGCACAACAGGTGGAGCACCGGTGCGATCTCGTTGTGCGGGGCGATCCAGCTAAGGACGGCGTTGACCACCACCGCCAGCCAGAGCATCTGCAGCCACGCTTTGAGCACACCGACCACGCCCACCATCGCCAGCGCCAGCGGGCCGAACACCGGTATGGTCAGCAGACCGACAAGCCAGGTTTTCAGGACCAAGGCCAGCCAGACCAGCAGCAGGATGCCCAGATCGTTGCGGCTGGTCGACGGCACCAGTCGGTGCAGCGGCCGCACCAGCCAGTTGGTGAGGGTCCGAATCAGGTGGCCCAGTGGATTCGCGAATGGCGCTTGCACCCACTGCATCATGAATCGCAGCATCAAGGCTGTGACGAACAAGCCGAGTACGTTATTGACCAGAAACACGCCGATCTGCGCGGACATGCTCAATCCTTTCCGAAGAGGTCACCCAGTTCGCCGGCGCGAACACGAGCGGCGGTGACCGCGTCCGCCATGATGCCCGCGAAGTGCCCGGCTTGCATGGCAGCGATGCCGCGCTCGGTGGTGCCGCCGGGTGAAGTGACGCGCTCGCGCAGGGTCGCCGGCGTTTCCTGGCTCGACTGCATCAGCGCGACGGCGCCGGCCATGGTGCCGAGCGCCAGTTGCTGGGCACGCTCGGCCGACAGGCCTTGGCCGACGCCCGCCTCGGTGAGCGCCTCGACCATCAGCATCATGTAGGCCGGCCCGCTGCCGCTGATGGCGGTGACGAGGTCGATGCCAGCGTCGCCATCCACCCACACCACCGTGCCGACCGCGTCGAACAGCGCCTGCACTGCGCTGCGATCGCCATCGCTCACCCCAGCGCTGGCGGCCAGTCCGGTCACGCCATGACCGACCAGCGCCGGTGTGTTGGGCATGGCGCGGACGATGCGCGAGTGGCCGCCGAGCCAGCGCGCCAGGTCGGGCAGGCGGATGCCGGCCGCCACCGATACCACCAGCGCCTCGGTCAGACTGGCGGCGTGCTCGCGCGCGACGCCCCGCAGCAATTGCGGTTTGACCGCCAGCACGGCGATGTCGCAGGCCGGCAGGCCCTCTGCACTCGCGTTGGCGCTGACGCCCGATTGCACGTGCAGTCGCGTGCGTGCGGCGGCATCGGGCTCGATCACTTGGACGCGATCGGCCGGGTGGCCGGTGTTCACCAGTCCGCCAATCAGCGCGCTGGCCATATTGCCGCCACCGATGAAGCGGATCAGGGGTGCGCGCGTGCTCATGGTCTTAGTCTCCGGCAGTGGCGGCACGTGCCGGACGCGCGCCGAAAATGGCTGAGCCGATGCGTACCAGCGTCGCACCCTCTGCGATCGCTGCCGCGTAGTCGGCCGACATGCCCATCGACAGGTCACCGGTCAACGCTCTGCCGCTGGCCCCGAAAGCAGCCGGCGGGTGGGTGCTCGCAGCGACTTCTGCGCGCAGCGCAGTGGACTCAACCGCCTCCCCAGGGGCTGCGCGGGGTGACCATCGGGCCGAGCGAACTGCGCATCGCGCAATGCCCGCAGGCGCGCGAACGGTGCGCGTTGCAGCGCTGGGTCGTCGCAGGGCGCCGGGATCGCCATCAGGCCACGCAACTCAAGGCGCGGCAGGGCGGCAACGGTGTCGACCAACGCCGGCAAAGCGTCCGGGCTGACGCCGCTCTTGCTGTCCTCGCCGCTGACGTTCACCTGAATACAGACCTTGAGCGGCGGCAGGTGCGGCGGTCGTTGATCGGACAGGCGACGGGCGATGCTCTCGCGGTCGACGCTGTGCACCCAGTCGAAGCGCTCGGCGACCATACGTGATTTGTTGGATTGCAGCGGGCCGATGAAGTGCCAGACTGCGCCATCGAGGTCGCGCAATTGATCGATCTTGTCGCAGGCCTCCTGCACGTAGTTCTCGCCAAAGTGCCGCAGTCCCGCCGCGTAGGCGTCGCGGATGGCCTCCGCCGGAAAGGTTTTGGATACCGCGATCAGGGTGATGTCGGCCGGGTCGCGTCCGGCAGCCAGCGCGGCCGCAGCGAGTTCAGCGCGCACGGTGGCGATGCGGTCCAGCAATAGTGCAGGTGGAGAACGACCCATGGGCTCAGAGTGTACTGTGGCAGACGAGGCCACGCTTGCGTATGCCGTGCTGGCCGCTGCGGTGGCGAGGGGTGCGTCGGACGTGCATTTGCGCGAGGGTCAGCCGCCGTGGTTGCGCATCGAGGGTGCCTTGCGATCCCTTGCGGACGCTCTGCCCGTCGAGGTTGAGCCCGTGTTGCGGCAGTTGCTACCAGCCGCGGCCTTGCAGCAGTGGCAGTCCGACGGCGACCTCGACGCTGCATGCGCGTTGCCGGCATTGGGACGCTTCCGCGTCAACGCGTTTCGCAGCCAGACTGGCGCTGCCGCCGTGTTGCGGGTGATTCCGGACCAGGTGACGCCGCTGGCGCAACTCGGCGGGCCGGCGGTGCTGGCGCAGTTGGCACGCCTCGACCACGGTCTGGTGCTGGTCACCGGCCCCACCGGCAGCGGCAAGTCCACTACGCTGGCGGCTCTGGTCGACGCGATCAACCGCGAGCGGCCGGCGCACATCGTCACGCTCGAGGACCCGATCGAGTTCGTCCATGTCGCGCACCGCTCGCTCATCAGTCAGCGCGAGATTGGGCGCGACACCGCCAGCTTCGAGACCGCCCTGCGTGCTGCGCTGCGCGAAGACCCCGACGTGTTGCTGGTGGGCGAGTTGCGCGATCTGCTGACCATGCGACTGGCGCTCGCCGCCGCCGAGACCGGCCATCTGGTGCTGGCTACCTTGCACACTGCCGGCGCCGCTTCGACCGTCGATCGTTTGGTGAGCGTGTTCCCGCAAGGCGAACAAGCGCTGGTGCGCAACCAGCTCGCCGACAGCCTGCAGGCGGTGGTGTCGCAACGTCTGTTGCCGCGGCGTGGTGGCGGGCGCGTGGCGTTGCATGAGGTGTTGGTCAGCACGCCGGCGGTGCGCAACCTAATCCGCGAGCATCGTCTGGCGCAGCTACACAGCGCGATGCAGACGGGGCAGTCACTGGGCATGCAGACCTTCGAGCAGGCGCTGCGGCACGCGCTGGCGCGCGGGGAGATCACGTCGGAGCTGGCCAGTCTGCACGGTGCGGGTGGCTTGAGCGTCGGGTGATCCTCCCGACTTGCCGCTCGGCGTCATCCGCGACTGAACCCCCGGCGCCAAGGCGAATCTATACTGGCGCCCCTGCCCGATGGCAGCCTTGCTCTGGAGTCTCCATGTCCCTCAAGCCGAACCTTCGCCCGAACCTGTTGGCCGCCCTGCTGACCAGTTTGGCCGTCAGCACCACCGTCTGCGCCGATCAGGCTTTCGTCACCAGCCAGAACACGGGTGTATCGGTGCTCGATCTCGCTACCCTGCAGACCACCGCCAGCTTTGACCTGTCGGGGAAGGGGCCGCGCGGCATCGGCATCACCACCGACGGTAAGACGCTGGTGGTGGCCACGCGCGAGACCGGAGGTGTCACGCTGATCGATGCCGCCAGCGGCGCCGTCATCGGCGAGATCAAGGTCGGCAAGAATCCGGAGTTCGTGCGCATTCGAGGCGACCGGGCGTTTGTCTCGTACGAGCCCAGTGCCAAGGCGGGTCCACCGCCGAAGCCGGGCGAGGCGCCTGCGGCGGCTGACGACGACGGCGACGAGCCGGCGCGCATCGCCATCCTCGACCTGAAAAAACGCAAGAAGATTGCCGATATTGTCGGTGGTCCCGAGACCGAGGGCATCGAGTTCAGCAAGGACGGCAAGAAACTGATCGTCACCAACGAAGCCGACAACACCGTCACCGTCCACGACATCGCGACCCGCAAGCTGCTCAAGACCATCAAGACCGCCGAGTATGGCAATCGCCCGCGCGGCATCAAGGTCTCGCCGGATGGCAAGACCTACATCGCCACGCTCGAGGTGGGCAACAAGTTCATGGTCATGGACAGCAAGTTCAACGTGGTCAAGAGTGTGGACACCGGCAAGTCGCCCTACGGCGTCGCTTTTGACCGCAAGGGCGAGCGCCTGTA
>RFMI01000055.1 GCA_009927815.1 Betaproteobacteria bacterium | reverse complement strand
GACTCGGCGTATTCCTTGGCGGCGAGCTTGTCAAAACCCCAGTGCTTGAGCATCCGGTAATGGACAAAGTACTGGTTGATGGCGGTCAGCTCGTTCTTGAGCTGCGCCTGCAAATGCTGGATGACCTTGGGGTCGCCTTTCATGCTGCCTCCGGTAACGCGCCCCGATCGGGCGCCAAAAACACGATTCTAACGCGGACGAGCAGCGGCGCTTCGCTGCGCCACAGACAGGCGGTCACGCTCAGGCGGCGACGGCGTCGCGCCCGGAATGACAGTCGATGGCTGCTGAAGAATCGTGGCAGCTCGACCACAGGTCGTGCGCACAACTGGCGCATTGGCCACATTGCAAGGCCACGCCATGCTCGTGCTGGAGCTGTTCGAACGACTGACCCGCGCGGGCACACCGCTCAATGGTCTTGTCGCTTACGCGGGCGCAGATGCAAATGATCATGCGCGAATGATAATGCTTCCTATTGCCATGTCAAGCCGCATCAGTGACACGGGAATCCGAACGGAACGCCGACCCAACAAAAAAGCCACCCGAGGGTGGCTTTTCTGCAGACAACGCGGTTCGCTTAGCGAGCGGCGATGTACATGGTGACTTCGAAACCGAAACGCAGGTCAGAAGCAGCGGGCTTGGTCCACATGGTGAATCTCCTTGAGTGAGGTTGTGCTACGGGATGAATAGTGGACTTCATCGCCCCGGCAAGCACCCGCGTGCTGCGCAAACCCCACTACGTAAAATCATTAGATGGCTTCAGCTTTGTTGGCACGCTTGCGCTCGTGCTCCAGAAGGTGCCGCTTGCGCAGCCGGATGTTCTTGGGCGTAATCTCGACCAGCTCATCGTCGGCGATGAACTCGATGGCTGACTCCAGCGTGAGCTGGATCGGCGGAGTGAGGGTGACGGCTTCGTCCTTGCCCGACGAGCGCACATTGGTCAGCTGCTTGGTCTTGATCGGATTGACCACCAAGTCGTTGTCGCGGCTGTGGATGCCGATGATCATGCCCTCGTACACCGCCTCGCCCGGGTTGACGAACATGCGACCACGGTCTTGCAACTTCCACAACGCGTAGGCCACAGCGGCACCGTCATCCTGGCTGATCAGCACGCCATTGCGGCGCTCGGCCATCGCGCCGGCCATCGGGCCGTAGTCGTCGAACACGTGGCTGGCCAGACCAGTGCCGCGGGTCAGCGTCAGGAACTCGCCCTGGAAGCCGATCAGGCCACGCGCCGGGATGCGGTACTCAAGGCGAACCCGACCCTTGCCGTCCGGTGACATGTCCTGCAGCTCGCCGCGACGGCGACCCAGCTCTTCCATGACGCCGCCTTGGTGGTCCTCTTCGACGTCCACCGTCAGCATTTCGTAGGGCTCACATTTTTCGCCATTGACTTCACGGAACACCACGCGCGGACGGCTCACTGCCAGCTCGTAGCCTTCACGACGCATGTTCTCGAGCAGGATGGTGAGGTGCAGTTCGCCACGGCCACTCACCAAAAAGCTATCGGCCTCAGACGTATCTTCGACGCGGAGCGCGACGTTCTTGAGCAGCTCGCGGTCGAGACGCTCGCGAATCTGGCGGCTGGTGACGAACTTGCCCTCGCGGCCGGCCAGCGGGCTGTTGTTAACCTGAAAGGTCATGGTCAGGGTCGGCTCATCGACGGCGATCGGCTTGAGCGGGTCGATGTGGTCGGGGTCGCACAAGGTGACGCCGATGTTGACCTGCTCGATACCGGTGACCAGCACGATGTCGCCGGCCATCGCCTCGTCGGCCTGCATGCGCTCGAGGCCGTGGAACTTGAGCACCTGCCCGACCTTGGCGTTGCCGCGGTTCTCCTCGCCGTAGACCACCACCAGCGGCTGGTTGGGCTTGATGCGGCCGCGCTTGATCCGGCCGATGCCGATCTGGCCGACGTAAGTTGAATAGTCGAGCGAGCAAATCTGCAGTTGCAGCGGGCCGTCTTCGTCGACCTGCGGCGGCGGCACATGCTGGATGATCGCCTGGTAGAGCGCGGTCATGTCGCTGCCCGGGTTCGCGGCGTCAAGCATGGCGTAGCCGTTGAGTGCGCTGGCGTAGACCACGGGGAAGTCGAGTTGCTCCTCAGTGGCGCCAAGCTTGTCGAACAAATCAAAGGTGTGGTTGATGACCCAGTCCGGACGCGAGCCCGGACGGTCGATCTTGTTGATGACGACGATCGGCTTGAGGCCCTGCGCCAGTGCCTTACGGGTGACGAAGCGGGTCTGCGGCATCGGGCCCTCGACCGCGTCGACCAGCAGCAGAACGCCATCCACCATCGACAGCACGCGCTCGACCTCGCCACCGAAGTCGGCGTGGCCCGGGGTGTCGACGATGTTGATGTGGGTGTCGCCCCACGTGATGGCGCAGTTCTTGGCCAGGATGGTGATGCCGCGCTCTTTTTCGAGGTCGTTGCTGTCCATCACCCGCTCAGCCACCTGCTGGTTCTCGCGGAACGTGCCCGACTGCCGCAGCAGTTGGTCGACTAGGGTGGTCTTGCCGTGGTCGACGTGGGCGATGATGGCGATGTTGCGAATGGCGCGGGACATGGAAGACCTTGATTTCTTGGGCGTTGAAGGGCGCGGATGGTATCACGCCAAGGTTGCGCTGTCGCACTGCAACAGACTTGCCGAGCGACTGCCGACGGCCTGCTAAACTGGCGTCAACCAAAGGATGTTGATGCGCCCAATCGATTTTCACTGCCACTCGACCGTGTCCGACGGGACGCTACCGCCCGCCGAGTTGGTGGCGCGCGCCGCTGCCAACGGTTGCCAGCATCTCGCGCTTACCGACCACGACGACCTCGACGGCCTGGCTGTGGCGGCAGCTGCTGCGGCGCAGCAGGGTGTCGGCTTTGTGCCAGGCGTCGAGATCTCGGTGAGCTGGCACGACGTCACCTTGCACATCGTCGGCTTGGGCATCGATCCCGACAACGCAACCTTGCGCGACGGCCTGGCGCAGGTGCGCAGCGGTCGCGCCGAACGCGCCGAACAGATGGCCGCCGGACTGGCGCGCGCCGGCATCGGCGGGGCGCTCGCGGGCGCATACCGCTACGCCAGCAACCCGGCGCTGATCAGCCGCGCGCACTTCGCCCGCTACATCGTCGAGCAGGGTCATGCGCGCGACACCAGCGCGGTGTTTAAACGCTACCTGGTCAAAGGCAAGCCAGGCTACGTTCGCCACGTCTGGGCAACGCTGGGTGATGCCGTGAGCTGGATTCGCGCCGCGGGCGGCATCGCCGTCATCGCTCACCCCGGACGCTACCGCATCAGCGTGGCGCAGATGCACGACCTGGTGCGCGAGTTCCGCGACGTCGGCGGCGAGGCGATCGAGGTCATCACCAGCAGCCACAGCACCGAGGATTATCAGCGCTTCGACGCCATCGCCCGCGAGGCCGGCCTGCTGGCGTCAGTCGGCTCCGACTTTCACGGCCCGGACGAGTCATGGATGGACGTCGGCGGCGTGCCGGCGCTGCCCCTGTCGGCAACGCCGGTGTGGCAAGCGCTGGGTGTGCAGCTCAGCGAGACCGCAGCCACCACACCCGTCTGAGCAGCGCCAACCACCCGTGTCCCAGCACTTTCATGTCCATCCGGACAACCCGCAGCCACGCCTGCTGCGCCAAGCCGCCGAGATCATCCGCAATGGTGGGGTGGCCGCCTACCCGACCGACAGCTGCTACGCGCTGGGCTGCCACCTCGGCGACAAGGCGGCGGTCGACCGCATCCGCCGCATCCGTGAGCTCGACGACAGCCACTGGCTGACGCTGATCTGCCGCGACCTCTCCGAGATCGCCCGCTACGCCCGTGTCGACAACGTTCAGTACCGCCTGCTCAAGGCGTGCCTACCCGGCCCTTACACCTTCATTCTGGAGGCGAGTCGCGAAGTGCCAAAGCGGCTGGTCCACCCGAAGCGCCTGCATCTGGGTTTGCGCATCCCCGACCACCCGCTGGTGCTGGGACTGCTCGACGAGCTGGGCGAGCCGCTGGTATCCAGCTCGCTGATCCTGCCGGGCGAGAGCGAACCGATGACCGCCGGCTGGGCGATTCGCGACGCGCTCGAACATCAAGTGGACGTGATTCTCGACGACAGTAGCGAGGCCGCGCACCTGACAACCGTGGTCGACCTCACCACCGACACACCGGCCATCGTGCGCCAGGGTCTCGGCAGCGCGGCACGCCTCGGATTGGCGGCTTAAGGCACAATCCGCCCATGGAATCCACCAGCGAGCTGATACGCGCCGTCAGCATCTTTGCCATCCCGGTGCTGTTCGCCATCACCCTGCACGAAGCCGCGCACGGCTACGCAGCACGGCATTTTGGCGACACCACGGCGGCCGCACTGGGGCGCATCAGCCTTAATCCAGCGCGTCACATCGACCCGGTCGGCACGCTGCTGGTGCCTATCTTGTTGCTGGCCGTGAGCGGCGGCAGCCTGCTGTTCGGCTGGGCCAAGCCAGTGCCGGTTAACTTTAGCGCGCTGCGCCATCCCAAGCAGGACATGCTGTGGGTGGCTGCTGCCGGACCGGCCGCGAATCTGGTGCAAGCCTTGTTCTGGGGCTTGTTGCTGCGCATCGGTCTTTGGGCGGGCGCCAGCGACAACCCCCTGAGTCTGCCCGACAGTCTGCAATCCCTGGCTCTGCCGCTGGTGTTGATGGCGGCTGCCGGGATCGTGGTCAACATCGCGCTGATGGTGCTCAACCTGCTGCCGCTGCCGCCACTCGACGGTGGGCGCATGCTGGTGAGCCTGCTGCCGAACCGGCTGGCCTGGCGATTCGCCCAACTCGAGCGCTGGGGATTTTTGATTCTTGTTATTTTGCTGGCCACTGGCGCACTCGGCACGGTGATGTGGCCGCTGGTCACTGGCACTGCGGGCATCGTCAGCGGCGTGTTCGGCGTGTCCTTACGCGAGCTGTTCGGCCTGATCAACGCCATCTGACCCAGACACCCGCCAAAACCATCCACGGAGCCCACGAATGTTCGTCGATCGCGTCCTTTCCGGCATGCGCCCAACCGGGATGCTGCACCTAGGCCACTACCAAGGTGTGCTGAAGAACTGGGTCCGCCTCCAACACGAACACGAGTGCTTGTTTTTTGTCGCCGACTGGCATGCGCTGACCACCCACTACGACGACGTCGCGGTGATCGAGCAGAACGTCTGGGACATGGTCATCGACTGGATCGCCGCCGGCGTCGATCCGTCACGGGCGGCGTTGTTCATCCAGAGCCAAGTGCCGGAGCACGCCGAACTGCACCTGCTGCTGTCGATGATGACGCCGCTGGGCTGGCTCGAGCGGGTGCCCACCTACAAGGACCAGCAGGAGAAGCTCACCGAGAAAGACCTCTCGACCTACGGCTTCTTGGGCTACCCCCTACTGCAGAGTGCCGACATCCTGATCTACCGCGCTAACCACGTGCCAGTGGGCGAAGACCAGGTGCCGCACATCGAATTCACGCGCGAGATCGCGCGGCGCTTCAACCATCTGTTCGGCCGCGAACCGGGCTTCGAGGACAAAGCCGAAGCGGCGATCAAGAAGCTGGGCAGTAAAAAAGCCAAGCTCTACGACGACCTGCGCAAGCGCTTTCAGGAGCAGGGCGACGACGAAGCGCTGGAACAGGCGCGCGCACTCATCGTCGACAGCCAGAACATCGCCTTGGGCGACCGCGAGCGCCTGTTCGGCTACCTCGAGGGCGGCGGCAAGGTGATCCTGCCGGAGCCGCAGGCACTGCTCACCGAGGCCTCGAAGATGCCGGGTCTCGACGGCAACAAGATGAGCAAGAGCTACAACAACACCATTGCCATGCGCGACGACGCCGACACGGTGAGCAAGAAAATTCGCACCATGCCGACCGACCCAGCGCGGGTACGCCGCACCGACCCGGGCGATCCGGCCAATTGCCCAGTGTGGCAGTTCCATCTGGTGTATTCGGACGACGGCCGGCGCGCTTGGGTGACCGACGGTTGCAAGAGCGCTGGCATTGGCTGCCTGGAGTGCAAACAGCCGATCATCGACGCGGTGCTGGCCGAGCAGGGCCCCATGCGCGAGCGGGCCCAGCCGTACCTGGAAGACCCGACACTGGTGCGCAACATCGTCGCCGACGGCTGCGAGAAGGCCCGCGACCTTGCCCGCGACACCATGCGCGACGTGCGCGAAGCGATGGGCCTCAGCTACACCTGATCCGGCTTCGCCTGCAGCGGTAGACGACGCGCCCACAACGCCACCGGCAGATTGAGCGCGGCGACCGCACCCAGCAGCGCGACCACGCCCACACCGCTCGCCAGGGCCACAGCGCCAATCGCCGCGGCCATGACCATCGCCGCCGAGTTGACGATGTTGTTGGCGGCCACCGCTTGTCCGCGTCGATCGAGTGGTGCCAAGCGCTGCAAGGCGGTGTACAGCGGCACGCAATAAGCACCACCGGCGACCGCCAGCGCGGCCAAGCTCAGTAGCACCGCCGGGGTCCAGGGTTGCAGCAGCCAGTCCTGGACGAGCATCACGCGGTCCGGGGCCGTCGCAAAGTCACCCGCCACAAGGTGCACCACGACCAGCCAAAGGCCCGCAGACAGCGCCATGGCCAACGCCGCCAAAGGCACCACGGACGCGTCGGGCCGTCGACGCAGCAGCGCAGAAACGAGCAGTGAGCCCGCCCCCACCCCGACCGAGAACACCGCCAGCAGCACGCTGACCACGCCGGCATCGCCGTGCAGGTGGTCACGCACCAGCACCGGCAGTTGCGTCAGCACGGTGGCGCCAAACGCCCAGAACCACGAGATCGCCAACAGTACTGGCCACACCGGCTCGGCACGCGCCCACCTGAGCACGCGGCGGGTGGCGCGCAGCGGCTGCCAGTCGATGTCGCTGAGCTTGGAGATCGGCGCACTGGGCGGCGCAGCCGGCATCCACTGCACCGCCAGACGCCCGGCGAGGGCCGCGAACAGGGAGACCCCCGTCACCTGCAAGGCAGCATCCGTGCCGTTGACCAGCACACCCGCCAGCAGTGTCCCCAGCAAGATGGCGAGGAACGTCGCTGCCTCGATCCAGGCGTTGCCGGCCAGCAACTCCTCGGCGTGCAGATGCTGCGGCAATACGCCGTACTTGACCGGCCCGAACAGCGCCGAATGCACGCCCAACAGAGCCAACGCGACCATCGCCAGCGGCAGGCTGCCGGTGACCAAACCGGCACCGCCGAGTGCGACGATGGCCACTTCCAGCGTCTTGGTGAAACGAGCGATACACGCCTTGTCGGCGCGGTCGGCCCACTCTCCGGCGCTGGCGGACAAGACAAAAAACGGCAGGATGAACACGCCCGCCGCCAGATTGACCACCACGCCGGAGGCCTCGACATGGCCAAGGCCATGGAACAGCACCAGCAGCACCAGCGCGTTCTTGTAGAGGTTGTCGTTGAACGCTCCCAGAAACTGGGCAGCAAACAAGGGGCCGAAGCGGCGACTCAGCAGCAGGGTCATGACAGCACTATAGCCGCCGCGGATGGCCCGATCGGCACCTCGTGGTCGCGGGTCCGGGCGGCACCCGCGCCGGTGATAGACTCGCCCGCAATGGACACCGCCGTCGCCGACCCGCAACCCCTCGCCCGCCTCTACGGCGAACCGGTCACGGCACTGCCGCGCGACCTGTTCATCCCGCCGGAGGCGCTGGAGGTGGTGCTGCAGGCCTTCGAGGGGCCGCTCGACCTGCTGCTGTATCTGATTCGCAAGCAGAATCTGGACATTCTCGACATCCCGATGGCCGAGCTGACCCGCCAGTACATCGGCTACATCGACGCGCTGCAGGCCGGTCGCCTCGAGCTGGCCGCCGACTACCTGCTGATGGCGGCGATGCTGATCGACATCAAGTCGCGCATGCTGCTGCCACGCCCGCCCTCGGCCGACGATGCTGAAGTGGATGACCCGCGCGCCGAACTGGTGCGCCGCCTGCTCGACTACGAGCAGATGAAGCAGGCCGCCCGCGACCTCGACACCCTGCCGCAGGCGGGCCGCGACTTCGAGTGGGTGCACGCCGACTTCGAGCGCAGTGCGCCGCCACCGCCCGGGGTGTCGTCGGCCGAGCTGATGGAGGCCTGGCGCAGCATCCTCGCGCGCGCCCGCGCCAACACCCACCACCGCATCAGCCGCGAGACACTCTCGGTGCGCGAACACATGATCCGCGTCCTCAAGACCTTGCGCGACCACGGCTTGCAGCGCTTCACCGAGCTGTTCGACGTGAGCGAGGGCGTGCCGCACCTGGTGGTGACCTTCTTGGCGATCCTTGAGCTGGTGCGCGAGGGCCTGGCGCGGCTGACCCAGACCGAGCCGTTCGCGCCGATCTACGTCACCCTGCCGGACGGCGCCTGAGCCGATGGCCGACGACGCTTCGCTGAGCCCCGACTCCGCGCGACGCGTGCTCGAAGCCGCGCTGCTGACCGCCAGCGAGCCTCTGTCGCTGGCCAGTCTGCGCCAGCTGTTTGACGATGCGCTGTCCGCCGACACCGTCCGCCGCCTGCTCGACGAGCTGCGCGAAGCGTGGTCCGAGCGGCCGGTGGAGCTCATGCAAGTCGCCGGCGGCTGGCGCTTTCGTGCCCGCGCCGAGATGCAACCGTGGCTCGACCGACTCAAGCCGGAGCGCACGCCGCGCTATTCGCGGGCGGTGCTGGAGACGCTGGCGATCATCGCCTGGCGCCAACCGGTGACGCGCGGCGACATCGAAGACATCCGCGGTGTGGCGGTGGCCACGCCGGTGATCAAGACCTTGGAGGCCCGCGGCTGGGTCGAAGTAATCGGCCACCGCGATGCGCCGGGACGGCCCGCCCTGCTGGCGACCACTCGGCAATTTCTCGACGACCTCGGGCTGCGCAGCCTGCAGGAGCTGCCGCCACTAACCGAACTCAACCAGACCCTGCTTGTGGAGCACCATGGCGCGCAAGAACAGCCCGATCCGCCCGCCGACGAGTGACTCGTCGCGCCGGCGCCCCGCTACCGGCCCGCGCGGCGCCTCGGTTGGCAGCCGTCCGCGGCGACTGGCCGAACCGCCGCTGGCCGCCCTCGCCGATCTGCAGGCAGACCTGCCCGATGCCGACGACCCGACTCCACTGCTGACGCCAGGCGCCGACGCGGCGACCGGCGAGCC
>RFMI01000068.1 GCA_009927815.1 Betaproteobacteria bacterium | reverse complement strand
ATACCGCTGCGACCGAACGCTTGGCCGCCGCGTGTGCATCTGCGCTGCCTCAAAACTTCTGCATCTGGCTCGAGGGTGAACTCGGTGCCGGAAAAACCACGTTCGCCAGGGGCTTCTTGCGGGCGCTGGGCTGGCAGGGTTCGGTCAAAAGCCCGACATACACGCTGCTGGAGCCCTACACCTTGTTAACCCCCGGCTTGGGGTCAACCCATATCAACCGCAATAACGGCAGTTCGTCGACACAACTTGAGCCAGAAAAAAAACTTGAGTCAGCGCCGAGTTTGTGTGTCTATCATTTTGATTTGTATCGTATGATTAGCCCTGAGGAATGGGTTGACGCGGGTTTCGATGACCTTCCCTCGCCAGCGCTGCGGTTGATCGAGTGGCCGGAGCGTGCCGCGGGCGCCTGCACCCGCCCGGATTGGCGGCTCAGGCTGGTGACGGTTGGGGAGGGGCGGGAGGCCAGCGTCGAGACCTGCACGGCAGAAGGGGAGTCAGCATGGCGGACAGTCGAACAAAACTTGGAGTTTCAAGCTCGCGCTGGTTGAGCGCGCTGTTGGCTTGCGCCTTGTTGCTGGTCTCTCCACTGGCGTTGGCGCTCGGGCAAGTCAAGGCAGTGCGTTTCTGGCCAGCGGCCGAAAGCACGCGTCTCACCCTCGAGACCGACATCCCGGTGACCTTCCAATCGATGACGCTCAAAGACCCGATGCGCCTGGTCATCGATCTGCAGGGTTTCGCCACTGGTGGCGCTTTGGACCAACTGGCAGCCCGCGTCGGTGCGGACAACCCGCTGATCAGCCGGGTGCGTGTGGCCCAGTTCAAGCCCGATGTTGCGCGGGTCGTGCTTGATTTGCGGCAGCCCGTCGCGAGCAAGCTCTTTGTGGTGCCGCCGGCGGGTGAGTACGGTCACCGCATGGTGCTCGACCTGATGCCAGAATCTGCCGCCGAAGCCGCCCCTGCGGGAGATTCGCAAGCGCTGATGGAGACGCCAGCAACGCCGCCGCCGCGGTCGCCTGCCCGCAACCCGGCTCGGAACGACGGCGGCTTCGATCGCCTCGTGACTATCGCCATCGACGCGGGTCATGGCGGGGAAGACCCCGGCGCACGCGGTCCAAGCGGGCTGATCGAAAAGGATGTGACCCTTGCCATCGCCCGCCGCTTGAAGGCTTTGATCGAGTCGGAGCCGGGAGTCCGTGCCTATCTGGTGCGCGACGATGATTACTTCATTCCGCTTCAGGAACGCACTGCCAAGGCCCGCCGTGCGCGCGCCGATCTGTTCGTGTCGATTCATGCCGACGCGTTCATCAAGCCGGATGCGGCGGGCTCCTCCGTGTTTGTGCTGTCGGAGAACGGTGCTTCGTCCGCGGCGGCGCGCTGGCTGGCCAAGCGTGAAAACGACGCTGACTTGGTCGGCGGAGTGCGGATTGACAACCGCGACGCGCACTTGGCGCGCACGCTGCTTGACCTCTCGCAGACGGCCACCATCAACGACAGCGTGAAGCTGGCGGGCCATGTTCTGGGTGAACTGTCGCAACTCAACCGGCTGCACAAGCCAGCCGTTGAACAGGCCGGCTTTGCTGTGCTGAAGTCACCGGATATTCCGTCGATTCTGGTCGAGACCGCGTTCATTACAAATCCTGTGGAAGAGCGCAAGCTCGCCGACCCGGCCCATCAGGAGCAAGTCGCGCGCGCGATCCTGGCAGGGCTCAAGCGCTATCTGTCCGAAAATCCGGCGCTGGCGCGGCCGGCCAAGGTGGTCAGCGCAACACCGGCCGTGCGCTCCGTCGGGTCCTTGTGAGCCGCGAGGCGGGCTGCCCGCTGTGCGAGTCGGTGGCGGGCGAATTGGTGTGGCAGGGCCCCGATCACCGTGTAATTTTGGCCGACGAGCCTGATTACCCGGGCTTCTGCCGGGTGATTTGGGACGCACACGTGCGTGAGATGAGCGACCTGTCCGCTGACGACGCCCTGCGCCTTATGACGACGGTGCTGGCGGTCGAACGGGCGGTCCGGCGGTGCTTGATGCCGCACAAAGTCAATCTGGCCAGCTTGGGCAATGTGGTGCCGCATGTGCATTGGCACGTCATCCCGCGCTTCCTCGACGACCGCCACTATCCGGATCCAGTCTGGGCTGCTCCGCGCCGTGACCCGGCGCCGGTCGCGTTCGACCGCGCGGCCCTGATCGAGGGTTTGCGGATGGAACTTGGCGACGAGCAAGACGCCTGAGACAGGCGCGCCGTTATACTTCGCGGTTCTGTTCGGAGGTTTCATGCCCATCTACGAATACCAATGCACCGCATGTGGTCAGCGTCACGACGCCCTGCAAAAGATTAGCGACGCTCCGCTCACGGACTGTCCGGCGTGCGGCGAGGTTGCGCTGAGCAAAGTGCTAACCGCTGCTGGCTTCCAGCTCAAAGGCAGCGGCTGGTACGCCACTGACTTCAAAAGCAGCCCGGCAGCGGCTAAGCCCGAAACTCCCGCAGCCGACGCCCCGGCTTGCGCGGGCGGCACTGCATCGTGTGGCGCACCCGCTTGCGCCACGTCCTCCAGCGAATCGAGCGCAGCCTGATGAAACGTTACCTTTTGGCGGGTCTCTTGGTCTGGGTGCCGGTGGGCATCACCGCCTGGGTGCTGAACGCTCTGATCACCACCATGGACCGCACGTTGACGCTGTTGCCGCCGGAATGGCAGCCGGTCAACCTGTTCGGCGTCCACATTCCCGGTCTCGGCGTGATTCTGACGGTGGTGGTGGTGCTGTCGACGGGGGCTCTGGCGGCCAACCTGCTCGGGCAAAAACTGGTGCGTTGGGCAGAAAGCGTGCTGGCGCGCATCCCGGTGGTCAAAAACATCTACTCCAGCGTCAAGCAGGTGTCGGACACGCTGCTGGCGCCGGGTGGACAGGCGTTTCGCAAGCCGCTGCTGGTCCGTTACCCGCACCAGGACTGCTGGACCATCGCTTTTCTGACTGGCGCGCCAGGGCCTGCCGTTGCGAAACATCTGGCGGAGGAGCACGTCAGCGTCTACGTGCCGACCACGCCCAACCCCACCTCGGGCTTCTTTTTGATGTTGCCGAAAAAAGACACTATTGAACTCGAGATGAGTGTCGATGAGGCGCTCACCTACGTCATTTCGATGGGCGTCGTCACGCCTGCTGAAAAACCCGCCAACCCGCTGTAAAGACCTTTTCCATGCGCACCGATTATTGCGGGCGGATCGACGCCGCCCATCTTGACCAGACCGTGACCCTGTTCGGCTGGGCCCACCGCCGCCGCGATCACGGCGGGGTTATCTTCATCGACCTGCGCGACAGGGAAGGCTGGTGCAGGTGGTCTGCGATCCCGACCGCGCCGAGACCTTTGCCACCGCCGAGAGCGTGCGCAACGAGTTCTGCCTGCGCATCACCGGCAAGGTGCGCCGCCGTCCGGCCGGCACCGAGAACGCCAACCTCGTCTCCGGCGAGATCGAAGTGCTGGCGCACGAGCTGGAAGTGCTCAACCCCTCCGCCACGCCGCCGTTCCAGATCGATGACGACAATTTGAGCGAGACGGTGCGACTCACCCACCGCGTCATCGACCTGCGCCGCCCCTACATGCAGCGCATCATGCAGCTGCGCTACAAGACCGCGCGGGCCTTCCGCCGCTTCCTCGACGACGCCGGCTTCATCGACGTCGAGACGCCGATGCTGACCAAATCGACGCCTGAGGGCGCCCGGGATTATCTGGTGCCCAGCCGGGTCCATGATGGCCAGTTCTTTGCGCTGCCGCAGTCGCCGCAGCTCTTCAAACAGATGCTCATGGTCGCCGGCTACGACCGCTACTACCAGCTCACCAAATGCTTCCGCGACGAGGACCTGCGCGCCGATCGCCAGCCCGAATTCACCCAGGTTGATATCGAGACCAGCTTCCTCAATGAACATGAAATTGTTCAGATCATGGAAGACCTGTTCCGCTACGTGTTCAAGGACGCGGCCGGCATCGATCTGCCCAATCCCTTCCCGAAGATGAGCTACGCCGAGGCGATGTCGCGCTTCGGCTCGGACAAGCCGGACCTGCGCGTGACGCTCGAGCTCACCGAGATCACGGATGCGGTTAAGGACGTCGCCTTCAAGGTCTTCAGCGGCCCGGCGAACGACCCCAAGGGCCGTGTCGCGGCGATCCGCGTGCCTGGCGGCGCGGCGTTCTCGCGCGGCGAGATCGATGGCTACACCGAGTTCGTCAAGATCTATGGCGCCAAGGGTCTCGCGTACATCAAGGTCAACGACGTCACGCAACTCAACGAGACCGGCTTGCAGTCGCCCATCGTCAAGAATCTCGACGCCGCCTCGCTGGGCGAGATCATGCGCCGCACTGGCGCGCAGAATGGCGATCTGATCTTTTTCGGTGCTGACTCGGCCAAGGTGGTCAACGATGCGCTCGGCGCGCTGCGCAGCAAGGTCGGCCACGAGAAGGGCCATCTGGACGGCCGCGCCTGGGCGCCTTGCTGGATCGTCGACTTCCCGATGTTCGAGTACGACGAAGATGAGAAGCGCTGGAACGCCTGCCATCATCCGTTCACCGCGCCCAAGGACGAGCACGCGGCGTTGCTGCAGAGCGACCCCGGCAAGTGTCTGGCCAAGGCGTATGACCTCGCTGTTAACGGTTACGAGGTCGGCGGCGGCTCGGTGCGGATCCACCGCGCCGACGTGCAGGCCACCGTGTTCGAGGCGCTCGCGATCGGCCCCGATGAGCAGCAGCTCAAGTTCGGCTTCCTGCTCGACGCGCTCAAGTACGGTGCGCCGCCGCACGGCGGTCTGGCCTTCGGTCTGGATCGCATCGTCATGCTGCTGGCCGGCACAGAGTCGATCCGCGACGTCATCGCCTTCCCCAAGACGCAGCGCGCGCAGTGCCTGTTGACGCAGGCACCGAGCCCGGTCGACGAGCGGCAGCTGCGGGAATTGCACATCAAACTCAGGAATCCGGGCGTCGCAGCCGGCTGATTCGCACCGACCCTCCAGGGGCCGGCCGGTAGGACCCTGGTCGCAGCAACCTGGTGAGCGGAGCGCATAGAGCAAGATAAGGGGTCTGCAGGTCGGACCCGTGACATCGGGGGATCGATTGCCGACACAGCCGCAGTACAAGATCCCGGTCTCGGTGCTGGTTGTGATCCACGATCAGGCGCTGAACGTGTTGCTGCTTGAACGCGCCGATCGGCCGGGCTTCTGGCAGTCGGTGACGGGCAGCTTGGACGCCCCCGACGAGGACCTGCGCGCGGCAGCGCTGCGCGAGGTCGCCGAGGAGACCGGCATTGTGGCGGCGCCCGAGGCATTGCGTGACTGGCGTCACCACACCGTCTACGAGATCTTTGCGCACTGGCGGCACCGCTACGGCCCCGGCGTGACGCACAACACCGAGCACACCTTTAGCCTGAGCGTGCCGGCTGGCATGGCTCCGATCCTTGCCGCGCGGGAACATCTGGCGCATCTGTGGCTCCCATATGCTGAGGCCGCCGAAAAATGCTTTTCCCCGAGCAATCGCGAGGCTATTCTTCGCCTCCCCGCAATGATGATCCTGCCGTCTTGATCTGAGCCGCCGCCATGACAGCCGTCGCCACGCCCATCCGATTCGACTCCGCCCGCGCCGGCAGCGATGCCGAGTGCGAGGCGCGCATCGTCGCCGCCCGCAAGCGCTTGGGTGATCGCGCGGTCATCCTCGGTCATCACTACCAGCGCGCCGAGGTCTACAAACATGCGGAGCTGACTGGCGACTCGCTCAAGCTCTCTCGGCTGGCGGCGCAGACCGAGGCTGAGTTCATCGTGTTCTGCGGCGTGCATTTCATGGCCGAGGTGGCCGATGTCCTCAGCAAGCCGCATCAGAAAGCGATCCTGCCGGACTTGTCGGCCGGCTGCTCGATGGCCGACATGGCCAATCTGCGCGCGGTCGAGCGGGCTTGGCGCGAACTGGCTGAAGTGCTCGACCCCGACGAGACCATCACGCCCGTCACCTACATCAACTCTGCAGCTGACCTGAAAGCCTTTTGCGGCGAACACGGCGGCATCGTGTGCACCAGTAGCAATGCCACCAACATCTTGCAGTGGGCCTTCGGTCGCCGCGAGAAAGTGCTGTTCTTCCCGGACCAGCACCTTGGCCGTTGGACTGCGCACCAGATGGGTGTGCCGGCCGAGGCGTGTGCGGTGTGGGATTTCGACGAGCCGATGGGTGGCCTGAGCCCTGAGCAGATCCGCAAGGCCCGCGTGCTGCTGTGGAAGGGGCACTGTTCGGTGCACCAGATGTTCCAGGGCAGCCACATCGAGCAGTTTCGCGCTAAGCATCCCGGTGGCACTGTCATCTCGCACCCGGAGTGCAGTTTCGAAGTGTGCGCAGCCTCCGACCTGGTCGGCTCGACCGAATTCATCCTCAACGCCATCCACGCTGCCGAACCCGGGTCGCACTGGCTGGTCGGCACCGAGCTGAATCTGGTCAACCGCCTGGCCGAGGAGATGAAGCCCCAAGGGGTGACCGTGCAGTTCATGTCACCGATGGTCTGCATGTGCTCGACGATGGCGCGCATTGACCCGCAGCACCTCGCCTGGTGTCTGGAGCAGCTGGCTGATGGCCACATCGTCAACCAGATTGTTGTGCCAGAGTCTGAGGCCAAGCTGGCACGTCTGGCGCTGGACCGCATGCTGGCGGTGTCCTGAGCGTGGTCGCGGTGCCGGCCAGCGTGGTCTGTCGCCGCGCCTTGGGCTGGTGCCGGTCGGGGCTTTTAGCGCTGTTGGTGTCGTGGCCCTTTGCGCTGGCTGAAGCTGGCACTGTCCGGGTCAGCGTCGAGCGCGAAGTGCAGACCTTGCAAGTGAATGCGACGCTGTCGGCGCTGGCGCCGCTGGACCAGTGTTACGCCGTGCTCACCGACTTTGATCATCTGGCTGATTTCATACCCGGCATGCGTTCCAGTGCGGTGGTGAGCGAGCCGGGTGAGTCCCTGCGCGTTCGACAGCTCAGTCGCGCCGGATTCGGCCTGCTCGGCGTGACCGTCGACACTACGCTCGGACTGACCCTGAGCCCGCCTCAGGGCGGCTCGTCGGCGCGCATCGATTTCGGCCAATTCGGCGGCAATCTGCGGCGCATGCAGGGCCATTGGCTGCTGACCGAGACGGGTGAGGGCTGCAGAATCGATTACCAGGCTGAGATCGAGCCGGAGTTCGTGGTGCCGGTATTTGGCGGATTTTTGGCGCGCCGACAGATCGAGGGTCAGCTGCGGGCGGTGGTGGTCGAGATCGAACGTCGCAACGCGCGGTAAAGTCTTTCGCTTCTATCAGTTTTGCTTATACTGTACCGCTGATGGTTCTGTCATAAGCTTGCTGCGTGCTCCACCTCACTCTCCGACAACTCAAAGTCTTTGAAGCCGTCGCCCGCCACGCGTCTTTTTCGCGCGCGGCCGAAGAGTTGCATCTGAGCCAGCCCGCGGTGTCGATGCAAGTCAAACAGCTTGAAGAGAATGTCGGCATGCCGTTGCTTGAGCAACTTGGCAAGCGTTTCTCGCTGACCGAAGCCGGGCGCCAGGTCTACGATCTGGCTCGGCGCGTGTCCGACCAGATCGAACAAACTGAGGAGGCCCTGCTGCAACTGCGTGGCGACACGGGTGGCCGCTTGCGGCTGGCGGTGGTTGGTACAGCCAACTATTTCGTGCCGCAACTGGTCGCCGCGTTTCGCGAGGCCAATCCGGACGTGACGGTGAGCCTGACAGTCAACAACCGAGCGTCGGTGGTCAATACCCTAGCTTTCAACGAACGGGATCTTGCGATCGTCGGCGACCTGCCCACGGGTGCGGACTTGGAGGCGCAGCCGTTCATGGAGAACCACCTGGTGGTGATCGCGCCGCCGCACCACGGTTTGGCCGGACGCGGGCGCATCCCGCTGGAGCGCCTGAAACAGGAGGTGTTTCTGATTCGCGAGCCGGGATCGAGCAGTCGTGCCGCCATGGAAGACATCTTTGTCAGCCACGGCATGAGTTTCGCCAGCGGCATGGAGATGAGTTCCAACGAGTCGATCAAGCAATCGGTGCAGGCGGGCATGGGCCTCGGCATCATCGCCCTGCACACCATCGCGCTGGAACTGGAGACTCGCCGGCTTGAGGTGCTGCCGGTCGAAGGGTTCCCAGTGGTGCGGCAGTGGCACATCGCCCACCGCACGGGTAAGCGCTTGCCCGTTGTTGCCGAAAAATTTCGCGCATTCGTGCTGCAGGAGGCGAGCCGACTGGTGCCGTTGCCGCGGCAGCGTGATGTGCTGGGCGGCCTGCTGGAGTAGATGGCCGCACCGCGAACGCCGCCGCTTTGGCAGGCCGACCTCGACCGCTACCGGACGATCTGCGAGCACTTGCAGGCGGGGCCGGCTCCCCGGCCGCCGGCGGCACTGGAGACCGGGGGCTGTCTGCTGAGCGGGCGCCCGTGGCTGAACCCGCGACACGTCATCGCCGAGTTCGAATGGCCAGTGCAGCGCATCGGTCCGCGGTTCCGGCGTAAGCAACCCGACGGACTGCCGGTTCGATTGCTCGTGTTCCGCACCGTAGTTGGCGGTGTTGACACCCTGCCGGGATGCGACGCCAGCGTGGCACTGGTCGACAGTCTCGCCCGACGGCGGGTGTGCGGACGGCGCCAGGTGGCCGAACTCGCCTGCAGCCTGCACGACTCCCGCTCAGTCTCAGATGCCATGATCTCCAGCAACGAGCAGGGTCTGCAGCGCGGGCTGCTGCAGCTGCTCGAGACTTTCCGGGCGCGAGGGCTGGTGCTGGGTAGCCTGCCCCTATTCAGCGATGTGGCGCGGCGTCAGCGGCTTGCCGAGCCGACCGCATCTGCGGACAATCCGCCGCCATGACGCTGCCCATAGCGAATATCGCTGCCTACCATTTTGTCGACATCGACGATCCGGATGCCTTGCGCGAGCAGGTGCGCGGATGGTGCGCGGCGGCTGGGCTCAAAGGCACGGTGTTGCTCGCGCACGAGGGTATCAACGCGTTTCTCGCTGGGCCCGAAAGCGCTGTCGCCACGGTGCTCGAGCAGTTGCGCAGCGACCCGCGACTGACGGCGCTGAAGGCCAAGTGGAGCTGGTCGGCGACGCTGCCGTTCAAGCGGCTGTGGGTGCGCGTCAAGCCCGAGATTGTCACCCTGCGCCGACCTGGCTTCGACCGCCGCGCTTCGCCGGCGCCGCAGCTGCCGCCCGAAACCTTGCGCCGCTGGTTGGACGCTGGTCACGACGACGACGGCCGCGAGGTGGTGCTGCTCGACACGCGCAACGCCTGGGAGGTGGCAGTCGGCAGCTTCGCCGGCGCCATCGACCCGGGCATCAGCCGCTTCAGCCAGTTCGCCAGCCGGCTCGACGACTACGCCGACCTGCGCGACCGCACGGTCGTGACGTTTTGCACGGGTGGTATCCGCTGCGAAAAAGCCGCGCCCCTGATGAAGGCAGCCGGATTCGACACCGTCTACCAGCTCGAAGGCGGCATCCTGCGCTACTTCGAGGTGTGTGGCGGCGCTCATTGGCGCGGCGATTGCGTGGTCTTCGACGATCGCCAAGCTCTGCGCCCTGATCTCAGCGCCGTGGTCGACGGCTCGTCCTGAGCGCCTCCGGTATCCTTCGCCATCCGCAGTTCGCCTGACGCCGGTCAAGCCGGCCGCACGCACTGTCCCCGAAACTGTCTACAGGGCATGGATGCCCGGGAGTTGCAATGTCCGTTCTGATTTGTGGTTCGCTCGCCTTCGACACCATCATGGTTTTCCCTGACCGCTTCCGTGAACACATCCTTCCCGACAAGCTGCACATGCTCAACGTGGCGTTTCTGGTACCTGAGATGCGTCGGGAGTACGGTGGCACCGCCGGCAACATCGCCTACAACCTCCATGGCTTGGGCGGAGACGCTCGCATCATGGCCACCGTCGGTGACGACTTCGGCCCTTACCGCGAGCGCCTGCAGACTCTCGGCCTGCGCACCGACCATGTGCGCCACGTGCCGGGGAGCTACACCGCACAAGCGTTTATCACCACCGACCTGGACGACAACCAGATCACCGCATTCCACCCTGGCGCGATGAACTTCTCGCATGACAACAGCGTGTTCGACGCCGGCGACCTCAAGTTGGGCGTGATTGCGCCCGACGGCCGCGACGGCATGTTTCGGCATGCGCGCGAGTTTGCAGAGCGTGGCATTCCGTTCTTGTTCGATCCGGGTCAGGGCTTGCCGATGTTCAATGGCGACGAGTTGATGCAGTTCATTCGTGACGCGCATTACCTGGCTGTGAATGACTACGAGGCGCAACTCCTGCAGCAGAAAACCGGTCAGAGCATCGACAGTCTGGCGCGTGAAGTGCGGCCCTGGTGGTGACGCGTGGCGGCAGCGGTTCGCAGATCTGGGCTGAGGGTCGGGTGTACGAGATTCCGGCGGTGGCACCGACGGCAGTGGTTGACCCAACGGGCTGTGGCGATGCCTACCGCGCTGGCCTGTTGTACGGCATGGTCAACGGCCTCGACTGGGACACCACGGGTCGCTTGGCGTCGCTGCTTGGCGCACTAAAAATTGCCGAACGCGGTGCACAGAATCACCCGGTCGTGCGTTCAGACATCGAGGACCGGTTTGCGGCCGCGTTCGGCCGCTCGCTCGCCGGATAAGCACGCTTCACTCTTCAAGGAGATCACCATGCGCCACCCCCAACGTTCTGCCACAGCCGCCATTGTGGGCGCTGTTGCCCTGTCCGTCGGTCTGACGGCCTGTGACACCACCAGCAGCCTGTCGGGCTCCAGCTACGAGCGACGCCAGGTGCGCAGCGAGCAGACGGTGCGTCTGGGCACGGTCGAGAGCGTGCGTGAAGTCGAGATCGAGGCCGGCGAGGCTGGGGTCGGCACGGTTGCGGGTGCAGTGATCGGCGGCGCCGCTGGCAGTGCGGTCGGGCAGGGGCGTGGATCGCTGATCACTGGGGTCATCGGCGCGGTGGCAGGCGGGGTGGCCGGCAATCTCGCCGAGAAGAATCTGCGCGGCACGCGTGGCGTTGAGATTACGGTCAAGTTGCGCAACGGTGACTTGGTTGCGGTCACCCAAGCCGCGGACCCGCGCGAGGTGTTTCGGGCCGGCGACCCTGTTCGACTCTTGTCCAGCGGTGGGGTGACCCGGGTCACGCACTGACGCCGTTTGACAGCCCTGTGACTGAAATGCGTCAGCGCAACAATTTCAAATCATCTGGATGACTTGATTGTGTAACATGACAGTCACGCTTGCTCGGTACTGTCCAGCTAGTGCGAGTTTTGGGGAGTCCCATGCTGAATCTTAGGCAGCAAGCCGACGTCGGCAGCCAGCCCAGTTTGACCGTGAGTTTTGCGCAGCACCAGTCGGAAGTGCGTGAGGCGCAGCGTCTTCGTTATCGTGTGTTTGCCGAAGAAATGGGTGCCCGCCTCGAAGGCTCTGAGCCCGGTATCGACGAGGACCGCTTCGACGAGCATTGCCAGCACTTGCTGGTGCGTGATGACAACACCGGCGAAGTGGTCGGCACCTATCGCGTGATCACGCCCGACGTGGCCAAGCGCGTCGGCGGCTTCTACTCCGAGTCCGAGTTCGACATCTCGCGCCTCGACAACCTGCGTGACCGCTTGGTTGAAGTGGGTCGTTCGTGCGTGCACCCCGACTACCGCCATGGCGGCACCATCGCCATGTTGTGGGGTGGGCTGGCCCGGTTCGCTGCCAATAATGGCTATGACTACGCCATGGGCTGCGCCAGCATCAGCATGGCCGATGGCGGCCACGTGGCTGCCAGCATCTATCGCACACTGCGCGAAAAACATCTGTCGCCGCTGGAATACCGCGTGTTTCCGCGCTTTGGCCTGCCGATGGAACACCTCGACTGGAACCTCGAGGCAGAAATCCCGCCGCTGCTCAAGGGCTACATCCGTTTGGGCGCCTATATCTGTGGCGAGCCGGCTTGGGATCCCGACTTCAACACCGCCGACGTACTGGTGTTGATGCCGATGGCGCGCATGTCACAACGTTACGCCCGTCGACTGCTATCGAATGCCTGAGTCCCCCGCGCCATACCTGCTTAAGGTATGGCGCAACCTCGTTGTGGTGGTGATGCTGCTGGTCGGCCTGCTGATCGCGGTGTCCTTGCTTGGCTGGCTGTCGCAAGGTGCTCGTTCGGCGGTATCGATGCGCTGGAATCGTCTGGTGGTCCGCGGCCTCGGCGTGCGATTGGCGGTTAGCGGGCAGACCAATCTGCCGGACCGTCCGGTGCTGTTCGTCTGCAATCACATTTCGTGGCTCGATATTCCGGTGATCGCTTCGGTGCGGCCGATGCGTTTCGTCTCCAAAGACGATGTGCGGGACTGGCCGGTGATGGGCTGGTTGGCCGCCCGAGTCGGCACCCTGTTTTTGAATCGTAGCAATGGCCGGGCGGCGCATCGCATGGCGGCAACGCTCGGTGAGGTGTTGCGTGGCGGTGACCGCATCGTCATCTTCCCCGAAGGCACCACCACCGATGGCCGCAACGTGTTGCCGTTCAAGCCGATGCTTCTGCAGTCGGTGATCGACGCCGGCGGCTGCGTGGTGCCCTTGAGCTTGCACTACAGCGACCATACTGCCGCGGTGACCACAGCCACCGCGTTTATCGGCGAAATGACCTTCGTGGACACTCTGCGCAACATTGTCGCGGTGCGTGGACTGACAGCCGAGGTGTGTTTCCACCCACCCATCGACTCGGTGGGCATGGAGCGCAATGAGCTTGCAGCGCTCAGCGAAGCCGTGGTCGCTCAAGCCGTGGCAGCGCGCATCGCCGCTTGAGCAGCCTGCGGGCCCTTGCGCCTAGCCCATGTCGGGCACGAGACTGCGCGACGGATCGCCACGCACCTGAAACACCGCGCTGTCCTCTAATCGCAGCGCGGTGAGCCAACCGCCCCAGAGGCATCCGGTGTCCAGGGCCGCCAGACCTGGGCGCAGCATCAGCCCCACCGCTGACCAATGACCGCACACCACCACGGTGTCGGCGCCATGCCGGTGCGGCAGATCGAACCAAGGCACGGTGCCGGCTGGTCGGCGCTCGACCAGTCCCTTATGGGTGAGGTCCATGCGGCCGTCGGCATCGCACACGCGCATGCGAGTGAACGCGTTGACGATGACACGCAGACGATCCCGGCCGCGCAAGCCATCGTTCCAGCGATCGGGGAGGTTGCCGTAGAGCGAGCTCGCCAGGTTGTTGAACTCACGGCGAAGAACATCGTGAGCCTCGGCGGCCAAGGCCTCGGCCTGCGCCAACGTCCACTCGGGCAGCAGGCCGGCGTGGACCATCACGTGCCGCCCACGCCGTTGCAGCAGCGGTATCGACAGCAGCCAGTCGAGCAGCTCATCGCGATCGGGCGCGGCGAGAATGGCATCGAGGGTGTCGCTGCGGTGCGGTCGGGTGTGCTGGCCAGCCAGCATCAGCAGATGGATGTCGTGATTGCCGAGTACACAACGCGCCGAGTCGCCGAGACTGCGGATGAAGCGCAGCGTCTCCAGGGACTGCGCGCCCCGGTTGACCAAGTCGCCGGCCAGCCACAGCTCGTCGCGGCCGGGTGCGAAGCCGACGCGGTCGAGCAGCTGGTGCAGCGGATCGAGACAGCCTTGCAGGTCGCCGATCGCGTAAGTGGCCATGGTTGCGCTGCGCGGGCGGTTACACCCGCATGGTAGATTCAAGCCTCATTTTAGCCGCTCCGCACCCGCTCGCTGCTGCAGGTGTCGGCAAGTTCCCAACGTGGTGATCAAGCTCAATCCAGCACAATCCGACGCCGTTCGGCATCTTGGAACGCCCCTGTTGGTGCTGGCTGGCGCGGGTTCGGGCAAGACCCGCGTCATCACGCAGAAGATCGTCCACCTGATCGACGGCTGTGACTACCGGCCCGACAGCATCGCCGCCATCACCTTCACCAACAAGGCCGCGCGCGAGATGCGCGAGCGGGTCGACGAGGCGATGGCCGGACGCGCCAAGGGCCTTGGGTCAGCACCTTCCACTCGCTGGGCCTGCGCCTGTTGCGCGAGGAACACGCGGCGGCGTCGCTCAAGCCGCGGTTCTCGATTCTCGACGCGGCCGACGCGCACGGCCTGATCGCCGAGCTGCTAGGCACCACAGACAAAAGCCTGGTCCGGCACACGGCAGCCGCAATCGGTCGCTGGAAGAATGCGGCGCTGACGCCTGAGCAGGCGGCGGCTGCCAGCGAGGACCCCAGCGAAGCGCGCGACGTCGAGCTTTACGCCCGGTATCAGCAGACCTTGTTCGCGTGGCAGGCGGTCGACTTCGACGACCTCATCGCCATGCCGCTGCGCCTGCTCGAGCGCGACCCTGATTTGGCAGCGCGTTGGCAGGCGCGGCTGCGCCACGTGCTGATCGACGAATACCAGGACACCAACCCCGCGCAATACCGACTGTTGCAGGCGCTTACCGGTCTGCGCCAGTCGTTCACCGCGGTGGGCGACGATGATCAGGCGATCTACGGTTGGCGGGGCGCTTCGGCCGACAATCTGGCGCAGCTGGCGCGGGACTACCCGCAACTCAGGGTCATTAAGCTCGAGCAGAACTACCGGTCGTCGGGGCGCATCCTGGCCGCCGCTAACGCCCTGATCGGCAACAATCCCAAGCTGTTCGAGAAAGCCCTGTGGTCGGAATACGGGCCGGGCGACCCCGTCGAGGTTCTGGCCCACAAGGACGATGCGGCCGAGGCTGAAGCGCTGGTGATGAAGCTGCAGGCGCATCGGCTGCGCAGCGGCGGGCGCTGGTCGGACTACGCCATCCTCTACCGCGGCAACTATCAGGCACGCGTGCTGGAGGAAGCCCTGCGCGAACAGAAGATCCCGTACCAAGTGTCGGGGGGGCAGTCCTTCTTTGACCGCACCGAGATCAAGGATCTGACCGCGTACTTGCGACTGCTGTGCAATGTCGACGACGACCCGGCCTTTATCCGTGCGGTGACCACGCCAAAACGCGGCGTCGGTGCGGCCACCCTGGAGAAACTGGGTGGCTTGTCAGCGCGCGGCCGCTGCAGCCTGTTCATGGCGCTCGACCGTCCCGACTGCCACGACATTATTCCGGCGCGGCAGCTCGACTTGTTGTTGGAGTTTCGCGATTTCGTCAACCGCATCACCGACCGCGCTGAGCGCGAACCCGCAGGTGAGGTGATGCGTGACCTGGTTCGCGCCATCGACTACGAGCTGTATTTGCAGGAGACCGATCCCGGCAAACCTGGCGAGCGGCGCTGGGGCAATGTGTGTGATCTCATCGACTGGATCGCTCGCAAGGGCGAGGCGGATGGCCGTAGCCTGATCGATCTGGCCCAGACCATCGCGCTGATCACCCTGCTGGAGGGGCGCGAGAACGAGACGCCGGATGTGGTGCGCTTGTCCACTTTGCACGCCGCCAAGGGGCTGGAATTCGACCATGTGTTTTTGGCGGGCGTGGAGGAGGGCATCCTGCCGCATCGCGACGCTGTCGACGACGGCCGCCTCGAGGAAGAGCGGCGCTTGATGTACGTGGGCATCACCCGTGCCCGCCGCAGCTTGTGGGTGAGCTACTGCGAGCGGCGCAAACGCGCCGGGGAATGGAGCGGATGCGAGCCGTCGCGCTTTGTTGCGGAAATGGGCGGTGAGGTGCGTCGACCGTCAGAGCAGGGTCCGGTCACGCGCGCCGAGGGCAGCGCGCGCCTAGCCGCGATGCGTGCGCGTCTAGCCGGGAACGGCGCTTAGCCGGCCAGTTTGACCAAGTGGTCGACGGCCGCCTTGACCTCGTCGTCGGTCAACTTGGGATTGCCGCCACGCGCCGGCATCACCCCGGCAGTGCCCTGAAAGCCGTTGAGCGCATGGCTGTAGAGCGTGTCCTTGCCTTTGGCGATGCGCGGGCCCCACGCCGATTTGTCACCAGCCTTCGGCGCATTGGCCGCGCCGATTGCGTGGCAACCGGCGCACAAGCCGTTGTAGACCTTGGCGCCATCGACAGCGCCGCCGGCGTTGGCGTCGGCTGCCGCCAGTACGTACTCGCCGACCGGCTTCAGGCGCGCGATCACGGCATCAGGGGCTTCGGTTGCCGCGTTGGGCTTGGCGACGCGATCGATGGTGGAGAAGCCGCCAAGCAAGGCGGCGCACAAGGGCGCGCCGACAACCGTAGCGATGATCAGCAGGGTGCGGTTAACGACGGGCGTCTGGGTGTTGGACATGGCGCTGTTCCATAGGGACCGGGATCAGGCCGGATTATAGGCGAGCGCGCCATCGACGTCCCCCGCGCAGGTGACGTCCCATTGGGTTGTGGGGCGTCTTGCGGCGGCCGAACTCGCCCAGCATTAAGACCGGGTCCAGCTGGAAACCGTGTGATACTCATAATCGACATCGACATCGACATCGACATCGACATCGACATCGACATCGAGGCCCCTTATGGTTGTTTGCTTGCGCGGATCGAATCGACACGGTGCGCCAAAGCGTCGGGCACCGCTGCTGGATTCGTGCCTGCTAGTGCTGGCGTGGCTGCTTCTGACGCCGACTCTGGCCGCGGCACAGTGCCTCGGTGACACGTCTGCGCCCCGCGAGTTGAAGGTCCAGGTTGTGCCCCAGAACACAGCCGAGGTGCTCTATGAGCGATGGGCGCCATTTCTCGAGCGCTTGGGCGAGCGCACTGGCAATTGCTTCAACCTGCGCGTGGTCGGCTCGATCCCCGAGTTTGAGCGGCATCTTTACCGTGGCGAACCCGACATGGCTTCGGCGAATCCCTATGTCGCCGTAAAAGCCCGAAAAAAGGTGGGTTATTGGTTTTTGGCTACAGACAGTTCGCGCACCCTGTCCGGGGTTTTGGTGGTCAGGGCCGACTCCGGTGTGGATTCGATCAAAGCGCTGAACGGGCGAACCATCGCCTTCCCGGCACCCAACGCGTTTGCCGCGTCGCTGTTGCTCAGGGCCGAACTGGATGCCCGTGGGGTCCAGTTCACGCCGGTGTACATGGGCAATCACGACAACGTCTATCGCAGCGTCGCCCTCGGGCGGGCTGATGCCGGTGGCGGTATCAACCTTTCATTGCAGCAGGAGACGCCCGAAGTGCGGCAGCGCTTGCGGGTGCTCTACGAGACGCGCGGCTACCCACCGCATCCCTTGATCGTCCACCCGCGGGTGCAGAGGGAGGATCGCGAGCGCATCCTCGCCGAACTCATCAAAATGGCGGACGACCCTCTCGACCAGAGACTGATCCAAGGGGTGCAATTGGCGCGGCCGGTCAGAGTCGACTACGAACGGCAATACGCGCCGCTTGAACGGATGGGACTTGAACGCTTCTACGCCATCAACGGCGAGTGACCACCTTGCGTCGGTTCGTCGCCGCCGCCTCAAGTTTCTGTGGATGCTGGTCTGGGCCGCCGTCGGGGTGGGCGCGCTCATCGTGTATGCCACGGTGCGTTTTGACGTCGAGGCTCGCAAGCTAAGCCGTGACAGTTTGAAGGAGAACGCCCGGGAGCTTGCTGCGGGCGTCGCCCACGCGGTGGCCTCGCAAGTGATCACCACCGACTACGCCGGGCTCAACGTCACGCTGCGAGGCATCATGGCCAATTCGCAGATCCGCGACATTTTGCTGGTCGATGCCACTGGCGAGATTCTGGCGCACCTCGAGCGGACTCGCCCGCGGGGACCGGTAGGGGAGCGCTTTGAACCCTCGCGGGTGAATCCGCCAGCTCGGGCGGACAGCATCGAATGGATCGGCGACGAACTGGTGGTCTGGAACAGCGTCGACGCCGACCTGAAGCTGGGTTGGTTGCGATTCACCGTGTATGGGGCGGACACCGACTCAGCGATTCTCGACGAGTTTCGGCACGATTTAATCCTGACCGTGGTCCTCGGCTTGGTGACGCTTCTAGGAGTGCTCGGCGCGCTGATGCGCAACCTGCAGAACGAGATGGAGCAGCGCGAGTGGTCGCTGCTGGTGTCGTCGATCACGACCGAGGCGCAGGCTGGCCGCGACCCGCTCACCGGGCTTGCCAATCGCAAGTCCCTGATGACGCAGCTTGATGCGTCGGTCACGGCAAGCCAGCGCGACGGAGACTGGTTGTTGGTGTGTTTCCTCGACCTGGACGGTTTCAAGCCGGTCAACGACCGGTACGGCCACGCCGTGGGTGACGAATTGCTGCGGGTGGTGGCGCACCGTCTGGTGCACCACGTGCGCGGCTCGGACACGGTGGCGCGTCTGGGGGGCGACGAGTTCGTGCTGCTGGCAGGCGGCATCCGCAGTTTGGACGACTGCCGCGAATTGCTAACTGGGTTGATCCATGCGGTCGGGCATCCGGTGATGATCGGCGAGAGCGAGGTGCGAGTGGGCGTGAGCGTCGGTTGCACCGTGTATCCGCTCGATCCCGGTTTGCCAAGGGATTTGCTGGCGCACGCCGACGAGGCGATGTACCAGGCCAAGACCCTCGGCCGGAACCGTTGGATCATCTATCCGCCCGTCGAGGCTCAGGCGCTCACGGCGTCGCACCCGTCGGCGTAATCGCATCGTCGGCGGGGCACACTGACCAGCGGTTGCGGCCACTGCGTTTCGCGTCCAGCATGGCTGCATCAGCTCTCGCCAGCAGTTCTTTGCGGTTGACCGCTCGTTCCGGACTCGCTGTGGCGATGCCGACGCTTACCGTGATGTTCACCTCGCCGCCGCCTTCTAGGCGTAGCCGCAAGCCGCGCACGCGCTCGATCAGTCGTTCGGCGGTCTCGAGTGCGCCAACAGGGTCGGTGTCGGGGAGCAACACAACAAACTCCTCACCGCCCCAGCGGCAACAGAAGTCGGCCGGGCGCAACACGCTGTGGCGGATCGCTTGCGCCACCGCATGCAGGGCGCGGTCGCCGGTGTCGTGGCCATGCTCGTCGTTGAAGGTCTTGAAACGGTCGATGTCGATGAACAACATGCTGAGCGGCCGCCTGTCACGCTGGCAACTGCGGCAAGCGGTCTTGAAGGCGTCCTCAAAGGCCCTTCGGTTTGGCAGGCCGGACAGGGTGTCCTCGAGTGCGTGGCGATTTGCTCGGCGTAGTTCGATAGTGATGATGTTGAGGCGGTGTAAGAGCAGCACCAGCAGTCCAGCGATCGCCAAGGCCAGTCCGGCTGGCGCAGCTGTGTGACGCGCGAACGTGGTGATCACGGTCGGGGCGCTGACCGTGCTGACCACGCTCAGTCCTGTAATCGGGGAGTTGCTTCGCGTTTCGACCAAGGCTCGCAGCGTGACGGGGAGGATCGACAGGTCTTCGGCCTCCGCTGACCAGCTGAGCGACCACTGATGCTGGTCCAGCGCGAACAGGATCTTCCCGCTGGGCAAGTGAACCTCGCTGGTACCGATCAAATCTGGCACACGCATGCGGATGGCCTGCTGCAAGCGTGGGATTGAGAGGGTCTTGCGGGTGGTCAAGGCAGGGCCGGCGATGCCCGGCTGCCGGCTCACCTCAAAGATCACTTCATCGACGCGGGTTGCCGGCTTAAAGCTGAACACCGGAGCCGCTGGCTCCGGACGCTCTGATTGCTGCTCCTCAAGGATCACGGCCTCGACCACGTTCAGCACGAACGCCGATTGCAATTGCAAATCACGCCGGGTCGCATCGAGATGCGCGCGCCACGACTGGCTCAGCAGGATCACGACGAGCATTCCCGCCGCGCCAGCGGTCAATGCGATCCAAAAGGAGCGCTGAGTACGAACCTCATCGAGCATCGAACGATTCCCGGCCTATGGACTCTGAATGCAGGTCGCGGGGCTGCAGCAGTTGGCGAGCTTCCTGTGACATGATTCTCCGCGCTCGAGCGGGAGCGGTTGTGGCGACTGAACCAAGGCCGGCTTCGCATGGGCTAATGGCGTCAACCATCGCCGGTAATCGCTTGTGAGGGTTTGCGTTGTATCAAGGTTTCTGTCGCGGCTGGCTTCGCCCGCCGGTCGGAAGACAGTGGAGACAGGTTTGAAGCGCGGAAAACTGTTGTTGGTGGTGGGTGCGTTGGCTTTGGCCGGTGGTTTGGCGTGGTGGCAGCCGTGGCGTGCCGACGAGGCGCCAGCCTACGAGACCGCTCGTGTCGAGCGCGGCACTGTGCAGCTGACCGTCAACGCGCTGGGAACCCTCCTGCCGTTGCAGTTCGTTGACGTCGGCACGCAAGTCACCGGGCAGTTGCGCCGACTGGGTGTCGAGATCGGCCAAACCGTCAAAAAGGGTCAGTTGATTGCCGAGATCGACCCCACGCTGTTTGAATCCCGCGTCAACCAGACCAGTGCCGCGATCAACAACCTGCGAGCGCAATCGTCTGACCGCACCGCCCAGCTGACCTTGGCCCGGCAGCGGGTTGAGCGCAACCGCAGCTTGATGCGCAGCGACGCCGTCAGTCGCGAGGATCTAGAGGCCTCCGAAGCCACCTTGCAGCAAGCCGAAGCCGGCGTTGCTTCGATTGAGGCGCAAATCCGTCAGCAGAGCTCGCTGCTGGTCGCCGATCGCGCCAATTTGCGCTACACGCAGATCTTTGCGCCGATGACCGGCACCGTGGTGTCGGTCACCGCGCGGCAGGGCCAGACGCTGGTGGCTGCTCAGCAAGCGCCTGTGATCCTGCGGGTGGCCGATTTGTCGGTGATGTCGGTGCAGGCGCAGGTGTCAGAGGCCGACATCAGCAAGATTCGCGTCGGCACGTCGGCGTTCTTCAACACCCTGGGACTGCCCGACCGGCGCTGGACCGGGAAGGTTAGGCAGATCCTGCCGACGCCCGAGGTGGTCAACAACGTCGTCCTGTACAACGTGTTGTTCGACGTTGAGAACCCGGATGGCGTCTTGTTGCCACAGATGAGCGCGCAAGTGACCTTCAAGCTCAAGCAGGTGGACGATGCGTTGACCATCCCGGCACGTGCCGTGATCAAGCCGGAGCGTTCGGGCAAGGGCAAGGGCAACGGCAACGGTAAGGGCAAGCAAGGGGGGGGCGGCGATGCCAAGCGGGCTGGTGCGGATGGCGCGCCGCGTCCCGGCAAAGTGAAAGTGGTCAAGGACGGCGTGATCAGTGAGCGCGAGGTGACGCTGGGGCTGGAGTCCCGCAATCAGGTGCAAGTCATCGCGGGGCTGGCCGAGGGCGAGGAGGTCGTACTGCCACGCCCGAAGTCGGGCGACGGCGCGGACAAGGGGCGTGGCAAGGGTGACAAGGGCGGTGGTTCGGGCGGCAAGCCTAAGCTGCCGATGTACTGATCCCACCACTGACCATGACGCAGCCTTTGATCGAACTGCGCGGCATCAGCAAGACGTACGGCCAGGGCGAGTTGGCGGTGCGGGTGCTGCATGGCATCGATCTCGCCATCGGTCGCGGCGAGTTCGTTGCGATTCGCGGCCAGTCGGGTTCAGGCAAGACCACCCTGATGAATCTGCTGGGCTGTCTGGATACGCCCAGCACCGGTCAATACCTGTTCGACGGCCGCGATGTGGCGCACTGTACGCCGGACGAATTGGCGGCTCTGCGCAGCGAAGTGTTCGGATTCGTGTTCCAGCGCTATCACCTGATTGGCACCGAGACTGCGCTGCAGAATGTGGCAATGCCAGCCATCTACCGCGGAATCGGCAGTGGCGACCGTCATCAGCGGGCAGCGCGTCTGCTCAGCCGATTGGGCCTGGCCGACCGCGGCCACCATCGGCCCAATGAGCTCTCCGGGGGGCAGCAGCAGCGCGTGTCGATTGCGCGTGCGCTGATGAATGGCGGCAGCGTCATCTTGGCCGACGAGCCTACCGGCGCTCTCGACACCGGTTCGGGCGGCGAGGTGCTGGCGCTGCTGCACGAGCTCCACGCCGAGGGCCACACCATCATCCTCATCACCCACGACGCTGCAGTGGCCGCGCAGGCGCAGCGCGTGATCGAGCTGGTCGACGGGCGCGTGGTGTCGGACACGCGTCGCGACGATGCGGTGCCGGCTCTTGCCGCGGCGTCGTCCTTGGAGCTGGATCAGACGCCACCCGACGCGCATCCTGTCGGCGATCTGGCCGCTGCCATCGGTATGGCTTTGCGCTCCCTGCGCAACAACCTGTTTCGCACGGTGCTGACCCTGCTCGGCATCATCATCGGGGTGGCGGCGGTGATCGCCATGCTGGCGCTGGGTGACGGCAGCAAGCGGCAGGTGCTGGAGCGCATCGAGGCGATGGGGCCCGACCTCCTGGTGGTGCGCCCCGGTGCCCGCAATGTGCGCGGCTCGGGCGGCATCAAGACGCTCACGGCCGACGACGCCAAGGCGCTGGACGGTCTGCCTAACGTCAAGCGTGTGGTTCCGGAGAATGGCGGTGGCATTACGGTGCGCTTCGGCCGCAACGATTACGCCACCAACGGCACTGGCACCACCGCCAATTACCCGGCCTCGCGAAGCTGGGATTTGCTGCAGGGCGATTTTTTCTCGGACGCCGATGTCAGCAGTTATTCACCGGTTGCCGTGATTGGCACAACGGTGCGCGACGCTTTGTTCACCGAGGGTGAAAACCCGATCGGCCAGAGCATCCTCATTGAGAACGTTCCCTTCGAGGTGGTCGGTGTGATGTCGAGCAAGGGCGAATCGGCCTTCGGCAGCGACCTTGACGACAACCTATTCGTGCCCTTGACCACCGGTCGAATGCGCTTGTTCGGTCAGAGTCACGTTAAGGCGATTGCCCTGCAGCTGGCTGATATGAACCAGTCGGAGGCTACGGTGGAGGCGGTCGAGGCGATTCTCAAACGGCGTCATCAGACCGTCGACTTCAAGGTGCGCAACATGGCCTCACTGATTGAGACTGCCACCGAGACGCAGGACACCCTGGCCCTCTTGTTGGGCTCTATTGCCGCAATCTCTCTCTTGGTGGGGGGCATCGGTGTGATGAACATCATGCTGGTGTCGGTCACCGAACGCATCCGCGAGATTGGCATCCGCATGGCCTGTGGAGCGCGGCGGGCGCAGATCCAGTTGCAGTTCTCGATTGAGGCCTTGCTCGTGTGTGCGATTGGCGGCCTGATTGGCGTTGGCTTGGGTTTTGCCGCTGGGTACGCCGCGCGAGCCTTCGGTTCGCCGGTGATTTTTTCGGCGCCGCCAGTGCTTATGGCCTTCGGCAGCGCCTTTATCATCGGCATGGTGTTTGGCTACCTGCCGGCGCGACGGGCGGCGCGACTCGACCCGGTGATGGCATTGGCGTCCGAATGATTCTTGTTAAATTCCATGTCCGCCGCTGGCTCCCCGCAATCGCCTTGACGCTGACGGCGTGCGCCAGTCAGGTGCCCCTGGTCGCCGACGAGGCGCCTCGCCTTGCGGCGCGCTGGCCTGCGGTCTACGGCGAGGGCAGTGCGGCTGCGATTGGCTTCGGCCTGCCCGAACTCGACGCCGTGCTCACACGCGCACAGGCTGAGAACCTCGACATGCGTACGGCGCTGGCGCGCATCGAGCAAGCGCGAGCGACTGCCCGCGTGAGTGCGGCGGGTGTGTTCCCCAGTCTCACCGGCAATGCTTCGACGCAGCGCAACCGGCAACCCGGCGCCGACCCCTCCGACCTGTTTGGCGCGGGCGGCACCTTGGCTTACGAGGTCGATCTGTGGGGCCGCAACCGCTCGCTGGCCGAGGGTGGGCGTGCGGCTCTAGCGTCGAGCGAGGCGTTTCGCGATGCGGTGCGCCTCTCGGTGCAGGGGGACACGGCGACGGCGTGGTTCCAGCTGTTGTCGATCAACGATCGCATCGCCACCGCGCAGCGCAATGTCGCCACCAGCGAGCGCTTGCTGGGCTTGATCGTTGCGCAAAAGACTGCTGGCCGGGTGTCGGCCCTCGAGGTGGCGCGCCAGCGCAATCAGGTGGCGGTCAACCGTGCGGCGCTGGCGGCGCTGGTCGGCCAGCGTCCGCTGGTTCGCAACGCGCTGGCGATCCTGACCGGGCAGCCGCCGGATGCCGCGCCGGATCAGGATGGCGGACTGCGCCAACTGAACGTGCCACAGCCGACCACGGGTGAGCCAGCCGAACTCTTGGCGCGTCGGCCCGACATCCGTCAAGCCGAGCTGGACCTGGTGGCGGCCAAGGCCAATCTGGCCGCTGCCCGCGCAGCAATCTTGCCGCGACTCGACCTGAGCGTGCGTGGCGCCCTGCAGTCGGCGGTGGCTGGCGATTTGCTGCAGGCGTCCAGCGGTCTCTATGCCTTGGCTGCGAGCCTGACCCAAACTGTGTTCGACGGCGGGCGTCTGGAGGGACAGGCCCAATTGAGCGCGGGCATTCAGCGTGAGCGCTTGGTGCGCTATCTGCAGGTTGTGCTGCAAGCGCAGAAGGAGGTCGCTGATGCGCTGGCCAACCTCGACAGCGCCAGCCAGCAGGAGCAGGCGCAGCGCGAAGCCGCCGCCGCAGCCGCCGAGGCCCTTGCACTTGCCGAGTTGCGCTTCGCGGCCGGCGCTGAGGACTATTCGACGGTGCTGGATGCCCAACGCACCGTCTACACCGCCGAAACTGCCATCGACATCGCGCGTCTCGGGCGCTTCTCGGCGCTGGTGGCCTTGAGCCGTGCGCTTGCTGTGCGCATCGAGTAGCCCTTGTCCGGCGTCAAAGCGGACGCCGCCGCGCTGAGTAGAGTGATTCTCTCCGGGCCGATGGCCCGCTTCGACGGAGAGGATCATGGAAGTTCGTGTCAGACCCGAAACGCTAAAACCGGTCAATGGCGGCGACAGCCGCCTTGAGCGCCTGCGCCAGTTGTTGGCTGCGGCCGATGTTGAGGTCGGTGGGAATCGACCGTGGGACATCCAGATCCACGATCCGGAAACCGCTCAGCGGATTCTCGGGCATGGCAGCTTGGGTCTGGGCGAGTCCTATGCCGATGGCTGGTGGGACTGCGCAGCGGTGGACGCGTTCGTCGACCGCGTCTTGCGCGCCGATCTGCAGCGCCAGGTCAAGAACCCGGAAGCCTTGCTGCTGGCCATCGAGTCGCGTCTGTTCAACCGCCAGTCTTTGGCGCGCGCGTGGACGGTGGCTCGTCAACACTACGATCTTGGCAACGAGTTCTTTTCCGCGATGCTTGATCCCTATATGGTCTACAGCTGCGGGTACTGGGCGCAAGCCAGCACTCTTGAGGCTGCGCAAGAGGCCAAGCTCGAGTTGGTCTGCGCCAAGCTCGGTCTCAAGCCCGGCATGCGTCTGCTCGACGTTGGGTGCGGCTGGGGCGGGCTGATGCGCTGGGCCGCCGAGCACCATGGTGTCGAGTGCACTGGGCTCACCAATTCGCGGCAACAAGCGGCGTGGGGGGAGCAGCGGTGCAAGGGCCTGCCGGTGGAGTTCGTGCTGTCCGACTATCGCTGCTTCGAAGACCAGCCTGAGCGTCGGTTCGACCGCATCGCCTCGGTCGGGATGTTTGAGCACGTCGGGCACGCCAATTACCGACGTTTTTTCGAGACCATGCGGGCGCTGCTGCACGACGACGGTCTATTGCTGTTGCACACCATCGGGAAAAACGATCGTGGCCGCAGCATCGACCCTTGGATGGAACGCAACATTTTCCCGAACGGCGAGTTGCCGGCGCTCAGCGAGATCACCGATGCCTGCGAGGGCCTGTTCGTGGTCGAGGATGTGCACAACTTTGGCGCCGATTACGACCGCACGCTGATGGCCTGGCACCAGCGGTTCGAGGCCACCTGGCCGCAGTTTCGCGAGCGCTACGGCGACCGCTTCCATCGCATTTGGCGCTATTACCTGCTGGCCTGTGCCGGTAGTTTTCGCGCCCGCAGCAACCAGTTGTGGCAAGTGGTGCTGTCGCCCGTTGGAGTGGGTGGCGGTTATCGGCGGCCGCTCATGTGAGCGCTGGGTGAGAGTGCAAAAAAAAGCGGCCCCGAGGGGCCGCGCAAAGTTGCTGAAGGAGGAGGAATCAAGCAACGGTTCCAAATTAGTTCAATCGAGCTACTGGGAGAAGGTTTGCAAGCGCTCCGCAGCGATTGGATTTTCGGATTGCCGTATCAGTCTCGCCGATAAGCCTTACCAGCGAGTGTCCTCCGAGTTCAGAAGCCGAGCACCAGGGCGCTCAGGTCGTCGCGGCGGGATTGATCGCCACGCCAATGGGTCATTTCCGATTGCAGCTTGCGAGCCAGTTCGCTGGCCGAGTCATTCCGATGCGCGGCCAAGAAATCGGCCAGTCGAGTCGGTCCGAAGGCCCGACCGTTGGCACCGCCCGGTTGGTCGAACACCCCATCAGTGGCCATGACCATGGCGGCCACGTCGTGAATCTTCAGTTCGGTGTTGGGCAGCGGGGCGTGCGGCTCAGTGCCCTTGTAACCCAGCGCCATCTTGAAGCCGTTGATGCGGAGCACCGGTTCATGTTCACGCGGGACCACGAACAAGCCGATGCGCGCGCCGGCGTAGTTGACCACTCCGGACGCCGGTTCGATGCGCACGATCGCCGAATCGAAGCCGTCATTCGATTTTGCGTCTTCCGAGTCTTGGTTGAGGGCTTGGCGCACCAAGTCGCCCAACTTGCCCAGCACCTCGCCCGGATTCAGGTCGTTGTGGGTCTCCCACAAGCGATTGAGTGCAGATGCGACCAGCATCGACACCATCGCGCCGGGCACGCCGTGGCCGGTGCAGTCGACCAACGCCACCCAGAACATCCCGTCGGCGCGCTTGGGCGACTGCCAGAAGATGTCGCCGCCCACCACATCTCGCGGTTCCCAGACGATGCCGACGTCGGTGAACGAGGCACGCATCTTATCGCGATTACCCAGCAAGCCTTGTTGGATGCGGCTGGCGTAATTCACCGAATCCATCACCACCTCGTGCGCCTCGGCGAGTTCCGCGGCGCGTTCGGCATCTTGGCGCACCATGTAGCCGAGGAAGTCGGAGTAAAGCAGCACGCCTGCACAGCGGTTGTCGTCCAGCAACACCAGACCGCCGGTGTGGATACTCTCGGCACTCTCGTTGATAACAGCGCTGAGGTCGGCCATGTCGCCGTCGGCCGGGAAGGTGAAGAATTCCTCGTCCATCAGGCTCGAGACCGGCCGGTTCTGGAACACCGCGTAAGCCAGCGGGTTGGCCATCGCCGTCAGGATCTCGATGCGCTCAAGAATCCCTACCGGCAGGTTGTTTTCGTCGACCACTACGACCAGCTTGAGGCTGCTGTCTTCACGGATGCGAGGGATGATGGTGTCGCAACGAGCGGTGACCTTGACGGTTTCGGTCGGCGACATCAACGAGCGAGCAGGGATATGAAGGCTCATGGTCTTAGTTCACTTCGACCAGTTCGAACTTCGCCGAGACCAGGTCTTCAGCAAATTCTTCGCCGAGTTCCTTGATGTTGTCGTCGTCCTCGGCGTAGTGCCACTGGATCAGACACTCACGGCCATTGCCAGCGGCTTCTTCAAGACGCTCCATCAAGTCCATGATGACCTTGGCGGTCGAGCTGTTGAAATACACCAGCTTGAACTCGAACCGGAGCGGTGCCGAGGTGCTTTCGAGCCAAGTGTAGAACTGCGCCATGGGATCGTCATAAAAGGCACGAACATCTTCCGGGTAGGACTCGCCTTCGAGCGAGAACACGCCGTCTTCGAACGAGAAGGTGATCTGCGGGGTGCGCACGCCGGCGCCAATGAAAAGTTTGCTCATGGTCGTCACTCGAAATAGGCTTTGAACGTGAAGTAGCTTTTGTCCGTTCCCATAATCGGGAAGAAGTCGAACTCGAAACCGCCTGTTGCCTCGCGGGCAATTGTGATCCAGCCGACGCCGGCGCCTTTTGAGCCTTCCGGCGGGCCGTCACGCAGCTGTTCTTTCATCATCGCGCCGAGTTCCTTGCGGTCCAGACCCTGCAGCGATGAGATCGACTGGCTAAGCCTAGCTACGACGTCGTTGTTGATGACGTTGGAGCAGCTGACGTACCAGGTGCCGTTTTCCGTGCGACCGATCAGGACCATGCCGAAGCGCAGCGAGGCGTCTTCAAGCGATTTGCCTTCGAGGTCGCGGCCGGACGGCGGGGCCTGAGTTTCGGCCGAGTAGCGCATGATGTTTTGCGCTTGCTCGACCAGTGCCGAGAAAACACCGCGGCTGATCTTGCGGTCGGTCTCGTCGAATTCCATCTTGGTGCGCAGCGAATTGCCAAGACTCGACAGAATGTCGTCAGTCAGCGGACCGCTGTACGACGAGATGATGTCGCGTCGGTCGAGTTCGCCGCGGAAGCGATAAGCGTCCTCGGCGATGTTGAGGGTTGGCACAGGAAGATTCATGCTTCAATTTCCCTTGAAATATGGGCGGGGCGGTGTGTGCACGTGATTAGCCGAAACACACTAAGCACTGCACATCGCATCTTAATGACTGAAACATGACGGCCTCATGACGCGGGCGCAGGCGGTCCGGCTCCCGCCTTTGGCCCGCTACATGTTTTAAACTCAGCTGCCGCTCCCGGTGGTGCTGGCCTCCACACGCACACAGCCTCCAATGTCGACCGAGCAATTCATGGACATCCTCGAAAAGCACAAATTGCAGGACGGTGTCGTGCACAACCAGCAGATGAGCCGTCGCGAGGTGGTGGAGATTCTGTTGCAAAAACAGCACGCGGCGGAGCTGGCCAACCTCATCGCGCGCCACAGCGCGGCCGATCTGGGCGAGGTGCTGGACGAGTTGCCGCTGGAGCAGGCGATGCAGCTGTGGCGGACCATTCCGCGTGAACGCGAGAACGACGTGTTGTGGGAGATCTCGGGCGAGCGCCGCGAGGCCTTGGCAGCCGGCCGCGAGCCGCAATTCGAGGGCGCCAAGGTCAGCGTGTTCGAATTGGTGGATGGTGGGCGTTTGCGGCAGGTCCCGGTGACGGGTCGCAAGGACCTCGACGGCGTCAAACCGGTGTGGGTCGACTTGATCAACACCAGTCGTTCAGAGCGCGCATTCATTGGCTCGCACTTCGACGTCGAGCTGCCCGATCCTCTGGAGGCCACTGATCTCGAGCTGAGTTCGCGGTTTTACATCGGCGACAACGAAGACATCCACCTGCACTCGAATTTCCTGCGTGAGCGCGCAGGTGACTCGCGCAGCGTGCCGGTGTCATTCATTCTGCATGGTGGCATCCTGTTCTCAGTGCGTGACGAAGAGCTGCCGGTGTTCCGTTTGCAGCGCCGGCGCGCGTTGACGCAGCCGGGGTATGTGACGGACAGCATCGACGTGTTGCTCGACCTGTACGCGGCGGACGTGGAGTATTCGGCCGATTCGCTGGAGGGCATCTACACGACGCTGGGCGATGTCGGCCATACTGTGCTGAGCGAGGCGATGACTGACAGCCAAGCGGCCAGTATTCTCGCCAGCATCGCCGAGGAGGAAGACCAGAACGGCCGCATCCGCGGCAACATCCTCGACACCCAGCGGGCGCTGAACTTCCTGATGCGCGCTCGCCTGCTCAAGACCGATCAGGTGCAGTCGTGCAACCAGACGGTGCGCAACATCGAGTCTCTCAACAGTCACACCGCGTTTTTGTTCGACAAGATCAACTTCCTGATGGATGCGACCATCGGTTTCATCAACATCAACCAGAATAAGCGAGTCAACCAGCTCACCGTGTTTAGCGTGGTGTTTATGCCGCTCAATATGCTCGCTGGCATCGGCGGCATGTCCGAGTATTCGATGATGACCGAAGGCATTCCCTGGCCGGTGTCTTACGGAGCATTTTTCTTGGCCACAGGTGCTATCGGCTGGGGCACATTTGTCGCGCTTAAGTACTTTGAGGCCCGCCGCCAGCGACCGGTGCGGCGTCAGCCTAGCAATTAAATAAGTCTCGGTTTGGAACTTGTCTGACTTCCGGCCGACCAAACAAACACAGATAGTTACTTGAGGTATTCCGATGCGCAGAGCCGCGCAGGTGAGCGTTGGACTAGGCTTTGTTCTGGCGCTTTGGTCAGCTATCGGGTGGTCTGCGCAAGATAAGTTTTCGCTTGATGAACTCAAGCGCCTGGCCTTGGCCTCCAATCGCTCGTTGACGGCGGCCCTGAGCGGTGTCGATGCCTCCCGTGCGGGTGTGTTGACGGCCAGCGCGTACCCAAACCCCGAAACCGAGTTCGGTTTCGGTCATGCGGCACCCAGGCTCGCTGGGGGCGCCGCCGGCGCGTCTCACACCTATACGCTCACCCAGCGCATCGACAACCCTTGGCAACGCGAGGCTCGCATCGCCGCCGCGCAATCGGCCGTGAGCAGCGCCGAGTCTGGGCTGCGGGTGTCGCAGAACACTGTGCTGGCGCGCTTGGCGACCGCGTTCTACGACCTCTTGCGGCGTCAGGAAGAAGTGGCAGCTGCCCGCGAAGATCTCGCTCTGGCCGAGTCGATCGGTGACAAGGTTCGGGTGCGGGTCGAGGTTGGCGAGGCACCGCGCTATGAGCTGATCAAGGCTGAGGCTGAACGGCTGTCGGCGCAGACGGCCGCTCGCAGCGCCGAATTGCGGGTCGAGCAGGCCAAGGTGGCGATACGCTCGCTGGTCTCCGCAGAGCTGCCAGCCCAGTTCGAGGTGGTCGGCGACTGGTCGGAACCGGTGGCTTTGCCGCCGGTTGAGAGCCTGCGCCAGCGCTTGCTCGATCGCAGTAGCGAGTTGGCGGTTCTGCGTGCGGACGTCGCGCGCGCCCAACGTTTGGTGGAGCTGGAAAAGGCGCGGCGGATGCCGGAGGTGGCGGTACGCGCTGTTCAGGAGCGCGACCCCGATCTCGAAAACAATCGTGTTGGGGTGGTGCTGACAATCCCGCTCTGGGACCGTCGCGCGGGGCCCGTCGCGGAAGCTGAAGCGCAAGTGACCCGCGGCCGCAGCCAATTGGAGCACAGCCAGTTCGTTCTGGCGCAATCCATCGAGTCAGCGTGGGGCCAGTATGGCATTGCGCGAAATCTGGTGGCTTCGCTTGAAAACGGCATTCTGCGTGAAGCGGAGGCCGCGCTGAAAGTGGCTGAAGCCGCCTACCGCTTCGGCGAACGCGGCATCCTCGATTTTCTCGATGCGCGACGGGTGTTCCGCGCGGCGCGAAACGACCTCATCGCGGCCCGCTTCGAGCTCGAAGCGGCGCGCATTGAGGTTGAGCGCTTGCAGGGCGATTTGCTGCGCTCGGACGCGCCCTAAATGCTTTTCAGCCCTTGTCTGTTCGGATTGTTCACATGCCCATGATTTCGTCTGTTGTGTTGAGGTGGGCCGGCCTTCGTGTTGTCGCGATCGGCTTTGCTGCGGCACTGGCCGCCTGCGGACCATCGCCGGAAACCGCGCCGCCGGTTGCAGCCAAGCCCGACCCGATGATGGTCACGGCCAGCTCGGCGGTGTCGGGTTTGCTAAGCGTCCAGGTGGTGAAGCCGGAACCGGTTCAGCAGGTGTTCCGCGTCGCTGGGCGCGTCGATTTTGACGAGAAGCGGGTCAGTCGGATTGGCACCACAGTGCCCGGCCGCGTCACCGAGCTCAACGCCTGGCTTGGCCAAGACGTCAAGACAGGGGCGAAATTGGCGAGCCTCAGCAGCGCCGACCTCAGCGCCGTCCAGCTGACCTATCTGAAAGCCCATGCGCAGACGCAGTTGCTTACCCGCAGCGTCGAGCGTGCACGCGCACTACTGGCTGCCGACGTGATTGGCAGCGCAGAACTGCAGCGGCGTCAGAACGAGTTGGAGGTTGCTGAGGCCGAGAAACGCGCCGCTGCCGACCAGTTGCGGATGCTCGGCATGGCTGATGCGTCGCTGAGCAAGATCGAGTCGTCTGGTGCGATCAGTTCGGTAAAGCCGCTTCTGTCCACCCAGAACGGAACGGTGGTTGAGCGCAAAGTCTCGGTGGGCCAAGTGGTTCAGCCGGCCGACATTCTGTACGTGATTGCCGACCTGTCGCAGGTGCGGGTGGTGGCTGAGGTGCCAGAGCAGGAGGCCCGAGGCCTAGCCCTCGGTCAGCAGATCAACATCGATATCCCGGCATTGGGTGAACGGCGCGACGCCCGCATCACCTATGTGTCGCCGACGGTGAACCCCGAGACACGGACCATCTTGGTGCGGACTGAATTGGAGAACGCGAAGCGTCTGCTGAAACCCGCGATGTTGGCGACGGTGGAAATTGCTGGCGAGGCCATCCCACGCCTGGCACTGCCGGCTTCTGCCGTGGTGCGTGAAAACAACCTTGATCACGTGTTTGTCGAGACCACCGCGGGGACCTACAGGCTGACTCCGGTGGTGCTGGGGCACCCGGGGCGTACCGCGCGCGGCGATGAGTTGCGCCCGGTGGTGGAGGGCTTGGAGGCAGGGGCCCGCGTGGTCATGGATGGCGCGTTTCATCTGAACAACGAACGCAAGCGCGTGGCGCAATAGCAGCATGATCCAATCCCTGATCCGTGCGGCGCTGGAACAGCGCTTGGTCTTGGTGGTTATCAGCGTGATCCTGCTCGCGTTCGGCGTAGATGCCGCGCGCAAATTGTCGGTCGATGCCTTTCCCGACGTCACCAATGTGCAGGTGCAGATTGCGACCGAGGCACCCGGGCGCTCGCCTGAAGAAATCGAACGCCTGATCACGGTTCCGCTCGAGATCGCGATGACGGGCCTGCCGGCGATGACCGAGATGCGTTCGCTCAATAAGCCGGGCCTGTCGCTGATTACCTTGGTTTTTAGCGACGCCACAGACGTGTACTTTGCCCGCCAGCTGGTGATGGAACGTCTGATCGAGGTGCGCGGTCGCATGCCCGAGGGCGTAGTCCCTGTGTTGGGGCCGGTGTCGACGGGCTTGGGCGAGGTCTTTCAGTACACGCTCGACAAACCCGGCGATGGCACCCGCGAGTTGACCCGTGAGGAGCTGGTGCAGCGGCGGATCGCGCAGGATTGGGTGGTGCGCCCCTTGTTGCGTTCGATCCCTGGCGTGGCCGAGATCAACTCGCAGGGTGGCTTCGTTAAGCAATACCAGGTCCGGGTCAATCCCGACCGCTTGCGTCACTACAACCTCAGCCTGAACCAGGTATTTCAGTCAGTCGCCGATAACAACGCCAACGCTGGTGGCGGGGTGCTTAACCAGCACGCAGAGCAATACCTCATCCGCAGCATCGGCCTGGTGCGCTCCATCGACGATTTCCGCAACATCGTGGTCAAGACCGAAGGCGGCACGCCGGTTTACTTACGCGACGTTGCGGTGGTGGAAGAGGGCGCTGCCGTGCGTGTTGGCGGGCTCCTGAAAGACGGCGTCACCGAATCGGTGGGTGGCGTGGTGATGATGTTGGCGGGTGGCAATGCCAAGCAGATTGTGGGGCGCATCAAGGCGCGGGTCGACGAGATCAACGCCAAGGGCATGCTGCCCGGTGGTCTCCAAATCGTGCCCTATTACGACCGCTCGGAATTGGTCGACGCCGCCTTGGCGACGGTCGTCAAGGTGCTGGCTGAGGGCGTGTTGTTCGTGGTGGTGGTGCTGTTTCTGTTCCTGGGTGATGTGCGCTCCAGTCTGGTGGTGATCGCTACCCTGGTGTTGACGCCGCTGCTGACCTTTATGGCGATGAATCAACTGGGCATTTCGGCGAATCTGATGAGTCTTGGTGGGCTGGCCATCGCAATCGGCCTGATGGTGGATGGCTCGGTGGTGGTGGTGGAGAACGCGTTCGCCCGGCTCTCGCACCATGCCGTAGAGGGCGAACGAAAAATCCGGGTGATCTTTGATGCGGTCAAGGAGGTTGCTACGCCTGTCATTTTCGGCGTCGGCATCATCATTCTGGTGTTTCTGCCGCTGATGACTCTGCACGGCATGGAAGGCAAGATGTTTGCCCCGCTGGCCTACACGATTGCCATAGCGCTAGGCGTTTCGCTGCTGTTGTCGCTGACGCTGACGCCGGTGTTGTCGTCCTACTTGCTCAAAGGCGGCAGCGAGGAAGACACCCGTCTGATCCGATGGCTCAAGACGCCCTGGCTGCCGATGTTGAATTGGGCCGTCTCAACAGCCGCAAGACATTTCTCATGGCCTTGCTGGCGTTTGCCACCTCACTGGCGATACTGCCACTGCTGGGTACCGCGTTCATTCCAGAGATGAAGGAGGGGTCGATTGTCCCAGGGGTGACCCGCGTCCCCAATATCTCTTTGGACGAATCGATGAAAATGGAGCGAGAGGCGCTCAAACTGGTGCGCGAAGTGCCGGGCGTTAAAGGCGTCGTTTCGGCCGTTGGCCGCGGCGAGTCGCCGGCGGATCCGCAGTCGCAAAATGAGGGGGCGCCCATTGTCAGCCTGCTGCCGCGCGACCAGTGGCCGGACGGCTGGACACAGGAGACCATCTCGAATGCGATTCGCGACAAGCTTGCGCAACTGCCGGGTGTGGGTATCGCCATGGCGCAGCCAATCGCCGCGCGCGTGGCCGAACTGGTGACCGGTGTGCGTTCTGACGTTGCGATCAAAGTGTTCGGGGACGACCTGGACAAGCTTTTGCACACGGCCAACGAGATCGGCAGGATCGCCGCGGGCACTGCCGGTGCCCGGGATTTGCGCATCGAGCGCGTGAGTGGCCAGCAGTACCTCAACATCGAGATTGACCGTGCTGCAATCGCTCGGTACGGCTTGAATGTGGCGGATGTCAATCAGCTGGTCGAAATCGCGCTGGGTGGCAAAGTCGCGACGCAGGTCTACGAAGGCCAGCGCCGCTTTGACGCGACGGTTCGTCTCCCCGAGGCGTTTCGCGACGACGCTAATGTCATCGGCGACATATTGATCAACACCCCGGGCGGTGCCCTGGTGCCTTTGGGCTCGGTGGCCAAGATCGAGGTGCGTGAAGGTCCAGCGCAAATCAGTCGCGAACTGGCGAAGCGCCGTGTGGTTGTCGGGGTGAATGTTTCCGGCCGCGACCTTGGTGGCTTTGTTGCAGAGCTGCAGCGCAAGGTGGATGCCGAGGTGATCCTGCCCGAGGGTTCTTACCTCGAATGGGGCGGCCAGTTCCAGAATATGCAGCGCGCTCTGGGCCATTTGGCGGTCATCGTGCCGATCACCATCGCCGCAATCTTCTTCCTGCTGTTCCTGCTATTCGGCTCAGTACGCTACGCCACGTTGATCATTCTGGTGCTGCCATTCGCTTCGATTGGCGGAGTGCTGGGATTGGCGCTGTCCGGCGAGTATCTTTCGGTGCCGGCGTCGGTCGGATTCATTGCGCTGTGGGGCATCGCCGTGCTCAATGGCGTGGTGCTGGTGAGCTACATTCGCGGTTTGCGTCAAGATGGCATGCCGGTCGAGCAGGCGGTGGTGGAGGGCGCCAAGATGCGCTTCCGCCCGGTGATGATGACCGCCACTGTCGCCTTGTTGGGCCTTTTGCCGTTCCTCTTCGCTACGGGTCCCGGCTCTGAGGTCCAGCGGCCCTTGGCGGTCGTGGTGATTGGCGGGCTGATCACCTCCACCTTGCTAACGCTCGTGGTGGTGCCGGCAATTTACCGCTGGTTCGATGAGTCCGAGTCGAGGGCCTGATGCGTACGAGGCGAGCGAGTGAGCGAGGCAAAACCGTGGTCCGCTGGGCCGAGGTCAATCCCCACATCTGCAGGACTGCGTTCTGGCCGAACGGGAGTTTGCAATGCACGAGATGAAAGCCCTAAAAGAGATCAAGGCCGTGGTGCGGCCCAACAAGCTTGACCGCATCAACGAAGCCTTGCGTGAGATACCTGACTTCCCCGGAATGGTCGTATCGAAGGTGGAGCGCTATGGCCCGGGCGGCTCCGGTAGCATCCGTCAGGTGCTCAAGGACTACAGCGATAAGGTGCTGATTCAGATTGTCTGCGATGACGATCTCGCCGACGCCATCGTCGACCGCATCGTCGCCGAGGCGACGTCTGGCTCTCCGGGGCTGGGCATGGTCTGGGTGACGGCGGTCGAGCGGGCGGTGTTCTTCAACAAGACCGTCGGCCGGGCTGATTGAGCGGTCTGCGTTTCGACAACAGCTACGCTTCGCTCGGCGAGCCCTTTGTTGCGCGCCAGCACCCGACACCGGTTCGCGAACCGCGCCTGCTGGCGTTCAATGACGACCTCGCAGTGCTGCTCGGCGGCGACCCGCCCCTGTTGCGCGCCCATGCCGCCGACTGGTTCAGTGGCAACCGCAGCATCCCCGGAGCCTTGCCGGTGGCGACTGCTTACGCCGGCCACCAGTTCGGCAACTTCGTGCCGCAGCTGGGCGATGGCCGCGCGGTGCTGCTTGGTGAGGTGATCGGCAGCGACGGCGAGCGGCGTGACGTGCAGCTCAAGGGCGCCGGGCGCACGCCGTTCTCGCGCGGCGGCGACGGCCGCGCCGCGCTCGGGCCGGTGCTGCGCGAGTATCTGGTCAGCGAGGCGATGCACACGCTCGGCATCCCGACCACCCGCGCGCTGGCGGCGGTGCTCACCGGCGAGCCGGTGTTCCGCGAGGAGGTGCTGCCCGGCGCGGTGATCACGCGGGTGGCGAGCAGCCACATCCGCGTCGGCACCTTCGAGTTCTTTGCCGCGCGCGAGGACGAGGCGTCGCTGCGCACACTGCTGGCGTACGTCATCGAGCGTCACTACCCACATCTGGCCGAGTCCGACACGCCGGCGCTGGCGCTACTGCAGGCGGTCGGCGAGCGGCAGGCGGCGCTGGTGGCGCAGTGGATGGCGGTCGGCTTTGTGCACGGCGTGATGAACACCGACAACTGCAGCATCGCCGGCGAGACCATCGACTACGGTCCTTGCGCCTTCATGGAGGGCTACGACCCGGCCACCGTGTTCAGCAGCATCGACCGACGGGGCCGTTACGCCTACGCCAACCAGGCACCGATTGCGCAGTGGAACCTGGCGCGGCTGGCTGAGGCGCTACTGCCGCTGATTGGCGCGGACCAGCCACGTGCGGTCGAGCAAGCCACGGCGGTGGTCAACCAGTTTCAAGGTGCATTTGGCCGGGAGTGGCAGATGCGGTTGGGGGCCAAGCTCGGATTGTGGACGCTGGACGCGCCCCCAGCGAGCGCGGCCGATGAGGCCGATGCCGGCCTGATGGTCGACTGGCTGGGGCTGCTGCAAACCCACCGCATTGACTGGACGCAGGCGCATCGCAGCCTGTGTGCGGCAGCTGAGGGTGACGAGGTGCCGTTGCGTGATGTGTTCGTCGACCGCGAGGCGCCGTCAGCGTGGCTGGCGCGGTGGCGGGGGCGGGTGCGGCCCGTCGAAGGCAGCGGCCTTGCCATCGCCGCAGCCATGCGCCGCCTCAACCCGGCCTATATCCCGCGCAATCAGGCGGTGGAGGCGATGATCGCCGCCGCAATCGAGGGCGACTTCGCGCCTTTTGAGCGGCTTCAACGTGTGCTCGCGACGCCGTATGACGAGCAGCCGGGGATGGACGACCTCGCGCGGCCGGCGCCGAACGACGTCGCGCCGTACCGCACGTTCTGCGGGA
>RFMI01000015.1 GCA_009927815.1 Betaproteobacteria bacterium | reverse complement strand
ATGTCGGTTGGCAAAAAATGTCGTCGCACATGAGCAAATTCGCCAATTTAATCAATGGCTTACGCGCTAAATCGACCAAAAACGCGAACCCCAAGTAGTATAAATTTCCTTTACTACAAGCCTTTGGTTGTGCGCGAAGTCTTCGCTGCACCATGGCCAGTCCAAATCCAGGCCCCGGTGCTGCCCAGGGCCTGCCCAGGACACTTTTAAAGCACTGTGCAGGGTCTGCTGCCAGGAATGTCGGACGGATAGCGTCGGGTTGCCCGACAGGTCAATGTTCACCGCCGCGTGCGCGTAGAGCCAGAAGCCCCTCCACCAGCACCACCATGGCCAGCGTGTCCAATTCGCAATAGCGCAACAAAGCTGCCTGAATGCGCTCGCGTTCAAAGTCGCTGAGTTGAGCAAACTGTGTGTAGTTGTAGGCCGTCATGGCGACGCCACCCTGAGTAATGGCGCTGCCGCCCTCATCTTCGTCATCCGTGGCGAGACGAAACAGAAGCTCATCGAGGGGTCCATATTCCGGACCAAAAACTGGCGGCAACGTGCGGTAAGGGTCGCCGCCAGCCTCGGGGGTCAGCCAGACATGTCCGCTAGGACCCCAGTCATTGCAACTGGGGATCTTGAGTCCCCGGCCATAAATGCCAGGCACCGAGTAACGAGCCGCCACCTCGGGCACGTCGTGGAGAATGGCCGGCAAGATGTACTTGAGTGAGATGCTGCCACCAGCCTTGGCCGAAACGTAGCCGCGGCGAACGAGCGAGTGCAGATCAACCATGTCCTTCTCGCCAACGTGGCCCTCACCGCCCTTCCCCGTGCTGTGGGTGATCAAGTCGATGAAATCGACCAACTCATCGGCATCAGCCACGTCAGTCTCGACGATTCTGTGGCGCAAACTGCGAAGCACTGTGTTCTCGTGGTTGTGATACCGGAACACCGTGCCTTCCAGAACCCCCTCCGGCATCAGAGCGCGCTTCAGCTCCCGCACGAATTCGATGCTTGGGTCGCAACCGGCCTGCGTGCTAATCCATTGGTTGGCATGACGGATGCTGATGCCCCCGCCAGAGTCGCGCTCCATCACGTGATGTGAAAACTGGAAGGCCACCGTCTGGTAAGGCCGCATGCCGGCAAAAAATGGGATCGCCGGTGCCGTGGTCTCAAAATCGATCATATGCAGCGGCCATTGCCATTCATCTATCTCGGACAGGGCGTCCTCATTTAGCTCGAATGGCGCGCTACCGGGCTTAGCCAATCGGATCTGCGCGACGCGACGTTCAAATGCATGGAGACCGACTTCGGTGCGATTGAAGGTTTTGGGCCTGATGTCTTCGTCGACAATGTCAGTCAGCGCGGCACGGCCAATCGACAGCACACGATCAGCGATGCTTTGCGACCCGGCTCTGCCGCCCCACAGGTCGATGCTCAATGCGGTCGACCGGTCACCAACATTCTGCGCACTCGACAACACGCCTAAGCGCACGGCCTCTTTAAAACACTCGTGGACACCGCTATTGCCGTCCTCACCAGGGTGCGCCCGGTAAGGACATTTTTTGCAGGCCTTGGATACCGAATAAAAGAAGCGCTCGCCGCTGCGCTGGAGGCCAGATGCCCACGCCACAAAATCCGCAAGCGATGCGCAGTGTTCAAGCGGCGCATTCGGGCTAGACACTGGTTGCCGCTCAAGTTCGGCGACGATTGCGCCAACCTCGACGACCCGCAACAGGCCCAGGTCGAGCTGATCAGCCGTCAGACCGGCCGGGGTCGAAACCTTGATACGGTGACGTTTACGCGCCTCGTCCCAGATGCCCGAGACACCGAATTTCTGGTGAAGGCCATCGGCCCGGACAATTGCGTCGCGGTCGATCAGAACCAGCTTGGGCAGGACCTTCCACGTCTTCAACGATAAGTCTTCAAGAACCCGCTCAGCCACCAGATGCTGAAAGGCAATGTCGTACAGATAAGGCGCCCAGTCGGGATCGAAGCCGCTGGAATTGCGGAATTCTCTTGCAATCTCCTCCTGGCCCACCGACTTCGACTTGACCTCAATGACCTCGAGCACCTTTGAGGCTGGATCGACCCGGAGGATGTCTACCCGAACGAGCAAGTCGCCGCTTGCAAGTGCTGCCTCAGCAATCACCACCGGCTCGGTGGCGCCTGGGGCGAACGCAGGGCTCAATCGGGATCGCGTCTCCGTCCAGGCCTCAGCGTTATCGAGACTCTCTACGGTGATGCCGGCACCTGCCGGGTCGGGGTGAAAGAGGAACTTAGCCATTTCGCCGACCTGATATCCGCCGTCAGCCAAGGCTTTCAGGAAGTCGTTGTCAGCGTTGCGATCGACATACTCGCGATGCGCCGAGTAATAAAGCTGGGTCGGACAGGCCAACGCCAACTTAAAGCGTGATTTGGTCAGCGGCCGAGCTGTCACGGCACTCCTCGTGGTTCTCATCGCCGTCTAGCCGGCTGATATCCAATACCGTTGTCATTATTGTCGAAGATGTTTGGTTACAACTGACGGCGGCTGCAAGTGATGGATACCCTCTGCCAAGCGACATTGAGAAGACTGTCTGGAGAATCCATCGTTGCACCCAAGAGGCTCATTAGATGAGCCCACCCAGAGATTTTTTATCTGGCCTGACGTGAAAGCGCTCAGTCAGCAAGCACCCAGAACCTCTCGCGATTGAACTTCAACGAGTAGTCGCCGCATCTGGGACACAGGTGGCCCGACTTGGAAGCCTTGTAATTCCAGGCTTGCACGTAGGTGGCCTCGGAGGTTTGGTCCAACGAGACCGGCGCTTGTCCGTACGGCGTCACATCAGTAGTTGCGCAGCTTGGGCATCGAACGTCGTTGCGCCAATTGATGTTGACCACGCCGCACTTCTTGCAATTGAACGGCCACCAAGACTCTTGCTCGAAACTGCGCATCAAACCTCCGGCGCGCACTTGTGCACGGTAACCACAGGCGCAGGACATCTCTAGCAGGTCAGCCATAGGGCTCCTCCTTTGGATCGTAGGGAAAGGGTTGACCGGCGCTGACACGCGCGGGCCAACCCAAGCCTGTCAAAAAAAGCGAGGGTCGTGGTCTTTTTTGGGGAACCCATGATCCGGGCCGCTATGCGGGGATTTGGCCGCGAATACCCCCTTGGGTCAGCTCTTGAGACACTGGCACTCGAGGCATAGTGCGAATGGTCGCTTGGTGCAGCCATCCCCAGGAATTGGCACCGCAAAATTGACCTGCAAGACGGTTAAACCTACAATCCGCCCTCTCTTCCGGGCGGTTAGCTCAGCGGTAGAGCACTGCCTTCACACGGCAGGGGTCACTGGTTCGATCCCAGTACCGCCCACCA
>RFMI01000089.1 GCA_009927815.1 Betaproteobacteria bacterium | reverse complement strand
CATCCGGTTGAGCCCATCCAACGCGGCCGTCTTGTAGCACTCGCCGAGGGTCGGAAAGTTGAACACGGCATCGACGAAGTAATCGATGGTGCCACCCAGAGCCATCACGGCCTGACCGATGTGGATCAGTTCGCTGGCTTGCTCGCCGATGATGTGCACGCCCAGCAGGGTCTTGTCCTCTGGGTTGAACACCAACTTGAGCAAGCCGGTGCGGTCGCCTAGGATCTGCCCGCGCGCGATCTCGCGGTAATGGGCCTTGCCGACTTCGTAGGGCGTTCCGGCTTGCGTCAGCTCATCCTCGCTCTTGCCGATGGTCGAGATCTCGGGGACGGTGTAGATGCCGTAGGGGAACAGGCGGATGCTGGCGTCGGCGTCTTCCTTGAGCAGACCGAAGGCGTGGCGCGCCGCCGCCCTGCCCTGTTCGTACGAAGTCGAGGCCAGCGACGGGAAACCGATAACGTCACCCACCGCGTAGATGTGCTCGACATTGCTCTGGAAGTTGTGATTGACCGGCACACGGCTGCGGTCGTCAACTGCAACACCGGCGTTCTGCAAATCCAGGCGCGCAGTTGCGCCGACGCGGCCGATGGAATACAGCGCGGCCTCGGCGTGCAGCACTTTGCCGCTCTTGAGCCGCACCTCCACCGGCTTGCTGGCGTCGGTGAGCAGCTCGATATCGGCCACCTCCTCGCCCAGCCGCATCAGCACATTGTGCTGCTGGGCGATGTAGGTCAGCGCGGTCGACACCTCGTTGTCGAGGAAGGGCAGCAGCACCGGGCGCTTATCCACAATGGTGACGCGTACGCCAAGCGCAGCAAACATGGTGGCGTACTCGACGCCGATCACGCCGGCGCCGACCACAATCATCGAGCGCGGGAGAAACTTGAGTCCGAGGACGTCGTCGCTGGTGAAGATGCGCTGGCCATCAAACGGGATGTGATCGTCGCGACCAGCTTCGGTCCCGCAGGCGATGACGATTCGCGCCGTGCTGATCAGCCGCGTGCCGGAGCCCGTGGGTGAGCTGACCTCGACCGTGTGCGCGTCGACAAAGCGCGCCGAGCCTTCCAGCAGCTCAACGCGGTTACGTGACATTTGGCTGCGGATCACGTCGACCTCGTTGGCGACGACGTGATTGACCCGCTGCAGCAGGTCGTCGATAGCGATGTCCTGTTTGACCCGGTAGGACGCGCCGTAGATGCCGCGCTCGCGGAATCCGGACAGGTGCATCACCGCCTCGCGGAAGGTCTTGGACGGAATGGTGCCGGTGTGCACACAGACACCGCCAATCGAACGGGCACGCTCGATCACCGCGACGCGCTTGCCCAGCTTGGCCGATTGGATGGCCGCGCGCTGACCGGACGGACCCGATCCGATCACCACCAGGTCGTAGTCAAAGCTCTGCGTGGACGCTGCACTTGCCATACCCTGACTGCTCATCACACTCCCCCTGTACCGGATCCTGGTCTGCAGGGCCGAACCTCCGGCGTGTCCAGCCCGCTGAACCGGATTCTAGACAGGAAGCATGACGGTATTCATCCGCCGATGCGGATGGCAACCCACAACCGGCGCATGCCCAACACCGGCAGCCCGTTCTGGATGAGGCGCATCGACGGCACCTCGACCCACTGATGGAAAGCCCATCCCAACGCGATGCTGCCCAACCAGCCAGCAGCAAGCAGTCGCAGGGGATGGGTGGCGGCGAAGCTTGGCCAATGATCGATCAGCGCGTTTAGCCCCAACAACACTGAAAAATGAACCAGGAACACCGCATAGCAGCGCTCCCCAAGCCACCGCGCAAATGTGACCGCCCAAGCTTGGTCAGGCCACTGGCGCAGGCCATACCGCGCGAGCGTGACGGCAGTCAGCAGCGCCACAAGCATGCGCCAGCGGAAATCGTGAACCAAAACCAGCGTGGTGACAGCAACGATAAGCACCCAAGCGAATCGCTGCCAGTTGAAGTGCGCACATCCTGCCCACCAGGCAAGTATGCCAAGCGCATAGGCACCAAAGAAATACACCGCCCAGTTGTCGAGCTCCGGCCTTCGGCTAAACCAGATCCAGCTGGCTAGCATCGCCAAGGTGATCAGGAACACTGGGAGACTGCGCCGCGGCAGCCCAGTTTGAACTTTAAGCAGCAACAGCATCAGCGCGAAGAGTTGCAGTTCGATGGCAACGTACCAGACGCCAGTACCAGCGAATCGACACCAAGCACCCCCTGGAGCAGCGCGACATGGGCCAGAAACTGAGCCAGGTTAGGCGGACGGGGAATGAAGTCTTCTGCGGACCAATGCCGCGCCAACGCTGCAGCTGCAATAGCCAGCAGCAGCGCGGCCGACAAGGGCAGAACCAACCGCAGGTACCGCCGCCAGATAAGGCGTAACGCTGGTACCACGGGGCTACCGGACCATTCGACAAAGGCACGCGCCGACATGAAGCCGGCCACCACCAGAAACACGTAAACCGCCATTCGGCCGTATTCGAAAAGCCAAGTGACCAATTGGGGCAAACGCGCCTCGAGCGCCCGGGCAAGAGGCCCATAAGCGACGAAGTGATGAAGAACGATCAAATTCGCGGCCAGCACACGCAGGACGTCGACCACCGGCAAACGTGGCTTGGCGAAGATTTCACGTCGAACTAAGAGCTCTGACACCAGGAGGCCTCAAAGCGGCAACTGCCGCTACGCCCTCCTCCAAACTTACGACCGGGTCTACCCCGTTTCTTGTAGTCACATGGACACCCGACAAGTGCACAAGTTACACCGCGTGACGGCTGCATGAGAGACAGTCACCATGGACATCTCAAATGCCCTAATTCGCACGGGAAATTGACCTCTCGCTAGCCTGCGAATAGAATCCGCGCTCTCTTCCGGGCGGTTAGCTCAGCGGTAGAGCACTGCCTTCACACGATGTCGGTTGGCAAAAAATGTCGTCGCACATGAGCAAATTCGCCAATTTGATCAACGGCTTACGCGCCGAAGTGACCAAAAACGCGAACCCCAAGTAGTATAAATTTCCCTTACTACAAGCCTTTGGTTGTGCGCGAAGTCTTCGCTGCACCAAGGCCAGTCCAAATCCAGGCCCCGGTGCTGCCCAGGGCCTGCTCAGGGCACTTTCAAAGCACTGTGCAGGGTCTGCCGTCAGGTGTGTCGGACGGATAGCGTCGGGTTGCCCGACAGCGTGCGCAAAGACACTGACCTGCCCGATGTCTACGAGACAGCGATTCCTCGGAAGATAGCTCCCGATCGGGGTGGGTCGCTGTGTTGCGCATAGCGGACGGCTCGTCGGTTGCCGGAGGCGCCGTCGATAGGCTGGTGCGGGCTGGCACGGGCAAAACCGATCGATCAGGCCGGTCGATTAGCCACGCGGCGCCGGGCATGTGCGGCCACGCCATCGTTGAGCGCCGCGCGAATCGGGATAGCCAGCAGGCTGACGCTCGAGGTGATGGCCTCGCGCCGCAAAAAGCCGGGCGCCGGCAGGCCCATCAAGTCGCGCGCCCACTCTGGGAGCTCGACCTCTGCCGCTGCATGCAGCAGGCGCATCAGGGGCTTTTTCTCGGGTTCCACCGGAACATCGTGCAAGAGGCCCATCACCGTACGAGCACGCGCGCTGTAGGCCAGCTGCGGCAGCAGATCTGACATGCGCTGCTCGACGCCAGCGCGGGTGTCTGGCAGCGCGGTGGCGCCGAGTCGCTGGCTCAGGCTCGCCATCTCGGCAAAGTACTGGTCTTGTATCTCTTGCGGCAGGTCGGGGCGGGCAAAGCGCTGATACGAGCTCAGGAAGCTCCAGGACTCGGTCAGGTGCACCCACTCCAGCAGCTCCGGCTCGTCGGCACGGTATGGCCGTCCAGCCTCATCGATACCCTGCACTTCGGCGTGGATGGCCCGCACCCGCCTAATTGCGGCCTCTGCCATAGACTGGCTGCCGTAGGTGGTTGCGGCGATAAAGTAGGCAGTGCGCGAAAGGCGCCCCGAGAGGTCCTTGCGAAAGTCCGAGTGGTCCCACACGCCGGCCAGGGCCCGCGGGTGCAGGGCTTGCAGCATCAAGGCGCGCATGCCGCCGACCATCATCGAGACAAAGTCGGCGTGGATCTCCCAGATCGCTGAATCGGGACCGAAAAGACCGGGGTCGCCGGGTGGCTCCAGAAAAGCTACAGGTGGGCCACGATGGCCGACGCTCCGCCGGATGAGGCTACGCAATGCCGCCTCAAGCATCCTGTATCAGCCCTGCAAGGACTGCCAGACCGCCCAGCCCAGCGTGACCAGTGCGAACAGGTTAATGACAACCACGGCGCGGTGTCCGAACGAGAAGGCCGCATGCCTACCTTCGTCGCGAGCGCGGTTGAGCGCGGGCGTGGCTGCCAGCGACACTCCCATCATCACCACTACGGACGCTGCGAGCAGCGCCACGTAGCCTTGCGAGGCGAGAACCGCCGCCAGTAACGCCAAACCACCATTGACCGCGTAATAGCGCGGCCAGAAGGCGCGCAAGAGAGGCCCGGCTGCATCAGGGCTGAGCTTGGCGAAGATCAGTGGGGCGAGCAGTGCACTGGAGAACAGCATGACCCCCAACGCAGCGGCGAGAAAAATGGCGGCCATGGTCTCAGAGAGCGTCCGTTAAACCGGCGAGGTCGGGGGCGAGCGGCGAGCGCAGGGAGGCGAGTATCGCGCGGCAAAGCTCGACGTGAGCAGGGTCCAAGCCGCCGTTTGAGGCCGACTCGATCACCGACTCAATCAGCAGGCCGGCCATCTCGTTGCGCTGACGGGCCCCCGCAAGCGCGTTGCGCAGTTCGATGATGAAGTTATCCCGGGCATCCAGCTCGCGCAGCAGAGGGTCCCAGTGTTGCGAGCGATGCTTCTGCAACAGACTCTCGACCGCCACCGGGTTCTCACTCAAGTATTCAGGATTGAAGTCGTCGAGGACGAAGTTCTCGAGTTCGGGAACGTCTTTCAGCATCTCCTCACTGAGACGCTGAAAGCCCATGCTCCAACCGCCATACAAGCGCCGCTGGATGACTTCGCGGCGGAGGATGCGAAAGTTCTTGTGGCGCGGGTCGCGGGCGATCTTGGCTACCAGGGTATCAACTGCGTCGTCATCGCCTTCGATGGTCTGCAGAAACGACCCGTTGCCGTGGACCAGCAGCCCGGTGAGGCCGAGATCGGGGTTATTCAGGTGACACTGACGCAGCAGGTCAAGAAGCATCCTGGGTGTCCAGGGCGTGCTTTCCTCGCTGAGATACGTGATGCGAATCATGAACACCTCTCGGTAACACTAGCACTTGGAGGAAAGCGGCTACCATAGCCCCTGTCGGCGCAACTCCCGCTGCTAAGGCAATGACAATCGCTTGCGGTTCCGCCAGCAGGCTGCGAGAAACCCAACGCACTCTCCCAACCCACGTCTGCTGGGTTCTCTCGACCGGTCAAGCCCGCCAAATTGACCTCTCGCCGGCCTGCGAATAGAATTCAGGCCCTCTTCCGGGCGGTTAGCTCAGCGGTAGAGCACTGCCTTCACACGG
>RFMI01000052.1 GCA_009927815.1 Betaproteobacteria bacterium | reverse complement strand
GGGTCGCTGCACCATTCGCTCCACGATCCGGGATAGAGCCGTGCGCCCTCAAGGCCAGCGACTGCAAGCGCCAGCAAGTTGTGGCACGCGGTGACACCCGAGCCACACTGACAGATCAGTTTGTCCGCAGAACGGCCGTTCAACACCTCAAGGAACTCAGCCCGCAGGGTCGCCGGATCCTTGAATCCCCCGTCGGCAGCGAGGTTGTTGCGATGGAAGCGGTTGCAAGCGCCCGGGATATGCCCGGCGACCGGGTCAATCGGCTCCACCTCACCGCGAAAACGTTCGGGGGCGCGTGCATCCAGCACCAGCTGCGAACCGTCGGCAAGACCATTCGCCACGCTGTCGACGCCGACCACCCAATCGGTATGTGGTCGCGCCACCAATATCTGCGACGCCCGCGCCGACGCTGGCACAGTACTGACTGGCAATCCGGCCGCGAGCCAAGCCTGCCAGCCGCCGTCGAGCACTGCCACGGCATCGTGCCCCAGCCAGCGCAGCAGCCACCACAGACGCGCAGCGAATGCGCCACCGGCATCGTCGTAGGCGATGACGCGGCTGCCATCGCCGATGCCGATGCGACCCAGCCGTTCAGCCAATGTCGACGGATCGGGCAGCGGATGACGGCCGTTTTGTCCCGTTTTCGGGCCTGAGAGATCGTCGTCCAGGTGCAGGTGGATCGCGCCGGGAATGTGCCCCGTCTGCCACGCTGCGCGTCCGGCGGCAGGCTGCATCAGGTCGTGCCGGACATCGACAACCACCACATCCGCTTGTTGGCGCAGCGCATCAAGGTCGGTCGGGGAGATCAGGGGGGCGAGATTCATGCGGGCTCCTGCAAGGGATTCGGTTCGGCAACAGCCGGTCGGGCAGTCATACTCAGAACACCTGCCAGCACGATCAACGCCATCCCAGCAATGGCGAGCGGCGGCGGATGTTCACCGAGCTGCCACGCGCTCAGTGCCGCCGAAAACACCAGCGTCGAGTATGACAGGCTCGCAGCGACCAGCGTACGCCCTTGGCCATAGGCACGGGTCATCGCCAACTGCGCCAGCGTGGCCGAGAGGCCCAGCCCGAGCAAGAGTGGCCACTGTTCGGTCCCTACCGGGGCGAGCCCCTCCTGCAGTGCCAGCACTCCGAACGCAGCACTGCACACACAGGAAAAGTAGAACACCACGCGCCACTCGGGCTCACCCTGCTGGCCAAGTCGGCGGACGTTCACGTAAGCGAGACTCGCCAGGAAACCTGACAGCAGACCCGCCGCAGCGGAGAGGGCATTTTCCGGGCGCAGCACCGGCTGCAACAACACGAGCACTCCGACGAAGCCCAGCAAGAGGGCAAGCCAAAGGCGCGGTGTCGCCGTCTCGCGCAAATGCCGCAAGCCCAAAGCTGCGAGGAACAGGGGCGAGGTGTAGTTGAGGCTGACTGCGGTCGCAAGTGGCAAATGGGCAATGGCGTAGAAATACAGCCACAGTGCCGTCCCGCCCGAGACGCCGCGCAGAAGGTGCCCACGCCAGTGCAGCGTGAGCAAGGCGCGTGGCCGTGCCAGCAGGGGCAGCAAGACCAGCAGACCAATGAACGAGCGGTAGAACACAAGCTCAGTCTGGCTGAAGTGCTCCGCGCCCAACTTGACGCACAGTCCCATCAGGGCAAACAGCGCCCCGGCGAGCAACATCCAGGCCGAAGCCAATCAGGCCAGCTCGCGCCGCAGGTATTCGTGGAAGTGGACCATGCCGTCTTCCAGCGGCGACTGGTAGGGTCCGACCTCCGAGATGCCTCGGGCATGCAGCGCACGACGACCGCGGTCCATGCGGATGCAGATGTCCTCGTCTTCGCGAGCGGTTTCGCGATAGGCCGCGCGCTCGGCTTCTACGAAATCTCGCTCAAACGCAGCAATCTCTTCCGGGTAATAGAACTCGACGACATTGCGGCAGGCGAGGGGGCCGTCCGGCACGATCTGGCTCACCACCAGCACGTGCGGGTACCACTCGACCATCAGGTTCGGATAGACCGTCAACCAGACTGCACCGTAGGGCGGCACCTGCCCACCGTTGGCGGCCAGCACTTGCTCGTGCCAACGCCGGTAGACCGCACTGCCTGGACGCTCCAGATCGCGTTGGATGCCCACAGTCTGCACGCTGAAATTGGCACCGAACTCCCACTGCAGTCGATCGCAATCGACAAATCCGGCGAGTCCGGGGTGTGCCGGCGCGACGTGGTAATCCTCCAGATAGACCTCGATAAAGGTCTTCCAGTTGACCGGATAGGGGGTCACTTCAACATGGTCCAGCACGTATCCGTCAAAGTTGAAGGCGTGTGCAGCGCCCATATCGGCCAGCTCCGCCGCGATCGCTCGTGGTCCAGCGAACAGCAGACCGTGCCACTCGCTCAAGGCTTGGCTCTCCAGGTGCAGGCAGGGCTTGTCGGCGAACTGCGGCGCGCCCAGCAACTCGCCCTGCAGGTCGTAGGTCCAGCGATGCAGGGGGCAGACGATATGGCTGGCATTGCCCCGACCGCGCAGCATCTCGGCCTGGCGATGGCGGCAAACGTTGGACATCAGCTCGATGCCCCGTTGGTTGTTGACCAACATCTGTCCGCGCCCAACGTGATCAAGCACGTAAAAGTCGCCCGGTTCGGGCACCATCAAACGGTGGCCGACGTAGTTCGGGCCTCCGCGGAACAGGCGTTCGAGTTCGCGCTGGTGGATGCTAGGGTCGACGTACCAGTCGACCTCCAGCTGGGTCGCAGAGGGTTGCAGAAGTAAAGTCCGCCCCAGATCCGACATGGTGCCGATCGTCCTGAAGTAAACCAAAGAAGGGCGGCGATAGTCCCATTAATCGGACCCCGGGGCAAGCCTTGGCGTCAGCTTTTGTAAGCGTGCTCATGCGCTGCCAGCAGCAACTCAGCGAGTTCGTGGGCGCAGGCGGGCGCCATCGTCAGCCCGTAGCGGAAATGGCCGCAATTGAGCCACAAGCCCGGCCAATCGGGATGCGGCCCGACCAGCGGGTGGTTGGCGACGCTGCCCGGCCGTAAACCGGCCCAATGCCGGATCAGCGGCGCATGTGCGAGGGCTGGTTCAACCGCGGTCGCCCAGTTCAGAAGAGCGGTCTTTGCCTCTGCGGTCGTGCCAACGTCGAACCCGACAGTCTCCAGCGTGCTGCCGATCAGCACGACACCGTCACTGCGCGGAACCAGGTAGCGACCATCCTCGTAGACGATGGTCGGCGCAATCGGGTCAGCTTGCACAGCCAACATCTGACCGCGTACGGGCCACACGCGATCCTCGGCGAGCCGTGCGAGTCGCGCCGACCAGGCACCTGCGGCCACGACCACTGCATCGAAGGCCAATTCGCCTTCGGCCAGACGAACACCAGTGACGCGCTCGCCATCGTCGGTGAGCGCCGCCGCTGGGCAGCGCTCGCGAACCAGCACTCCGGCGCGCTGGCAGCTGGCAAGCAGCGCACGGATCAAGCGCGGATTGCGCACTTGCGTCACCTCGGGCAGCAACAGATCGCCGTTGGCCAGTGACTGGTGGGCGACCCGCCGGTTGGCGAGCCACTCCAAAGCACGGCCCTTGGCGCCGCCGACAATCCGCATCCCGGACGCGCGATGTTCGGGATCGATGCCACTGTCGCGTTGCAAGCGCTGCAGCCAGGCCGGGTGCGCAGCAATGCCGGCCTCGCACCAGCGATTGACCGCGTCGTCGTAATCCCACGGCAGCAGGGGAAACAGGATGCCAGCACCCGCCCACGACGACTGTGCCCCCGCATCCCCGGGCTCGAACACGGTGACGCAAACGCCACGATCGGCCAGCGCCAGAGCGGTCGAGAGGCCGATGACCCCCCCGCCGACCACGGCAATCGAGGGGCGGCTCATGAATCAGCCGCTTGACCGATGTGCGGCCGGTGCGACGTGCGGAGAATCGCAGACATGACGGATGGAAAGGGTGGAGCGTAATGTTTCGGAGGACTGCCAACCACGAAGCGGCGGCGCTGCAAACCGTATCGGCAGGCCATACGCTTGTCGAGCTGCTAGCGAGCCTTAGTATAGCCAGCATCGTTGTGGCGCTTGCATTGCCGGATTGGAGCGGCTGGCTGGCTGAGCGTCGTGTGCTGGTCGCCGCCGAGCGCTTGCGTGGCGAATTGACTGCCGCACGACGGCTGGCCTTGGCCGGTGGGCAAGTGGTACGCCTTTGCCCGACGATCGACCGTATGGCCTGCGAGACTCAGCGCGACTGGTCTGCGGGCTGGCTCAGCCAAAAACAATCGGCCTCGGGCTGGCAGACGCTGCAAGTCGCGTCATCGCTGCCGTCACGCGTGCGCATCGAGACCAACACCAGCAACCTCAGCGCTGGTCTGCAATTCAATGAACGCGGTTTTGCGATCCTGGCCAGCGGGGGGTTTGCCAGCGGCAGCTGGTTGGTGTGCGCCACTGGCGCTCAAGGCCGCACGATCACGCTTGCCGCGAGCGGCCGTTGCGAAGCAGTGTCGGCGGGGCTTGTTCGTGAAGTCACCCGCATCGCGGCCCGCGACTGGACTGAGTTGCCTTGAAGTGGCGATCGCATCAGGCCTCTTGGCTTTAGTGCTCGGCGGCGGTTTGGGCGCGAGCGGCAATGCGCTGCGCATGACCGCAGCTTCGGCACAGCACGACATCGCCGTGCAACTGGCCGGCGAAGCGGCAGATGGGCTTGCCGGCAGCGGCTTCGACGCGTCGACCTGGGGGTCGCGGGTGTCGACGGCTTTGCCGAGTGGCAACGGTCAGGTGACGACGCTCGGCACGCAATTGCGCATCGACGTCGCCTGGTCCGGAGCTCTGAGCGGTGGCAGCGAGTGTCCGGGCGCGCATTGCCTGCGCGTGTGGGTGTCGCCGTGAGCAGTCTGGCCGAGTTCTGCATCGCCATGAGTCTTGCCGGAACCGTCGCGGCCGCGGGTTCGGCGGGGCTGTCGCATGTGGTTTTGGCAACGACTGAGGTCGAGTCGCGCTCGGCGGTGCAGTCGTCGGGGGCGTTCGCTGTGCAGTGGCTTGGTGAACAGGTCCGGCAGGCGGGGGCGCTGACACCACCGACAACGGTGGACGCAAGCCACCCGGTCACTCCGGCCCTACCCGTACCACTGAGCGCTGACAGCGCCGGCAGCGCTGGCGATCGCCTGCGACTGCGGCACGAGAGCCAGACCGACTGCCTCGGCAACTCCAAGGTATCTGGCGTTGCCTACTACGACGCCGCGCGCAACCCGGCGGCGCTCACCCAGGACAACCTCATCTACGTGTCGCTGACGGCTACGGGCGGTCCATCTCTGATGTGTGACCCGGACAACAGTGGACCCGCGACGGCCCAGCCGGTCGCTACGCAGGTGCTGGGGCTCTGGCTGAGGCTTCGGCTCGACGGCGACACCCGCTGGCTTAGGCCAGCTGCAGTCACCGATTGGGGGCGCGTGCGTCTGGTCGAGGTCTGCCTCGTGCTACAGGGTGCTCGCAATGCGTGTCCGAGTGACACTTCGGGATCGCGATCGGCCGATCCTCGCCTCTGGGTGGGCGTCTTCAGACTGCGAAATGCGCCCTCATGACGTCGGACGCCGCTGGTGGATTCGCCATGCCATTGGTGTGCCTGTTTGCCGCAGGGGCGAGTCTAGCGGCGTTGAGTGGGCTGCAGACTGCCGGTGCCGAATTGCGCGGTGCCAATGCCGGCCAGCGGCGGGTACAACTCGCGAGCATTGCTGAGCGCGCGCAACAAGTCGCCGCACAACGTCTGTTATCGACTCTGGCGTTTCCAGCGACCGGTTGTGCTCAGGGCCTGTGCGCCAACCGCCGGGCCCCCGTTGCACGTGGCTACGATTGGAGCAGCGGAACGCAGCACCAATCGGTCGATGTGGGTCTGGGCAACGGCTGGGTCGCGGGGTATTGGGTCGAGCTCTTGGGCGAGGTCGCGGCGGGCGTGCTGAACGACTGCCGCAGTCCAGCAGCGAGCTGTCGATACGTGCGTCTCGTGGCGGGCTCTGCCAGCGACGGCCGGGCCCTGCTGAGCCTCGAGTCGGTGTGGCGAGTCGATCGGCAGGCCACCGGTGTACAAAGCGCGACGCGCCTGAGCTGGCGTCACGCCCATATTCCGTAGCGCCGCTTATTCGCGGAAGTTGTCGTACTGCAGCGGGAAATCGGTCACCTGCTTCTTCAGCAGCGCAATGGTCTCCTGGAGTATGTCGCGCTTGGCACCTGTCACCCGTACCGACTCGCCTTGAATCGCGGCCGTGACCTTAAGCTTGCTGTCCTTGATCAGCTTGACCACCCGTTTGGCCAGTTCGGTCTCCAGTCCGGTCTTGACCTCGATCGCCTGCTTGACGGTGTTGCCGCTGACTTTTTCGATGTCCTTGCGCTCAACACAGCGCACGTCGATGTTGCGCTTGGCGAACTTGCCCACGAGGATGTCGTAGACCTGATCGAGCTTGAACTCGTCGTCGGCGTAGACAGTGAGGGTGTACTCGGCCTGCTCGATGCGGGCATCGGAGCCCTTGAAATCGAAGCGGCCGGAGACCTCTTTGTTGGCTTGCTCAACCGCGTTGCGCAACTCCACCTTGTCAACCTCTGAAACAACGTCAAATGAGGGCATAGCAATCTCCTCAGCCGAAATGGCAGACGTAGTGGTAGGCACCACCCGGAGCCACTTCGATGTCGAAGCTGGAATGACCGGGCACCTCAAACGACTGGCCTGCGCCATAGGTGCTCCAAGCGGTCTCGCCCTTGAGGCGCACGCGACATTCGCCGGCCACACCTTCCATGACTTCCGGTGCACCGGTGTTGAAGGTCAGCGTCGCGGGCAGGATAACGCCGACGCTCTTGCGGCTGCCATCCGGCAAATGGATGGTGTGGCTGACGCATTTGCCGTCGAAATACACATTGGCGGCTTTGTCGACGGTGACGTTGTTGAATTGGCTCATGGCGGGTCCCTACGATGCGATTGAGTGGGTTTCAGTGGATGCCTAGCACCTTGGCGATGATGGGTTTGACGATGACACCGAGCATGCCAAGGCCCAGCACCACAAACAGCACGCCCATGCCGAATCGTCCGGCTTTGGAGTGTTTGCCGATCTTCCAGATGATGTAGAACATGTAGACGATCAAGCCGGCCACCAGAACCTCGGTGAGGAGGTTCTCGAAATCGGCCAGGGGCATGCCCAACACGGTTTCCTGCATGGTCGTGCGGCGTCAGCTGCGCTTGCGGCGCGCGTTCTCGGCGATGCGCATGCGCAACGCGTTGAGCTTGATGAAGCCGGCGGCATCCTTCTGATCGTAGGCGCCGGCGTCGTCCTCGAAGGTGGCGATGGTCGGGTCGAACAGCGTGTCGGTCTTCGAATCGCGACTGACTACCGTCACGTTGCCTTTGTATAGCTTGATCCGCACCCAGCCGTTGACTGCGTGCTGAGTGTGGTCGATCAGTGCCTGCAAGGCCCGCCGCTCCGGGCTCCACCAGTAGCCGGTGTAGATCAAGCTGGCGTAGCGAGGCATCAGATCATCTTTCAGGTGGGCGACCTCGCGGTCCAGCGTCACCGACTCGATGGCGCGGTGTGCGCGCAGCAGGATGGTGCCGCCTGGCGTCTCGTAGCAGCCCCGCGACTTCATGCCGACATAGCGGTTTTCGACCAGGTCCAGCCGGCCGATGCCGTGCTTGCCGCCGAGTTCGTTGAGCTTGGCGAGGAGTTCGTGCGGCGCCATCGCGGTGCCATTGATCGACACCAGATCGCCATGCTCGAACGCCAGATCGACATATTCAGCCGCGTCCGGCGCCGCTTCCGGGCTCACCGTCCAGCGCCACATGCTCTCTTCCGCTTCAGCCGCCGGATCTTCCAGGTGACGGCCCTCGAAACTGATGTGCAGCAGGTTGGCGTCCATGGAGTAGGGGCTACCACCTTGCTTGTGCTTCATCTCGATCGGGATGCCGTGTTTTTCGGCGTAGGCGAGCAGTTTTTCGCGGGACAGGAGGTCCCACTCGCGCCACGGCGCGATCACCTTGATGTTCGGTTCGAGCGCGTAGTAGCCCAACTCAAAACGCACCTGGTCGTTGCCCTTGCCGGTGGCGCCGTGGCTCACGGCATCGGCGCCGGTCTGGCGGGCGATCTCGATCTGCCGCTTGGCAATCAGCGGCCGCGCGATCGAGGTGCCAAGCAGGTACTCGCCCTCGTAAATGGTGTTGGCGCGGAACATCGGGAAGACGAAGTCGCGGACAAACTCCTCGCGCAGATCGTCGATAAAATGTGTTCAGGCTTGATGCCGAACTTGAGTGCCTTGGCACGCGCTGGCTCGAGCTCCTCGCCCTGGCCGAGGTCGGCGGTGAAGGTGACCACCTCGCACTGGTAAGTGTCTTGCAACCACTTGAGGATGACCGAGGTGTCGAGGCCGCCCGAGTAGGCGAGCACCGCTTTCTTGACTGCACTCATTCAGTAGATCCTGTATCCATTTGATTCAAATTGACTTACTAACGAAGAACTGGCGGGCGGCTTGGCAGTCCGCAGTAATTTGCGTCCGCAGGGCGTCGATCGACTCGAAGCGCTGCTCGGCGCGGATGCGATGCAGCAGCTCGACGCGAAGATGCTGATTATAAAGGTCGCCGTGCCAGTCGAATACGTGTGTTTCCAGTGTCAGCGGCGCATCGGCGGCCACTGTCGGTTTGTAGCCGAGGTTGGCCACGCCCTGACGCGGGCCGTCAGCCAGTCCATGGACGCGCACGGCAAAAACGCCACTGCAGGGAGGGCGGTTGTGCCTCACCTCGACATTCGCCGTCGGAAATCCGAGCGTGCGGCCGCGCTGCGCGCCATGCACCACGCGTCCGCTGATGCTGTACCAGCGCCCCAGTAGTGAACGGGCGACAGCCATGTCGCCGGCCGCCAAAGCCTGCCGCACCGCCGTGCTCGAAGCGCGCTGTCCGTCGAGCGCCACCGTGTCCATCTGCGTCGCGACAAAACCCAGACGCGCACCCGCGGCACTCAGATGGTCGAAGTCGCCAGTGCGCTGGGCACCGTAGCGAAAATCGTCGCCGATCAAGACGGAGCGGGCTTGCAACCCGGCCACCAGCACCGCCTCGACGAAGCGATCAGCGGTCATCGCCGCCAGTTCAGCGTCGAAATGCAAGACATGGACGCGGTCAATGGCGAGGCTCTCCAACAACTCGATCTTTTCACGCAGACTGGTGAGGCGGGTCGGCGCCTGGTCCGGCGTAAAAAACTCGCGTGGATGGGGCTCAAAAGTCAGCACAACCGTGTGCAGTTGAGCCGCAGCAGCCATCTCATGCAAGCGGGTCAACAACGCTTGGTGGCCACGGTGCAGACCGTCGAAATTGCCGACCGTGAGCGCCGCGGGTCTTGCCTGCTCGAAGCTCAGTCCGTGACTGACGATCATGATGGCACCCGGAAAGTCTCGCCAATCAGGATCAGCACTGGAACCGGCGCAGCGACAGTACCGGAAGCGACTTCAGCCAGCGTCGCGCGTCGGTAGTCGGCGTCAGGCAGCGACACCTTGTGCGCGAGCACCACTGGCGTGTCGGCGGAGCGACCCGCGTCCAGCAGCACTTGGGCGATGTGGGCCACATCGGCGCCACCCATATAGACCGCCGCGGCGTCGGCATCGACAATCGGTCGCGCCCAATCGTTGGGGGGACTGTCGTCGGCCTGTTTCGGCGTGACCATAACGAAATGCCGCGATCGCGCGCGCTGGGTCAACGGTTGTCGGAGCTCGGCACTCGCAGCAAGCGCCGCAGTGATGCCCGGAACCACCTCGAAGTCGATATCGGCGGCGATCAACGCGTCGATCTCTTCTTGGGCCCGGCCAAACACCATCGGGTCGCCCCCTTTCAAACGAACAACGCAGCGATGCTCATGCGCAGCAGCCACCAGGAGACGGTTGATCTCGGCTTGTTTGGGTGAAGGCTGACCAGCCCGCTTCCCGACCATGACGAGGGTCGCCCGAGTCGCCAGAGCGAGCGTGTCCGGGTGCACCAGAGCGTCGGTCAGAACCACATCGGCCTGCTCAAGCAGGCGCAAAGCGCGCAGCGTCAACAGGTCGGGGGCCCCCGGCCCGGCACCGACCAGGTAGACACGCCCGGACGCCCTCATCAGAGCGGCGCCGCTCCCGTGACCATGCCAGCGCCGACCGTGTTGTTGGTGGTCTCGTCAATGACGATGAATGCACCGGTGGCACGATTGTCCGAGTACGGGTCGACCGCCAGCGGCTGCGCCAGGCGCAGGCGAATGCGCGCGATGTCGTTCATCGCCAAGGCAGTGGCCGGCTCCTGCGCGAGCGTGTTGACGTCGACTTTGTAGTCAATGGCAGCGACCTTGGCCTTGCTGGTGCGGGTGGTGTGGCGCACCAGATAGGTGCGTGCCGGCGACAGCGGCGTCTCGGAGAACCAGCAGACCATGCCCTCGATCTCCTTGGTGACCATCGGCTGCTCGTCGCTCGGTACCAGCATGTCGCCGCGCGAGACATCGATCTCGTCTTCCAACAATAGAGACACCGACTGCTCATGGATGGCTTCTGGCAGCGAGACGGCACCCAGCTCAATGCGTTTGACCACACTCGACTGACCGGAGGGCAGGGCGGTGACGCGATCGCCAACCCTGACTGCGCCGGACTCAACTCGCCCCATGAAGCCGCGGTAATCGTGCAGCTCGGGATCGTCGGAGGCCTGCGGCCGGCAGACGTACTGCACCGGGAAGCGAAACGCCTCAGCCCGCTCAGTGTGCGCGCCGGGGCGGCCTCGAGCACGTCGAGCAAGGTCGGGCCGCTGTACCAGGGCATGGCCTCGCCACGGTCGACGATGTTGTCGCCATTCAGCGCGGACATCGGAATGAAAGCGCACATCACCCAGGCCGATTTCGTCGGCAAAGGCACGGTACTCGCCACAGATGCGGTCGAACACGGCCTGGTCGTGGCCGACCAGGTCCATCTTATTGACGGCGACGACCAGATGCGGGATGCCGACCAGCTTGGCCAGATACGAGTGGCGGCGGGTCTGCGTCAGCACGCCGCGACGTGCGTCGATGAGGATGATGGCCAGGTTGGCGGTGGAGGCCGCCGTCACCATGTTGCGTGTGTACTGCTCGTGGCCCGGGCTGTCAGCGATGATGTACTTGCGCGTGCCGGTGCTGAAGTAGCGGTAGGCGACGTCGATGGTGATGCCCTGTTCCCGCTCAGCCTGCAGACCATCGGTCAGCAGTGACAGGTCGACCGCCTCCATGCCGCGCTTCTTCGAAGTCTTCTCGATCTGATTAAGCGTGTCGGCGAGGATGGTCTTGGTGTCGAACAGCAATCGCCCGATGAGCGTGCTCTTGCCGTCGTCGACGCTGCCGCAGGTCATGAAGCGCAGCAGGCTGTCCGAATGCGTGGGAGATGGGTTCATAAATAGCGATCAAGCCCTTATTTAGGCTAGAAATAACCTTCTTTTTTGCGTTGCTCCATGCTGGCCTCTGACGTTTGGTCGTCAAGGCGGGTAGCGCCGCGCTCAGTGATGGTGGTGGTGGCTGTTTCGAGCACGATCTTGGCCACCGTGTCGGCGTCGGATTCCACCGGCGCCGTGCAGGTGATGTCGCCAACGGTGCGGAAGCGCACCAGGCGGTTCTCGACCGTCTCGCCGGCCTTGGGCACGTTGATCACGCTGCCGTCAGCCAAAGGCACGTTCACTGGCATCATGGCGCCGCCGCGCAGCACCACATCGCGCTGGTGCGCGAAGTAGATGCTCGGCAGCTCCAAGCCTTCGCGTTCGATGTACTGCCAGACGTCCATCTCGGTCCAGTTGCTGATGGGGAAAGCGCGGATGTTCTCGCCCTTGTGTGACCGCGCGTTGTAGAGGTTCCACAGCTCGGGGCGCTGATTTTTAGGGTCCCACTGGCCGAACTCATCGCGGAAACTCATGATCCGCTCCTTGGCGCGAGCTTTTTCTTCGTCGCGCCGTGCGCCGCCGATGCAGCAGTCGAACTCGAACTCGGCGATGGCCTCTAGCAGCGTCACCGACTGGTGCTTGTTGCGTGGCTCGTCCGCGCTCTTCAGAACCACCGTGCCGCGAGTCATGGACTCCTCGACCGAACGCACAATCAGCCGCTCGCCCAACTCAGCGGCGCGTTTATCGCGGAAGTCCGACCACTTCACGGTAGTTGTGACCGGTGTCGATGTGCATCAGCGGAAACGGGAATCGCGCTGGGCGGAACGCCTTTTCGGCCAGCCGCAGCAGGCAAATCGAATCCTTGCCGCCGGAAAACAGCAGCACCGGGCGCTCACACTGACCGGCGACCTCGCGCAAGATGTGGATGGCCTCGGCTTCGAGCCAATCGAGGTGGGAGAGGGGGCTTGGCGTCAGCGTGGTCATGATGTCTTGATATGCAGGCCGCATTCCTTGAGGGCCGGGTCTTCCCACCACCAGCGGCCCGCGCGGATGTCTTCACCAACGGCGACGGCGCGGGTGCACGGTGCGCACCCAATACTGGGGTAGAACTGATCGTGCAGGGCGTTGTAGGGGACGTTATGAATGCGCAAATAGGCCCAGACTTCGGCCTCGGACCACTCGGCGAGCGGGTTGAACTTCACCAGTCCGAAAGTGGTGTCTTGTTCGCGCAGGCCGAGGGCGGTGCGCGTGGTCGATTGGGCCGCTCGCAGGCCGGTGATCCAAGCGCCGCGTCCGGCCAGCGCCCGTTTCAGTGGCTCGACCTTGCGGATGGCACAACACGCCTTGCGCTGCTCGACCGAGCGGTAGAAGCCGTTGATACCCTGATCACGCACGTAAGCCTCAACCGTGCTGGCATCGGGACAGTACACGCTCAGTCGGGTCGAATAGCGCGCCTCGACGTCCGCCATCAGCGCGTAGGTCTCGGCCGGCAAGCGCCCCGTGTCGAGCGAGAACATGGCGATGTCGAGTCGACTGGAAAAGATCAGGTCGGTCACGACCATGTCCTCGGCGCCAAAACTATTGGCGAAGGCGACACTCGGAAACTCGCCTCGAGCCTGCTGTAGCAGCGCCAGAGCCGCCGCGGTCTTGTCGGCAACCGCCGTCTTGAGGTCGTCGGTCAGCTCCGGACGGGTGGCCGGATTGGCTGCTGCCGGTTTCAGCGGCGACACAGTCATGCCCGTCAGCTCCGCGCGTGGCGCCGCCACAGCGGCTCGGAAACGTCGACGGCACCCTGATACGG
>RFMI01000031.1 GCA_009927815.1 Betaproteobacteria bacterium | reverse complement strand
CCGAATCACCCGGCCAGCCCTCGATGCCAGCGTGTCGCGCCAGCACGCGCTTGACGTTGCCATCGAGAATGGCTGCGGGCCGCCCGAAGGCGAGCGACCACACCGCCCCCGCCGTCGAGCGCCCTACGCCCGGCAAGGCCCTCCAGCCCTCGATGGTGTCCGGGAAACATCCTGCATCGGCGATGATCCTTGCGGCGCGATGCAGGTTGCGAGCACGGCTGTAATAGCCCAGTCCGGACCACAAACCCAGCACCGTGTCGAGGTCGGCTCGGGCCAGCGACGCCACGTCGGGGCAGATCGAAACAAAACGCTGGAAGGCAGGCAGCACAGTCGCCACCTGAGTCTGCTGAAGCATCACTTCCGATAGCCAGACACGGTATGGGTCGGGCGTTTGCCAGGGCAAATCGTGGCGTCCGTAGCTCGCTTGCCAGCGACACACGCGCTGGGCAAAGTCGTTTAACGGCTGGTCGGGGGTTTGAGATGTTGTCACCTTGTGTTAATTTTGCCGTATGTGAGCGCCCACGACGTCCGTGATCGCATTGAAAGTTGACGCCCACCTGCTAATGACTTCACCGTTTAGCCGCCTGACTGCTGCCCACAAACACGCGCTTTGGCGCGGGTTAATCAGTGCCATTCTGGCGCTGACCGGCTCTTTGGTGGTCATGACCGCCTTCGGTCTCGCCCCGCAAAGCAGCCTCGACCTACAGACCCTGCAAGCCGTGACGCCGAGTGACGACTTCGCCCTGCTTCCGCTCGACGAGGCTCAAGGCGACGGCTTCCGGTCGACCGAGACCGTGCGCCGTGGTGACACCTTAGGCGACGTGCTGGCGCGGGCAGGCGTAGCCGACGTCGACGTCCGCCGACTGCTGGGCGACGCCGATGCACGTCGTCACCTCGGCAAACTGCGTCCGGGGCAAGCGCTTGAGGTGGAGACCGACGAAGGCGGACGCCTGCAACAACTCAAGTTTGGTGCTGGCAGCGAGCGCAAAGTTGACATCCGCGCCGATGACGACGGCTTCAGTACCGCAACTCGCGACGCCCGTGCCAATACGGTTCCGCGCTTTGCCAGCGGGGAGATTCGCTCATCGCTGTTTGCAGCCACCGACGACGCGGGCCTCCCGGACGCCGTCGCCGTGCAATTGGCGGACGTGTTTTCCGGCGTCATCGACTTCCACCGCGGGCTGCGTAAAGGCGACCGCTTCTGGCTGGTCTACGAACAGATTCAGCGCGACGGCGAGCCGGCCGGTACGGGACGCGTGCTCGCGGCGGAGTTCCGCAATGGCGATGCCACGCATACGGCGTACTGGTTCGCCGCCTCCGGATCGAGTGGCGCGTACTACACGTTTGATGGCAAGAGCCTGCACAAGCAATTCCTGCTGTCTCCGCTCGAATTCTCGCGGATTACTTCTGGGTTCACCTCGGCTCGCTTCCACCCAGTGCTGCAGGAATGGCGGGCTCATCGCGGCATCGACTACGGCGCGCCGATGGGTGCACGCGTGCGGTCCACAGCGGATGGCGTAATCGATACCATCGGTCTGGCAGGCGGCTACGGCAATCTCATCGTGGTGCGCCATAGTGGCGGCTACAGCACCGCCTATGCGCATTTGTCGGGTTTCGCCGGCGGCTTGCGCAAGGGCAGTCGCATTGAACAGGGCCAGACCCTTGGCTACGTCGGCATGACAGGCATGGCCACCGGACCGCACTTGCATTACGAGTTCCGCTCAAATGGGGTGCAGGTCGACCCGAAAATCGCCAAGTCGACCGAGACGCCGCCGCTGCTAGGTGATGCCCGTCGGACCTTTGAACGGCAGCGTGATTTGGCCTATCGCCAGATCGGCCTAGCCAAGCAGACCATCCTCGCCCGCTTTGAATGAACGCTGGGCGCTGGTTTGCCGGACTCATGTCCGGGACCAGCCTCGACGGCACTGACGCCGTCCTGGTGCGGTTCGCTAACCCGCCTGGCACCGGCATCGCCGAACTCCACCACCGCCACCGTCCATTCGACGCGGATCTGCGCAACGCCCTGCTGCGCCTGCAGACGCCCGGACCCGATGAGCTGACGACCGCGAGCCTGGCCGCCAACCGCGTCGCCGAGCACTACGCCGAGACCTTGCTCGCCCTGTGCGAGAGCTGCGGCATCTCGGCATCTGCGCTGGCCGCGATCGGTGCACACGGACAAACCGTTCGCCATCAGCCAGAGCTGGGTTTCACTGTGCAACTCCTCAACGGCAGCCTTCTCGCCGAGCTGACGGGTACCCCCGTGGTGTGCGATCTGCGCAGTCGCGACGTCGCCGCCGGTGGACAGGGCGCGCCGCTGGTCCCGGCGTTTCATGCCGCGCTTTGGCAATCCACAGAAGCTCGGGTGGTCGCCAACATCGGCGGCATGGCTAACCTGACCCGGCTGCATCCGGACCATGCAGTGACCGGATTCGATTGCGGACCCGGCAATGTGCTGATGGACGCTTGGATCGATCGCTGCCGAGGACTTGCCTACGACCACAATGGCGAATGGGCTGCCTCGGGCTCGGTACAGGACTCGCTGTTGCGACACTTGCGCGAACACCCGTTTTTCCAAAAAGCCCCGCCCAAGAGTTGCGGCCGTGAAGACTTCGACCTGCCGTGGTTGCTGGAGCGCTTGTCAAGCGACCCACAGCGGCCCGAGCCCCTCCGCGATGTCGATGTACAGGCCACCCTGGCCGAATTCACCGCCTCTACGCTGGCTGATTCCGTCACCACCCACGCCGCTGGATCACACCGCCTGCTGGTCTGCGGTGGTGGCGCACACAATGCGCACCTTCTGGCTCGACTGGCTGCGCATCTGCCCGACATGGTGGTGGAGACGACCGCTGACCACGGACTCGCGCCCACCCACGTCGAGGCAGCGGCTTTCGCCTGGCTCGCGCAACAACGGCTTCTGGCGGAGCCGGGCAATCTGCCGGCGGTCACCGGGGCGCGCGGACCGCGGGTCCTTGGTGCGCTCTACAGCGCTTAATCAAGGCCCAACCCGTCAGACCATCAAAGCCACGGCACTCACGGCACCGACGAGGGCCAGCCCGGCCGCCACTTGCAGACCCAAACGTCGCCCGCCGACGACCATCGCGATACCGGCCTTGACCAAGGTGTTGCTGAGCCCGGCCAAACCAAGCGCCTTGATGGCAAGCTCGGTGTCGATACCTGGACGGGCGGAAGCGAGGTCGTGGACGACAGCAAGCGCAAACGGGTCGACGTCCCCTGCCCCGCCCACCAACGCCAACAGGTAGATGCCGGTGCTACCGGCCCTGGCCACGACAAGTGGCACGAGGACGGCACTGGCCGCCAACAAGCCGCCGAACAGCAGGATGCCTGCCAAGCCAAAGGGCTCGGCGCCATCCATGGCGGCAATGCGATCCGGAGATACCTCGCCACGCCACCACTGAACGGCCGCCAGCAGCATCAGAAGGGCCCCGGGCACGCCGAAAGCCAAAGCCAATCCTTTTAGCAAGGTCCACTGCACCAGGGCCGCCACCACCAAGAGACGCAGAAACATGATGGAACAGGCCGCCAAGATAGCCGCGGTTGCGACCGGGACGAGTTCGGCCTGCTCGCGCACGCGGCGGGAAATCGCCAATGTCGCCGCCGTCGACGACGCCAGGGCGCCCAGCAGCCCGGTGAGCATCAGGCCGCGCTGTGGCCCGGTGATGCGCATCGCCAGGTGACCCGCCAGCGACAACGCAGCCAGCAACACCACCATCCACCACAAGCGGTACGGGTTGATGGCCGCGTAGGGCCCCACGCCGGTGTCCGGCAGAAGAGGCAAGATCACCAGCGACAGAATCAGCAACTGCAGCGCAGCCGTCAGTTCAAACGGGCGGATCAGACGCAGCCAGCCGTGCAGGGCCGGCTTGGTGTAAAGCAGCACCGCCACCACGGTGGCCACACCCAGGGCCAGCAGCGGCTCGCCGGCGCCAGCGAGTGCGCCCAAGGCATAGGCGGTTAGCAAGGCCATGGCTGTGGTCATGCCCCGATCATGGTGACCATCGTCCGGCCCGCGAGCCCGGGCGAGCAGTGCTGCCACCGCGAGCAGTCCTCCGAACACATGGAGGTGCCAGGGCGGCGTCGAGAGCAACTCGAGCAGCCCGCCGAACAAGGCCGTCAGCGCGAACGTGCGCAGACCAGCCACCCGCCCGCCCTCGCGCTGGTCACGCAGTTGCCAGCCGCGCTCGAGCCCGATGACCAGACCGGCGGCGCAGGCGGCCGCCAGGTTCATCAGTGACATTGCCATCGGTCCAGCCTAAAGCCAGCCCGCCAAAAAACCAAGGGGGCCACAGGCCCCCTTTGTCTTAGCGCAAACTGCGCGACGCTAGCGCGTCATTAAACCGAGAACGACGAACCGCAGCCACAGGTGGTGGTGGCGTTCGGATTACGAATGACGAACTGGGCGCCCTCGATGCCTTCGGTGTAGTCGATCTCGGCGCCCGCCAGGTACTGGTAGCTCATCGGGTCGACCAGCAGCGCAACGCCGTCCTTCTCGATGACCGTGTCGTCGTCGGCAACGGCCTCCTCGAACTGGAAGCCATATTGGAAGCCCGAGCAGCCACCGCCGCTAACGAACACGCGCAAGCGCACGTCCGGGTTGCCCTCTTCGGCGATCAGGTCGCGCACTTTTGCAGTCGCGCTGTCGGTGAGCAGAATGGCGGCCGGGATATCGGTGACGGCGTTCATGGTGTGTACCTCAAAAATGGTCTGGACTGATTATGGGGACGTGCGGGCAACGCTTCAACCCTTATGGCAACAGGGCGATGCCGTCGATTCCCAAAGTCTCAGGCAATCCGAACATCAGGTTCATGTTCTGGACCGCCTGCCCCGCCGCGCCCTTGACCAGATTGTCGATGGCCGAAAGCACCACCACGGTGTCGCCGCCCTGCGGCCGATGGACCGCGATGCGACACGTGTTGGCGCCGCGCACCGAACGCGTTTCCGGGTGCGAACCCGCGGGCAAAACGTCGACGAAGGACTCGCCGGCATAGGTCTGCTCGAACAGCGACTGCAGATCGACGCTGGGATCGGTTAGGCGCGCGTACAGGGTGGCGTGGATGCCGCGGATCAACGGCGTCAGGTGCGGCACGAAGGTGAGCCCGACGGGCTTGGCGGCCATTGCAGCCAGTCCTTGACGGATCTCCGGCAGATGGCGGTGTCCCGGCACGCCGTAGGCCTTGAAGTTGTCCGCGGCTTCGGCCATCAACGCCGGAATCTCGGCTTTGCGGCCAGCGCCGCTGACACCGGACTTGCAGTCGGCGATCAGAGCCTCGGTAGCGACCACACCGGCGCGCAACAACGGCATGAAGCCCAGCTGAACCGCGGTTGGATAGCACCCTGGATTGGCCACCAGCAGCGCCTTGCGGATCGCCTCACGGTTCACTTCCGGCAGGCCGTAAACCGCTTGGGCGACCAGTTGCGGGCTGGCGTGGGTCATGCCGTACCAACGCTCCCACTCGGCGATGTCTTTGATGCGGAAGTCGGCGGCCAGGTCGATCACCCGGGTGCCGGCGTTCAGCAACTCCGCCGCCTCTTGCATGGCAATGCCATTGGGCGTGGCGAAGAACACCAGATCGCAAGCAGTCAGCGCCTTGACGTCCGGCTCAGTGAAGGTCAGATCGACCCGCCCACGCAAGTTCGGAAACATTCCGGACACCGGCATACCGGCGTCCTTGCGCGAGGTGATGACCGCGAGTTCGGCGGCTGGATGCGCGGCCAACAGGCGCAGCAACTCGACCCCGGTATAGCCGGTCCCACCAACGATGCCGATGCGAATGGGTTGATAAGCCATGGTTGCGCCCCCGACCAAGAAAAAACCGCCCGAAGGCGGTTTTTGAAAAATTTAACGCTTCGAGAACTGCTTGCGACGACGAGCCTTGTGCAGACCGACTTTTTTCCGTTCGACCTCGCGTGCATCGCGGGTCATCAGACCGTGGCGACGCAGCTCACCCTTCAGATCGGCGTTGTAGTCGACCAGCGCACGTGCCAAGCCGTGACGAACAGCGCCGGCTTGGCCAGTCTCACCGCCGCCGTCAACGTTGACCGTGACGTCGAACTGGTTGACGTGCTCGGTCACTTCCAGCGGCTGACGGGCGATCATACGGCCGGTCTCGCGAGCGAAATACTCGTCGATGGTCTTACCGTTGATGACGAACTTGCCGCTGCCGCTCTGAATGAATACGCGGGCCACCGAGCTCTTGCGACGGCCGGTGCCGTAATAATATTTGCCGATCACTGGTGGCTCCTTAGATGTCGAGCGACTGCGGCTGTTGCGCCGAGTGCGGATGGCTCTCGCCCGCGTAGAGCTTGAGCTTCTTGATCATGGCGTAGCCGAGCGGGCCCTTGGGCAGCATGCCCTTAACCGCCTTTTCCAGGGCACGGCCCGGGAAACGCTCTTGCATCTTGCCGAAGGTGGTCTCGGTGATACCGCCCGGGTAGCCGCTGTGACGGTAGTACTTCTTGTCCAGCGCCTTGTTGCCGGTCACCTTGATCTTCTCGACGTTGACGACGACGATGAAGTCACCGGTATCAACGTGCGGGGTGTAGATGGCCTTGTGCTTGCCGCGCAAACGGTGGGCGATGGCAGACGCCAGTCGGCCCAACACCTTGTCGGTGCCGTCAACGACGAACCAGTCGCGCTGAACTTCGTGCGGCTTGGCGGAAAACGTTTTCATTATTAGATGTCTCGTCTCAGTGGCGCCCGGCGACAAACGCGCAGCCGGACTAAAGCCGGTAAGTATACGAGCCGCCGAAGCACTGCGTCAACGCCCTATCGGTGTCACAGCGCCTCGACTCGCGCGCGGTCGCTTTGCGTCTCGCCACGGCTGTCCTCCCACGCAGCGAGCACTTCGTCACCCGCAGCCAGGCCGTCGACGCGAATATGCAACAGCGGATCGCGAGCGACCCCCGGCCCGAGTTGAGCGGCGAACAGCAGCCGATCTCCGGCGGTCAGGCTGAATCGCGTGATGTACCACGCCGGAATGAGCTCGCCGGCCTCGTCTTTGCGCGAGCCCGACTCCATCGGATGGCGGATCTGCACCCGCACGTCGACCACGCCGTCCTTGACGTGGCACGGATGCGCATCGGTTGCGGCATCAGGCGCCCCTAACCACCACAACCGCCCACGGTCACCCGCACCTCGCGGGCGGCCGAGAACCAGCGGCCGTCGGCCTCGACCACCGCGAGCACGCGCGAATCGCCCGCCATCTTGATGCGAGTGGCGAGAAAGGGCCGCGTTCCTGGCGGGAACTCGAAACTGGCGACCAGCGGGATGCGGTTTTTCTCGACCAGAACCAGCAGTCGGCGCGCCGGCAGGCTGGTGCTGACGCTGATCTGCACGGCAGAACCGTCCTCGGCAACATCCGGTGCGTTCAACCTGAGCTGCTCCGACGGCTGCACAGCGTCCACCCCGGCCTCACGCAGGGCCGCCTCCAGCGTGACCGGCTTGAACGTCAGCAGCGGCACTGGCGACGCGGCGCGTATAACGCCGGTCCACCCGCCAAGCGCCAGCAGCCCGAGTCCACGCAGGGCGGTCAACAGTCGACGACGGTCGGAGTTGTGACGAGGGTTCATGGCAGGCCTGTCGGTTTATCCAACTTTGCCACGGATCACCCATCCGTGCGCACGACTGGCGCGGCTTGTTCGGAGGCTGGTGTATAGTCGCGCGCCTGTGCGGGCCAGACCCGCGATTTGCCGGGGAGACTGGGGTGAAAGCGCGCGTCAAACTGCTGGAAAACGTCTGTTTTGTGGGCGAGACCGGAAGCGGTCACGCGCTGGTGATGGATGGCGCCCCTGAAGGCGGTGGCCGCAACCTCGGCCCGCGTCCGATGGAACTGCTGCTCGTGGGTGCTGGTGGTTGCACCAGCTACGACGTGGTCACCATTCTGCGCAACAGCAAGCAAGACGTCGCCGCCTGCGAGTGCCAGGTCGAGGCAGAACGCGCCGAGACCGACCCCAAGGTGTTCACGAAGATCCACTTGCACTTTGTGGTCAGCGGCCACGGCCTGTTGCCGAACCGCGTCGAACACGCGATTCGCCTGTCTGCTGAGAAATACTGCTCGGCGACGCTGATGTTCGCCAAGACTGCCGAGGTCACCCACAGCCACGAGGTGGTCGAACTGGGGCCGATCAGCGCCTGAGCGGACGGACCGCTTACACCCAGTAGGCGGTGCGGGTCATCACCTGCGACACCAGCCGCATCCCGGCCTGAACCGGTTGCGGCAGCTCGACGCCGCCCTGCTTGAGCGCGGCCTGACGGTGGTGGTCCTCGTCGACCTGCATCTGCCGCAAAATGGCGGCCGACTTCGCATCTGCGGCCGGAAGCCGCGACAGATGGTCCTCCAGGTGGTCATAGACTTGGCGCTCGGTCTCGGCCAAAAAGCCCAGATTAACGCGGTCGCCCAAGGCTCCGGCGATCGCGCCCATGGCAAAGGCACCGCCGTACCACAGCGGATTTAGCAAGCTGGTACGCCCGCCGAGCTCGGCAATGCGCTGCTCGGTCCAGGCAAGGTGCTCGGTCTCCTCGGCAGCGGCGTGGCGCATCGCCTGCTGCACCGACGCATCGCGAGCGGTGAGCGCCTGTCCGGCGTAGAGCGCCTGCGCGCAGACCTCGCCGACGTGGTTGACCCGCATCAGGCGCGCGACGGTCTGCTTCTGCGAGGCGTCGAGTTCGGCCTCGGCCAACTCCTCACCGGGGACTGGACGCGCACTATGAGCGGTCCCGGCCAGCGTGCGCAAGGCGTTGTCTAGGGTGGTGATGAGGGCGTCGATGTTCATGCTCGCAGAGTAGCAGACACGCCCGGAGACGCCAGTGGTCGCTGCCCGGGGCGCGTCAACGCTGGCAGCGCGGACACCAGAAGGTCGAGCGCTGACCCAGTCGGGTGATGCTGATCGCGCTGCCGCACGCGTAGCAAGGTTTACCGTCGCGGCCGTAAACGCGGTGTTCCAGCTGAAAACAGCCGAGGTCGCCGTTAGCCTGCACGTAATCGCGCAGGGAGCTGCCGCCGGCTGCAAGCGCCTCGTTCAGCGTCTCGCGAATGGCCATCGCCAGACGCTCGCAGGCGACTCGACTGACGCGCTGGGCCGGCTTTGATGGCGCTATGCCCGCGCGAAACAGGGCCTCGCTGGCGTAGATGTTGCCGACCCCCACCACCGTGTGCGCGTCCATGATCACGGTCTTGATCGCTGCTGTGCGTCCGCGGGTGGCCTGCCAGAGGGCTTTACCGTCCCAGCCGGGGTCGAGCGGCTCAGGGCCGAGGTCACGCAGCAACGGGTGATGCTCCGGCGCGCCGGGAGCCAGCAGCACTGCGCCGAAGCGTCGCGGGTCGTGCAGGCGCAGAGCACGGCCATTGCCGAGCAGGATGTCGACGTGGTCATGCTTGCGTGGCGGCGTGTCAGCGTCGACCACGGACAAACTGCCGGACATGCCCAGATGCAGCAGCATGTGCGTGTCGCCCAAACCGACCAGGATGTACTTGCCACGCCGCGTCAGCGCCATCACCACCCGACCAGCCAGCTCCGCATCAAGGGTGTCAGGCACCGGCCAGCGCAACGACGGGTTGCGCACCACAGCGCCAGCCAGCGTACGACCGAGCACATGCGGCTCAATGCCGCGGCGGGCGGTCTCAACTTCGGGCAGTTCGGGCATGGTCGGATTGTGCCGCAATGGCGAGGGCTCGGGCGGCTGTAGCGCTTGGCGTAGAATGGCGGGTCTCGGTTCTCTGCTGCGCGCCATGTCCCTGCCCGACGCCACCCTCACCGCCCTCTCCCCGCTGGATGGCCGCTACGCCGGCAAAGCCGCTGCACTACGCCCGCACTTCAGCGAATTGGGGCTGATCCGGGCGCGGACACGGGTCGAGATCGAGTGGCTGAAAGCGCTCGCCGCCGAGCCGGGTGTCGCCGAACTCCAGCCGTTCTCGCCAGGGACGCTGGACGCGCTTGATAGCGCCGCCTCGGCTTTCTCCGAAGCCGACGGCGCTGCCGTGAAAGCCATCGAGGCCACCACCAACCACGACGTCAAGGCGGTGGAATACTGGTTGCAGCGGCACTTTGCCGA
>RFMI01000086.1 GCA_009927815.1 Betaproteobacteria bacterium | reverse complement strand
GGCGTCGTCGAGCGCGCGCAGCACCAACGCCTCGCCGCTGCCATCGGCACTGGCGGCATCGCCCAGCTCGAGCTGGTCGAGCGCGCGCAGGCTGTCCTCGAAGCGACTGAGCACCGCGAGGATGTCGTCGCGATCGGCGCGTTGGGGGCGTACCGGACGGTTGAGTTGCAGATCGGCCCAAGCCAGCAGCAGCGCCTCGCCAGCACCGCTGCTCACCAGCTCGACATGGTCACCAGCATCGAACAGCAGGCACTCGCGAGCGCGCATCTCGCGAAACAGCGGCGCGATCAATGCTGGCGCGCGGATACGCAGCGCGGCGCTGTCGAGCAGTCCGTTACCCGGTGGCTCAGGCGCGTTCAATTGATGGCTCCAGCAAGGTCAAAGATCGGCATATACAGCATCACCACCACTGTACCGATGACCGCGCCCAACAGCACCATCACCAGCGGCTCGAACAGTCGCCCGAAGCGCTCGACAGTGCGTGCCACTTCGGCGTCGTGGAAATCGGCGACCGACTCCAGCATGGCCGGCAGACGACCGGTGCGCTCGGCCACCTGCAACATGCGCCGACTCTCGGCAGTGGTCAGTCCGTGCTGGTCGAGCGCCTGCGCCGGGCCGACGCCATCGTGCAGTGCGCTGCGCACCGCGAGCGCCTGTGGAGCCAGCACCTCGCCTAGCGTGGGCGCTGCCATCTCCAGCGCAGCCGGCAGCGGCATGCCGCCCTGCAGCAGCATCGCCAGATTGCGGTAAAAGATCGCGAGCCGATAGACCCGATGGCTGGCGCGAATCCCGGGCAGGTCAAGCAGACGGGACTGCAACGCACCACGTGTGCTTGGGTCGGCCAGCGCCACCACAGCCAGCGCGAGCAAGGCCAGCAGAGCGATGCCCAGCACCGCGCCATGGGCATCGATGAATCCCCCCAAGCCCAACAACACCCGCGAGCCCCAAGGCAGGTCTACCCGCAGGTCGGCGAAGATGGCCGAAAAGCGCGGCACCACGTAGCCCAGCAGAAACGCCACCACCAGAGCCCCCACCGACGCCACCACCGCCGGATAGAGCAGCGCCTGACTCAAGCGCGCGCGCAGGGCGTCGACCCGGGACTGGTAGGCAACAAAGCGCTGCAGGGCCTCGGGCAGCTGGCCGGTGGTCTCGGCGGCACGCACCGAGGCGACAAAAAACAAAGGCAGCAAGCCGGGGCTGGCGTCCAGCGCTGCCGATAGGCGTTGTCCCTCGGCCAAACGGTCGTGCACAGCGCGCAAACGCAGACGAACGCCCTCGCGGGGTTGCCGCTCAGCGACGATGCTCAGCGCCTCGAGCAGGCTCAAACCAGCTTGCAACAGGGCGGCCAGCTCGCGCGCGAATTGCACTGCATCGAGCGTGTCGTTTCGACGCAGACTGGGCCGCCACTGCGAGCGCACACCCAGCACTGCCCAGCCCGGCTGCGCGACGCGCTGGCGGGCCTCATCGGCGGTGGCAGCGTCGACGCTGTGCTCGACCACCCGACCCACCGGGTCCAGACAGCGGACGGTAAAGGCCATGCTCAGTGCGCGGCGAGATCGGCCGCTTCGCCCTCGCCACCGGGTCGGCCGTCCTTGCCCAGCGACAGCAGGTCGTAGTCACCATGCTCGCCGGGTGAGCGGTATTGGTAAGGCTTGCCCCAGGGGTCGGCGGGCACGTCTTTTTTCAGGTACGGACCACGCCACTTGGCCTCGCCCGGCGGTGCGGCGGTGAGCACCGCCAGCCCCTCGGCGCTGCTCGGATAGCGGCCGACATCGAGCCGGAATTGGTCGAGCGCGTCACCGATGGCTTGCAACTGCGCGCGCGCCACCTGCACCTCGGACTTGCCGAGTTGGCCGAAATAGCGCGGCGCAACGAAGCTCGCCAGCAGTCCGATGATGACCACGACGATGAGG
>RFMI01000140.1 GCA_009927815.1 Betaproteobacteria bacterium | reverse complement strand
GCGATGCTGTCCAGCACCGCCGGCAGCGAGTGGCTGGTGCCGGTGTCCACCAGTGCCAGGCGGTCGCCGCTGCGCAGCAGGTGGATTGCCGCCAGTTGCGGGCGCAGCAGGTCGCTGTCGAGCGCGCTGACGCCGTGCGGGTAATCGAGTCGTTCGGCCATGAGGGCGGGGCAGCGTGTGGCGCGGAAACCGCGGATGTTACCCCTTGGGGTCGTCGTTGTGCAGTGCAAAACGCCACCCGTGTACGGCCTCGGGCCGAGTCCTAAGGTCGCGGGGAGGCCTCAAGCGCGCGTGGTGTGATCGTCGCTCAACACCCGCCCGCCTGCCACCTGCACCACCCGGTCGACGTGCTCGAACGCGCTGGGACGGTGCGCCACCACGAGAACCGTACGGCCGCTGGCGTGTTCGCCCATCAGGCCGGCCAGCACCTTCGACTCGGTGGCTGCGTCGAGCGCGCTGGTGGCCTCGTCGAGGAGCAGGATTGGCGCATCGCGCAGCACCGCCCGGGCAATGCCCACCCGCTGCCGCTCGCCGCCCGAGAGCACGTGGCCCTTTTCGCCAACCAGCGTCTCGACGCCATCCGGCAGGCGCGCAATCAGCTCGCCCAGACAGGCGATCCGGCAGGCGCGGGCGAAATCGGCCTCACTCACTTCGCGGGCCAGGGTGATGTTGTCGCGCAGGCTCAGGTTGAACAGCTCAGTCTCCTGCAAGACCACCGCCAACTGCGCGATCAGGGCGTCGTGGCGGATGGCGCCCAGGTCGGTTTCACCCACCGTCAGTCGGCCTTGCTCGACCGGGTACAGGCCCAGCAGCAGCTTGACCAGCGTGCTTTTGCCGCTGCCCGATGGTCCGGCCACGCCCAGCGTCTCGCCGCGCCGCACAGTGAGGTCGATGGGGCCGAGCGTGCTGCCGCCTGGATAGGCAAAGCGCACACCCTGCCAGCGGATGGCGTCCCAGTCGGCGGGGAAAGACGCATCGCCGCCGGTGCGCGGGGGCGCGTCGAAGATCGGCATCAGGCGACTCAGATTCGAAGTGCGCTCGATCATGTGCTGCACCTTGTCGGTCATGTCCATGCTGGCTTCGCGCAGGGTGTTGAAGTACGCCGCGTAGGTCAGCACCATTCCCACTGACAGCCGGCCATCCAAGACAGCCCATGCCACGCCGAGGATGTAGAGCGACCAGGCCAGCGCGGTGTGCAGCTGAAAAGCCATCCACTTGCTGTTGGTCAGCCGCAGACGTTGATAGGCGAAGTCGCGGGCCAGCGCCTCGCGTTCAGCGACCTTGTCGGTCATGCCGGAGGCCGCGCCCATCGCCTTCACCGAGAGGATGTTGGTGGCGCTCTCGACAAAGCTGCCCGAGGCGTTTTCCTGGCTCGCGTTGATGACGTCGGACAGGCGGACGATGCGCCGGTAGAACACCCACTCCAACAGCGCGAGCGCGCCGACGAAGTAAATGAAGAACACCACCGAAGCCGGCCATAGCCACATGCACGCCGCCAGTGCGCCGAAAAACGCGGCGAAGGCGGTGAACAGGTTGTTCATCAAGTCGGCCGACCACTCGCGCACCGCCTCGGCGCCGGTGAGCACCCGTTGTGCTTTGTTTCCGGTGCTCTCCTGCTGATGCCAACTCAGGGAAAAGTCGAGCAGGCGCTCGAAGCCCCAGACCTTGGCGCGGTAGCGCGCGTTGATGCTCATGCGGCCGATGACACGCTTGGTCGAGAGACGAACTATGGCCACAGCAGCATGAGCGATGCCCAGCGTGGCGATGGTCCACAGCATCGGTGCCAGGCTCTCGCCAGGTTTGTGCTGCAGCAGAAAATCAGCCACTCGGCCGATCAGGTAGGGCGGCAGCAGGGTGTAGAACTGGACCGCCAGCAGCACCCCCGAGAACCCGAGGTAGCGTCGTCGCTCCTCGCCGAGGAAGAACAGCAGTGCGCGCGGCACGTCGAGGAGGCCGAAGCGCGGGGGAGTGGGGGTGCTCATCCGACCGATTATCCGCCGGATCGGGCGGGTAGACTGTCGGCGGACTAGGGGCGCTTGACGCTTCGCAGATTAGGATGGGGGTCGCGCCTTGCAAGTCGCTGGGTCAGACATACACGAGCGCGTCACCGCTGCGCTGCGCGGGACTTTGGCGCGCCTGATGCGCGGGCGAGTCGGGACTTGGCTGGCGTTGCTGGCCTTCGGGCTGGTGGTGCTGGCGCCCGGCTGTCAGCACATCCCAGCCACTGACCGTGACGAGTCGCGCTACGCTCAAGCCGCGCGGCAGATCGTTGAGAGCGGCGAATGGGGCGACATCCGCTTTCAGGATGAGCTGCGCCTGAAAAAACCGCCCGGCATCTATTGGCTGCAAGCCGGCCTGCAGCAAGCGTTGGGACTCCCCGATACCATTGCCAGCCACCGCCTGCCGTCCCTGCTGGGCGCCCTTGGGGCGCTGCTGCTGTTGCTGGCGCTGGCACGGCGCTGTCTGGACGCGCGAATCGCACTGCTGCCGCCGCTGGCGCTGGCGGTGTCGTTCCTGCTCGGCGCCGAGGCGCGTCTGGCCACCACCGACGCGGTGCTGCTGCTCACCACGCTGGCCGCGGCGGGTGTCTTGACGCTGCGACTGACCGGGCGGCCGTGGCGCCACGACGACCTCATCCTCGCGGGCGCGCTGGCGGCGGGCGTGCTGGTGAAGGGGCCAGTGATCATCTTGCTGGTGGCAGGCATGGCCGCGGTTGCGCTGCTGTTGCGCCGCGCCGGCTGCCTGCGGCCGCTGCTAACCTGGCGTGCGGCGCTGCTGTTCGTCACGCTCGCACTGCCCTGGTTCTGGCTGATCGCGGCGCGACACGGCGCCGCCTTCTGGCAGGACTCTCTGGTGCACGACGTCGCCGGCAAGGCCATCGGCGCGCAAGAGTCGCACGGTCAGCCGCCGGGCTTTTACCTGCTGACCTTGCCGCTGGCCGGATGGCCGTGGGCTGCTCTCCTGCCGGCCATTGGCTGGCTGGCGTGGCATCGGCGCGGGGAGCCCTTGGTGCTGGCACTGCTGGCGTGGATCCTGCCGTTCTGGTGCGTGTTCGAGTTGGCGCCGACCAAGCTGGTCCATTACGTGCTGCCGACCTACCCGGCTTTCGCCCTGCTGGCAGCGCTGGCTTGGCAGGCCCGGGACGATTGGCCGGTGTGGGTCCGGCGTGCCTGCATCGCGCTGTTGCTGTTCGGCGCGATCGCTCTGGCTGTCGCCAGCGGCATGCTGGTCGACCGCTTCGGTGGCGCGGTCTGGGCCAGCGCGCTGTTCGTCGGCACCTTGCTGGTTGCGGTGGCGGGCTTCTTTTGGCGCAAGGCCGCGTTGACGTGGCTGCTGCTCGGCGCAGGTCTGGCCTACGCGCAGTTCTGGGGCGTGTTGGTGCCAAGTCTGCAGGCCTTGTGGCTGTCGGAGCGGCTGGCAACGCTGACGGCGCCCTGGCGCCCCGCGTGCGACGCGCCAACGGTGGCAGAGGGTTTCGTCGAGCCGAGTCTGGTCTTCGAGTTGGGCACCGACCTGCGCTTGGGCGTCCCCGGTCCGCTGCCTGTGGGTGCGACCTGCCGAGTCCGCTTGAGTCGCGAGCCGCTCGCCGGTGATCACTTGCGCCCGCTGGGGACAGTTGGCGGTTTCAACTACGCCAAGGGGCGCGCCATCGAGGTGCACGCGTATCTCGAGTCGGCCCAGTGAGACCGGCCTTGCGGCCGTGGCTGGCGGGTGGGTTGTTGTGCGTGGGTGCTGCGGCAGCCGTGGTCTGGATCGACCGTCCGCTGGCGCTGGCTAGCCAGCAACTTGGGTCAGAGGCGCGGGCGCTTGCCCGCCTCGGGTCGGCGCTGGGCAATAGCGCCTGGGTTCTGGTCCCGAGTGCGGCGGTCTTGCTGCTGCGGCGGGCCGGCGCTTTATCCGCGCTCGAACAGGACTGGGTCAAACGCTGCCGGCAACTGTTCTGGACGGTGGCCGCCAGCGGCCTCCTGGCCGATGTGTTGAAGGGCGTCGTGGCCCGTCCGCGGCCCAAGCTCTGGCTGCGCGATGGCGTGGTTGAGCCGCGATGGTTCCACTGGTTCGACGCCGCGTGGGCGTCGATGCCGTCCGGTCACACAGTGACGGCGGTCACACTGGCCTGGCTGGTGGCGCACTGGCAACCGCGCTGGGCAGTGCCGGCGTACGGTCTGGCGGCTGTGGTCGCCGCCTCCCGCATCGCCTTGGGTGCGCACTACCTGTCGGATACGCTGGTGGGCGCGGCGGTGGCGCTGTGGGTGTGCGCGGCCGCACACGGTGCCCGAAGCCTCACCGCCGACGGCCGCTCAGCACCCCCTAACGCTTGAACTGCTCCAGGATGGCCGGGTTCTCCAGCGTCGAGATGTCCTGCGTGATCGCCTCGCCTTTGGCCAGTTGGCGCAGCAAGCGCCGCATGATCTTGCCGGAGCGTGTCTTCGGCAGATTGTCGCCAAAGCGGATGTCCTTGGGCTTGGCGATCGGGCCGATCTCCTTGCCGACGTGGTCGGACAGCTGCTTGATCAGCGCCTTGGCGTCGTCGCCGGCAGGGCGGGCACCTTTCAGCACGACAAAGGCGACGATGGCTTCGCCGGTGACCTCGTCGGGCTTGCCAACCACCGCCGACTCCGCCACCAGCGGGTGCGACACCAACGCCGACTCGATCTCCATGGTTCCCATGCGGTGGCCCGACACGTTGAGCACGTCGTCGATGCGGCCGACGATGGTGAAGTAGCCGGTAGCCTTGTCGCGGATCGCGCCATCGCCTGCCAGATACAGTCGGCCACCCAGCTCGGTCGGGTAGTAGCTGTGCTGGAAGCGTTCCGGGTCGTTCCAGATGGTGCGGATCATGCTCGGCCACGGCCGCTTAACCACCAGCAAGCCCCCTTGACCATTGGGCACGTCGTGGCCGGCCTCGTCGACGATGGCCGCGGCGATGCCCGGCAGCGGCAGCGTGCACGAGCCCGGCACCAGCGGCGTCGCACCCGGCAGCGGCGTGATCATGTGACCGCCAGTCTCGGTCTGCCAGAAGGTGTCCATGATCGGACAACGTTCGCGGCCGACTTCGCGGTGGTACCACATCCACGCCTCCGGGTTGATCGGCTCGCCGACCGAACCGAGGATGCGCAGAGACGCGAGATCGAAGTTGCGCGGGTGGGTCGCCGGGTTCTCGTCGTTGGCCTTGATGAGTGCCCGGATCGCGGTCGGCGCGGTGTAGAACACCGACACTTTGTGCGCGTCGATCATTTTCCAGAAACGGCTGGCGTCGGGATAGCTTGGCACGCCCTCGAACACCACCTGCGTGGCGCCGCAAGCGAGCGGTCCGTAGGCCACATAACTGTGACCGGTGATCCAGCCCACATCCGCCGTGCACCAAAAGACATCGGCCGGCTTGATGTCGAAGGTCCACTGCATGGTGAGCGTGGCCCACAGCAGATAGCCGCCCGACGAGTGCTGAACGCCTTTGGGTTTGCCCGTCGAGCCGGAGGTGTAGAGCAGGAAGAGCGGGTGTTCGGCGTTGACCGGTACCGGCGTGTGCGTCTTCGGCTGGCCGGCGACGGCATCACTCCACCAGACGTCGCGGCCCTCGGTCCAGGCGGTGTCTTGGCCGGTGCGCTTGAACACCACCACCTTGCGGATGCTTTCGCACCCGCCCATCGTCAGCGCCTCGTCGACCGCCGGCTTGAGCGGGATGGACTTGCCACCGCGCTTCTGGCCGTCGGCGGTGATCACCAGCGTCGCGCCGGCGTCGTGGATGCGATCGCGCAGCGATTGCGCCGAGAAGCCGCCGAACACCACCGAGTGGGTCGCGCCGATGCGCGCGCAGGCCTGCATGGCGGTGACCGCTTCGATGCTCATGGCCAGGTAGATGACGACACGGTCGCCCTTCTGTACGCCGAGCGCGGTCAGGGCGTTGGCGAGTTGGCAGACGCGGCGTGCAGGTCGGCGTACGTGGACACGATGACCTCACCGTCGTCCGCCTCGAAGATGATCGCTGGCTTGTCTGCCAGTGCCGGCAGGTGACGGTCAATGCAGTTGTACGAGACGTTGAGCTCGCCGTCGTTGAACCATTGGTAGAACGGGGCCTTAGACTCATCCAGCACCGTGCTGAAGGGCTTGGTCCAAACCAAATGCTCGCGTGCGAGGCGCGCCCAGAACGCTTCGGGGTCGCGATCGGCTTCAGCGCAGAGGGCCTGGTAGGCGTCGGTACCCGCGATGGCAGCGCTGCGGGTGAGTTCGGCGGGGGGCGGGAATACGCGAGTCTCGTGCAGTGATGACTCGATGTTCTGCGACATCAGGGAATCCTCCTAACGGCAACTGAGCCCGACCGCGCGATTATTGTGGGTGCGCTGATTCGGACTGACATTCAAAAAACCCTCACCACCAGCAAGTCTATATCGCGGGGTGCCATAAAGCCAGTCGGGCGCTCTCCCGAGGCCACCTTATAATCCGAGGATGTTTTTCGGAGCCGTGCCATGTCCACTCACGCCGTGTCGACCCATCCTGCGTCCACCAACGCCATTCGCCAGCAAGACCTGATCGACAGCGTCGCCGGAGCGCTGCAGTACATCAGCTACTACCACCCGGTTGACTACATCACCAATCTGGCGCGCGCCTACGAACTCGAGCAGAGCGTGGCGGCCAAGGATGCGATGGCGCAGATCCTCATCAACTCGCGCATGTGCGCCGAGGGGCATCGTCCGCTGTGTCAGGACACCGGGATCGTCACCGTCTTCGTCAAGGTCGGCATGGACGTGCGCTGGGAGGGCTTCACCGGCAGTCTGGACGACGCCATCAACGAGGGCGTGCGGCGTGCTTACCTGGATCCGGACAACAAACTGCGCGCCAGCATCCTCGCCGACCCGGCCGGCAAGCGCGTCAACACCAAGGACAACACCCCGGCGGTCATCCACCACACAATCGTTCCCGGCAACACGGTGGAAATCACCGTTGCGGCCAAGGGCGGCGGCTCGGAGAACAAGAGCAAGATGGTCATGCTCAACCCGTCCGATTCAATTGTCGACTGGGTGCTCAAGACTGTCCCGACGATGGGCGCCGGCTGGTGCCCGCCCGGCATGCTCGGCATCGGCATCGGCGGTACCGCCGAGAAGGCCGCGGTGCTCGCCAAGGAATCGCTGATGGACCCGATCGACATGCAGGAGCTGATCGCCCGCGGCCCGCAGAACCGCATCGAGGAGCTGCGCATCGAGCTGTTTGAGAAGGTCAACGCGCTGGGCATCGGCGCGCAGGGCTTGGGCGGCCTGACCACCGTCCTCGACATTAAGATCAAGGATTACCCGACCCACGCCGCGAGTCTGCCGATCTGCATGATCCCCAACTGCGCGGCGACGCGGCACGCGCATCTCGTGCTCGACGGCTCGGGCCCGGTCTACCTGGACCCGCCCAGCCTTGCCGACTGGCCGCGTCTGACGTACGACACCAGCAAGGGCAAGCGTGTCGACCTGGGCAGCGTGACGCCGGCTGAGGTGGCAAGCTGGAAACCGGGCGATGTGCTGCTGCTGAACGGCAAGATGCTGACCGGCCGCGACGCTGCGCACAAGCGCATCACCGAGATGCTGAACGCCGGCGAGCCGCTGCCGGTGGATTTCCGTGGGCGTTTCATCTACTACGTTGGCCCGGTCGACCCGGTGCGCGACGAGGTGGTGGGCCCGGCCGGCCCGACCACCGCCACCCGTATGGACAAGTTCACCGAGCAGGTGCTGGCGCAGACTGGGTTGCTGGGTATGATCGGCAAGGCCGAACGCGGCCCGGCAGCGATCGAGGCGATCCGCAAGCACAAGTCGGTCTACCTGATGGCTGTCGGCGGCGCCGCGTACCTGGTCTCCAAGGCGATCAAGGCCGCGCACGTGGTGGCCTTTCCCGAACTCGGCATGGAGGCGGTCTACGAGTTCACGGTGCAGGACATGCCGGTGACGGTGGCGGTGGATTCTGCCGGGACCAGCGTGCACAACACGGGGCCAAAAGAGTGGCAGATGAAGATTGGCAAGATCCCGGTCGTGGCCTGAGCGGGCTCAGCCTGCGCTATCGCCGCACTGCACGGTTCTCCCCGCGCTGAGCCAGTACATTACTCTGCGCGCTTTCGCGCGTTGCCGCGTTTGCTGGCATTCGGCTCAAAGCCGGTGCCGACTTCGCGGTCGGCGCTGATGTCCACGCCGAGCTGACGCAGGGCGTCCAGCACCTGCGTCATTTGCCGGTCGGTGGCGGCATTCTGGTCGGCGAGCGCCTGTACCGAGCGCGCCAGCGGGTCGTCGGTTTCGGTGACGACCGCGTAGGGCTGGAAGCCGTCGCTGTCGGCGGTGGGTTCGTCCAAGACCCGTGCCGGGATGCCCACAGCAGTGGCGTGAGGTGGCACCGAACGCACCACCACGGCGTTGGAGCCAATGCGTGCGCCTGCCCCCACCGTGATCGGCCCAAGGATCTTGGCGCCGGCGCCCACGACCACGCCGGCCTCCAGCGTCGGGTGGCGCTTGCCCTCGCGCCAACTGGTGCCGCCCAGCGTGACGCCGTGATAGAGCGTGCAATCGTCGCCAATGACGGCCGTCTCGCCGATCACCACGCCCATGCCGTGGTCGATGAACACTCGCTGGCCAAGGGTCGCGCCCGGGTGGATCTCGATTCCGGTCAACCCACGGACAATGTGCGAGAGCGCGCGTGCCGGCCATTTGAGGCCGACCGTCCACAGCCAATGGGCGATGCGATGCCCGATCACCGCGTGCACGCCGGGGTAGCAGGTGATGACTTCCCAGGTCGAGCGCGCCGCCGGATCGCGGTCAAATACGCAGCGGATGTCTTCGCAGAGGTGCCGAAACACTGAAAGTGGGTCGCTTTGAAACAGGACAGCCGATTAGTGTAGCAGGCGCTCTGACCGGATCTGGCAGGCTAGCGCCCCTGCTCGATGGCGGTTAGCAGGCCGCGCAGAATGTTGACTTCGTCACGCTCCAACTGCGCTTTGGCAAACAGGCGCCGCAACTTTGGCTCGAGCCGCCGCGGGTTGGCCGGGTCGTAAAAATCGAGCTCGGCCAAGACGCGCAACAGGTGCTCGTGGAACCGCTCGACGTCCTCGAACGGTGCCGGATCGGGGGCATCGCCGGCGGTGCGCAACTGTTGGCCGGCGAGGGTGGCCAGGCGCATCTCGTAGGCGAGGATCTGCACCGCAGCGGCGAGATTGAGCGAGCTGTACAGCGGGTTGGTGGGGATCTGGCAGAGCCAGCCGCACAGCGCCGCTTCGTCGCCGGACAGTCCGCTCTGTTCGTTGCCGAACACCAGCGCCACCTCGCCCGCGTCGGCGCGCGTCATCAGCAAGCCCGCGGCCTCGCGCGGCGCCACCTGCGGTGCAGCGAGTTCGCGGGCGCGGGCGGTTAAAGCCACGGCAGCGACTGTGCCGTGCAGCGCGTCGGCCAAAGTCGGCACCACGCGCGCGGTGTCGAGCAGATCGGTGGCGCCCGAGGCGCGGGCGATCGCTTCGTCGTCGGGGAAGCGCTGCGGTGCGACCAGCCACAGCTGAGTCAAGCCCATGGTTTTGCAAGCCCGTGCTGCCGCGCCGATGTTGCCGGGGTGGCTGGTGCGGGTCAGCACCACGCGCACCCGCGTCAGACGGTCGGCTGACGGCAGGTCGTCGAAAGCTTTAGAATCCGTACTCCGATCCGCGGTGTGCGGGTCCGTGTTCTTGTCCAATCCGATCGCTCCAGAGTGTCGACCGTCACCGGCCGGCATTGCCCCGCGCGGGGCGCAACGCAGGATACCCGCCCATGCACCCGATGTTGAACATCGCCATCAAAGCCGCCCGCAAGGCCGGTTCGATCATCAACCGTGCCAGCCTCGAGCTGGAGCAGATCCGGGTGGCGAGCAAGCAGACCAACGACTTCGTCACCGAGGTCGACCACGCCGCTGAGCAGGCCATCATCGCGACGCTCAGGGAGGCCTACCCGGACCACGCCATCCTCGCCGAGGAGTCGGGCGCGTCGGGTGACTCTGAATACGTCTGGATCATTGACCCGCTGGACGGCACCACCAATTTTTTGCACGGATTCCCGCAATACGCGGTGTCGATCGGCTTGCAGCATCGCGGCCAGATGGCGCAGGCGGTGGTCTACGACGTTGTCCACAACGAGCTCTTCACCGCCACCCGCGGCCGCGGCGCCTTCGTCAATGACCGCCGGATCCGCGTCAGCAGCCGGCCGATGCTGCGCGATGCGCTGATCGGCACCGGATTCCCCTACCGCGAGTTCAGCCGCATCGACCGCTATGTCGAGCTGTTTAAGGCGTTTGCGCAGGGCAGCGCAGGCCTGCGTCGTCCAGGCGCTGCCTCGCTCGATCTCGCCTATGTGGCGGCGGGTCGCCTCGATGGTTTCTTCGAGATGGGACTCGCGCCGTGGGATATGGCCGCTGGCAGCTTGCTGGTGCTGGAGGCGGGCGGCCTGGTCGGCGACTTCAAGGGCGACGAGGGCTACCTCGAGGGCGGCGACATCGTCTGCGGCAACCCCAAGGTCTTCGCGCAGATGATTGCGACCATCGCTGGCCGAGCCTGAGGGCAGGCGCGCAAGTGGAACCTTTCTCGGTAATTCTCGACTAAAATAGTCGGGAAACTACTGCGGCGGAGAAATCGCCATGCGTCTCACCACCAAAGGCCGCTTTGCGGTCACCGCGATGATCGACTTGGGCTTGCGCGAGCACACCGGACCGGTCACCTTGGCCGGCATCAGCGAGCGCCAGCGCATCTCCTTGTCTTACCTCGAGCAGCTGTTCGGCCGTCTGCGTCGGCAGAAGCTGGTGGATAGCGTGCGCGGCCCCGGTGGCGGCTACCGTCTTGGTCGAGAAGCCTCAGCCATCTCGGTTGCCGAGATCATTCGTGCCGTCGACGAGCCGATCGACGCGACTCAGTGCGGCGGCAAGCGCAATTGCCACGACGACCAAGCCTGTATGACGCACGACCTCTGGACCGCGCTCAACACGCACATCTACGACTACTTGGCCGCGGTCACCTTGGCGCAACTGGTGGCCGGTCAACGCGACGCAGCCGCCCGTCCGGTGATGGCCGACGGGCTTTTCCGTGAACGGCGCGAATCGGCGACAGCCGCCGCCTGAGTCTCCATGCGCGCGCACACCTTCTTTGACCACAACGCCACCACACCGGTTGATCCGGCGGTGGTCGCAGCCATGCTGCCGTTCTGGTCGGAGTGCGCCGCCAACCCGTCGAGTGCGCACCGCAGCGGTGTCGCGGCGCGCAAAGCGGTGGATGCCGCGCGCGAGCAGGTCGCGGCCTTCGCCGGCGTGCTTCCGTCGCAGGTGGTCTTCACCAGCGGTGGCTCAGAAGCCAACAATTTGTTTGTGCGCGGCGCGGCGGCGCGCTTGCGAACCGGCCGAATGGCCCTCAGCGCCGGCGAACACGCCTGCGTCCGGCGTCCGGCGCGCAGTCTGGTGCGCGAAGGGTGGCAACTGCTGGACGTCGGCCTTGACGCGCAGGGGCGCATCCGTGGTGACGAACTCGCAGCGAAGGCCGGCGAAGGGTTGATGCTGGCTTCGTTCATCGCCGCGCACAACGAGACTGGCGTGGTGCAAGACATCCCGAGTCTGGCGGAGACGGCGCGCAGCGCTGGGGCGGTGGTCCACACCGATGCCGTGCAATGGGCCGGCAAGCGCTCGCTGCGATTTGACGACCTCAACGTCGATGCGCTGAGCCTGTCGGCGCACAAGTTCTATGGCCCCAAGGGCATCGGCGCGCTGCTGGTTGGCAAGCGGCTCGACCTGCGCGCGCAGATCGAGGGCGGTGGCCACGAGCATGGCCTGCGCGCCGGCACCGAGAACGTCCCGGCGATTGTCGGCTTCGGCGTCGCCTGCGAACTGGCAGCCGCGCGTCTGCAGGCTGACGCAGCGCACCTGACCGATCTGCGTGATCGCCTGCTGGCCGGCCTGCGCGGGCCGCAGTTGCGGCACTTGGGCGCGGTGGTGTTTGGCGCCGAGGCCGAGCGTCTGCCCAACACCGTGTACTTCGCGATTCCGGGTATCGACGGCCCGACCCTATTGCTCGCGCTCGACGACGCCGGCTTTGCTTTGGGCAGCGGTTCGGCGTGTTCCAGTGGCGACCACGCGCCCAGCCCGACCCTGCTCGGCATGGGCGTGGATCCCGATCTGGCGCGCGGCGCCCTGCGTGTCAGCCTGGGGCGGAGCAACACCCGCATTCAGGTGGACGCGTTTCTTGATGCCCTGCAGACCTGTACGACAGGCCTGCGCGGGTTGGCCGCGGTGGCTGTCTAAACGTTTGATTCTGAGAGGCAAACTGCAATGTCCCTGAAGTTCCCGATCTACCTCGACTACTCGGCGACGACGCCTGTTGACCCGCGTGTGGTCGACGCGATGGTGCCGTACCTCGGCGAGCTCTACGGCAATCCGGCATCGCGCAGCCACCCGTACGGCTGGACCGCCGAGGACGCGGTCGAGACCGCGCGCGCAAATGTTGCCGCGCTGATCGGCGCCGACCCGAAGGAAATCGTCTGGACCTCGGGTGCGACCGAGTCCAACAATCTCGCCATCAAGGGTGCGGCTCATTTCTACGCCAGCAAGGGCAAGCATCTGATTACGCTCAAGACCGAGCACAAGGCGGTGCTCGACACCCTGCGCGAGCTTGAGCGTACCGGCTTCGAGGTGACCTACCTCGATCCGCGCGACGATGGCCTGCTTGACATGGATGCCTTCAAGGCCGCCTTGCGACCCGATACCTCGGTGGTGTCAATCATGTTCGTCAACAACGAGATCGGCGTCATCCAAGACGTTCACGCCATCGGCGACCTGTGTCGCGCCAACGGCACGGTCTTCCACGTCGATGCGGCGCAGGCGACCGGCAAGGTGGCGATCAATCTGGCCGAGCTGCCGATCGACCTGATGAGCCTGTGCGCCCACAAGACGTACGGGCCCAAGGGCATCGGCGCGCTGTACGTTCGGCGCAAGCCGCGCATCCGCCTCGAGGCGCAGATGCACGGCGGCGGCCACGAGCGCGGTTTCCGGTCCGGCACGCTGCCGACGCACCAGATCGTCGGCATGGGCGAGGCCTTTCGCATCGCGCGCGAGGAGATGGGCACTGAGAACGAGCGCATCCGCATGTTGCGCGACCGCCTGTGGGCGGGCCTGTCGACCATGGACGAGGTCTACCTCAACGGCAGCCTCGAGCAGCGCGTGCCGCACAACCTCAACGTCAGTTTCGCCTATGTCGAGGGCGAGTCGCTGATCATGGCGATCAAGGACATCGCTGTCTCGTCGGGCTCGGCCTGCACGTCGGCGAGCCTGGAGCCCAGCTACGTGCTGCGCGCGCTCGGCCGCAGCGACGAACTGGCGCACAGCTCGATTCGCTTTTCCATCGGCCGCTTCACCACCGAGGAAGAGATCGACTACACCATCGCCTTGTTGCAAGCCAAGGTTGGCAAGCTGCGCGAGATGAGCCCGCTGTGGGAGATGGTCCAATCGGGTATCGACCTCAACAGCGTTCAATGGGCCGCGCACTGAATTTCAGGAGACACACATGGCATATAGCGAAAAGGTCATCGACCACTACGAAAACCCCCGCAACGTCGGGTCCTTCGACAAAGCAGACGATGCTGACGTCGGCACCGGCATGGTCGGCGCGCCGGCCTGCGGCGACGTCATGAAGTTGCAGATCAAGGTCGGCGCCGACGGCGTCATCGAGGATGCCAAGTTCAAGACCTACGGCTGCGGCTCGGCCATTGCGTCGAGCTCGCTGGTCACCGAGTGGGTCAAGGGCAAGACGCTGGACCAAGCGATGAGCATCAAGAACACGCAGATCGCTGAAGAGCTGGCGCTGCCGCCGGTCAAGATCCACTGCTCGATCCTCGCCGAGGACGCCATCAAGGCGGCCGTCGAGGATTACCGGAAGAAGCACGGGGGCTGATATGGCGGTCACCCTCACCGAGCGCGCTGCGGCGCACGTGCAGAAGTTCATCGCCAAGCGTGGCAGCGGCGTAGGGCTGCGTCTGGGCGTGCGCACCACGGGCTGCTCGGGGCTGGCCTATGTGCTGGAGTACGCCGATGAGGTCAAGCCCGAGGACCAGCTGTTCGAGAGTCACGGCACCAAGGTCATCATCGACCCGAAATCGCTCGCGTTCATCGACGGCACCGAGCTCGACTTTGTGCGCGAGGGCCTTAACGAGGGCTTCCAGTTCAACAACCCCAACGTCAAAAACGAGTGCGGCTGCGGGGAAAGCTTCAATGTCTGAAGCAGGGTCGAGCGGGCCGGGCGCCGATCACTTCGCGCTGCTCGGGCTGCCGCGTGCGTTCGACGTCGACCTGCACGCGCTTGACGAGGCCTACCGCGCTGTGCAGGCGCAGGTGCACCCCGACCGCTTCGCCGACAAGTCCGACGCCGAGCGCAGAGTTGCCATGCAGTGGGCGACCAGTGCCAATGAGGCCTACCGCGTCCTGAAAAAACCGCTGCCGCGGGCCAAGTACCTGATCGAGAGTGCCGGTGTGGGGCTCGGTGAGCAGGACAACACCGCCATGCCCACTGACTTTCTGATCCAGCAGATGGAGTGGCGTGAGCACGTCGCCGAGGCGCGCGCGCATCGCGACGACAAGGGCCTGCGACGCATCGAGCACGCCATCCGTGGCGCCGAGGTCGAGCTGTGGCCGCTGCTGGCCGAGCGCATCACCGCAGCCGACTGGTCGCACGCTGCTGACGTCTGGCGCCGCCTGCGCTTCCTCGAAAAGCTCCACGACGACATCGAGGACGTGCGCTCGGCGCTGATCGACTGATGGCTCTGTTGCAAATCTCCGAGCCGGGGCAGTCAACTGCGCCGCATCAGCACCGCCGAGCCATCGGCATCGACCTTGGAACCACCCACTCGCTGGTCGCTACCGTGCGCAACAGCATTGCCACCGTGCTGCCCGACGAGCACGGCCGCAATCTGCTGCCGAGCGTGGTGCGTTATGGCACCGACGGCGTCAGGGCCGTTGGCGCCGAGGCACAGTCGCAGCAAGCCGAAGACCCACGCAACACCCTGGTGTCGGTTAAACGCTTCATGGGCCGCGGTCTATCCGATGTGGTGCAGACCCATCAGGGGGATCTGCCCTATGACTTCGTCGACGGCCCGGGCATGGTGCAGATCCGCACTGCAGCCGGAGTCAAGAGTCCGGTCGAGGTGTCTGCCGAGATTCTGCGGGTGCTGCGCCTGCGCGCCGAGGCCAGCCTCGGCGGCGACATCACCGGTGCTGTGATTACCGTGCCGGCCTACTTCGACGATGCCCAGCGGCAGGCGACCAAGGACGCTGCGCAACTCGCCGGCCTCAACGTGCTGCGATTGCTCAACGAGCCTACCGCTGCGGCCATTGCGTACGGCCTCGATAACGCCGCGGAGGGCGTCTACGCCGTCTACGACCTCGGCGGCGGTACCTTCGACATCAGCATCCTGCGCCTGTCCAAGGGCGTGTTCGAGGTGCTGGCAACCGGTGGTGACTCGGCTTTGGGCGGTGACGACTTCGACCGTCGCATCGCCTGTTGGGCGCTGGAGAACGCGCAGCTGACCCCGCTGGGTGCGCGCGACTTGCGCGCGATGCAGGTCGAGGCGCGGGAGGTCAAAGAGGCCTTATCCAGCCGTGATCGCGCGCGGTTTCACGTGCGTTTGGTCAACGGTGACGCGGTCGATCTGACGCTCGACACCGAGACCCTGGAAGCCTTGAGCGCCAACCTGGTCGCCAAGACCCTCAAGCCCTGCCGCCAGGCTTTGCGCGATGCCGGCGTCGATATCGCGGACATTCGCGGGGTGGTGCTGGTCGGCGGCTCGACGCGCATGCCGATGGTGCGACGGGCAGTGGCCGAGTTTTTTGGCCAGACGCCGCTCACCAACCTCGACCCGGATCAGGTGGTGGCCTTGGGTGCCGCTCGACAGGCGCACCTGTTGGCAGGTAACCGCGGCGGTGACGACTGGCTGCTGCTCGACGTCATTCCACTGTCGCTGGGCATCGAAACCATGGGCAGCCTGGTCGAGAAGATCGTGCCGCGTAACGCGACCCTGCCGATCGCCCGGGCGCAGGAGTTCACCACCTTCAAGGACGGCCAGACCGCCATGCGCATCCATGTGCTGCAAGGCGAGCGCGAGCGCGTCGACGATTGCCGCTCGCTGGCGCACTTCGAGTTGCGCGGCATCCCGCCGCTGCCGGCCGGCGCCGCACGCATCAAGGTGACCTTCGAGGTCGACGCCGACGGTCTGCTGGCGGTCACCGCGAGCGAGCAGTCGACCGGTGTCACCGCGCAGGTTGCGGTCAAGCCGAGCTATGGCCTGAGCGACGACGACATCGCTCGCATGCTGCGCGACTCGTTCGACCACGCCCGTGACGACCTCGACGCCCGCGCTTTGGCCGAGGCGCAGGTCGATGCCGACCGCCTGCTTGACGCCGTGCGTGCGGCGCTGGCCGCCGACGCCGAGGCGCTGCTCAACGTCGACGAGCGCGCGGTCATTGGGTCGCGTATCGATGCGCTGGTAACCGCACGCACGGGTAACGACCGCAGCGCCATCCGCCAAGCCACCGATGCGCTCTCCACCGCCACCGACGACTTCGCCGCCCGCCGCATGGATGCCAGCATCCGCAATGCACTGGCTGGGCGCACCATCGCTTCTCTCTGACACCGCGACCATGACGCTACTCACTGTTCTGCCCCACGCCAGCCTGTGTCCCAACGGGGCCGAGTTCGACGCCGCACCCGGCACTTCGATCTGCGATGCGCTGTTGCAACACGACATCGACATCGAGCACGCGTGCGAGAAAAGCTGCGCCTGCACCACGTGCCACGTCATTGTTCGCCAAGGGCTGGCCTCACTGGCGCTGGCCAGCGATGATGAGGACGACATGCTCGACATGGCTTGGGGCCTCACGGCGCAGTCGCGCTTGTCGTGCCAGGCGCGAGTGGCCGATGCGCCGCTCACCATCGAGATTCCCAAGTACACGATCAACCACGCTTCGGAGGACCATTGACATGCAGTGGACCGACACCCGCGACATCGCCATCGCTCTCTACGACGCGCACCCCGATACCGACCCCAAGACCGTGCGCTTCACCGACCTTATGGCCTGGGTGATGGCGCTCGACGGCTTCGAGGACGATCCGAAGCGGTGCGGCGAGAAGATCCTTGAGGCGATCCAGTTGGCTTGGATCGACGAGTCTGAGTAAACCCGACGGAGGCTGTTCCATGTCCATCAAAACCATCATTGTTCAGCCCGGCGGCGGTTTCGACCACGTTGTGGTCGGCAGCACCGAGCCGCGCCAAGCCGGTCCCGGCGAGGTCACCGTGCGCCTGCACGCCAGCTCCCTCAACTACCACGACTACGCGGTGGTCAGCGGCGCCTGGGGCCCCACTGCGCCGCGCATCCCGATGTCGGACGGCGCCGGCGTGGTGACGGCGGTGGGCGAGGGCGTCACCGGTCTCAAGGTCGGTGACCACGTCGTTAGCCTGTTTTTTCCGGAGTGGGCCGACGGCGAGCCAGGCATCAACGAAGGCAGCTTTGCCCGCGTTCCGGGTGACGGCATCGATGGTTATGCCCGTGAGCAAGTGACCGCCGCAGCCAGCGCCTTCACCTTGGCCCCGAAAGGCTACAGCCACGCCGAAGCCGCCACACTCACCTGCGCCGGACTGACCGCTTGGCGCGCCCTGATGGCTGACGACACACTCAAGCCGGGCGATACGGTGCTGGTGCAGGGCACCGGTGGCGTGTCGATCTTCGCGTTGCAATTCGCCAAGCTGGCCGGCGCCACGGTGATCGCCACGTCGTCGTCGGACGCCAAGCTCGAGCGCCTCAAGGCCCTCGGCGCCGACCACCTGATCAACTACCGCGAGGACCCACACTGGGGTCAGACCGTGCGTACGCTGACCGACGACCGCGGTGTCGACCATGTGGTCGAGGTCGGCGGTCCGGGCACGCTGGAGCAGTCGATGGTCGCTTGCCGCATCGGTGGCCACGTCTCGATCATTGGCATCCTCACCGGCCTGCAAGGCTCGCTATCGGTGATCCAGGCGATTGCCCGTCACCAGCGTTTGCAAGGTGTGCTGGTGGGCAGCCGCAAACACCAGCTCGACATGATCCGCGCCGTCGAGGCCAACGGGATGAAGCCAGTGATCGACAGCAGCTACCCGCTCGAGGGCATTGTCGACGCCTTCCGCCATCAGGAATCGAACCGTCACTTCGGCAAGATTTGCCTCGAGTTTTAACGGCGGGGCTGTAGCGCTCTCCAGATGTGACAAGGGCGCCCGCGGGCGCCCTTGTCGTGTGCTGAACGTCGATTACGAGAAGCGAGTGAACTCCGACTCGTCAACGTCGCCGCCACTCGGCGCGGCACTGGCGCGCGCCGGTGCGCGACTGGCAACCTGAACGCTCGCTCCGCGCGACTTCTTGTTGCCGCCCGGCAGTCGGAAGAAGCCGACAAGCCCTTGCATCTGAACCGCCTGCGAGCTGAGCTCCTCGGAGGTTTTGGACAGCTCTTCGGACGCCGAGGCGCTGGTGTGGGTCGAGCGTGCCACGTCCTGGATCGCCTGACCGATCTGGCTTAGGCCCAGGGACTGTTCGCGCGAGGCCGAGGAGATCTCTTGCACCAGGTCTGCGGTTTTGCGGCTGGCGGGCACCATCTCGTCGAGCAGGGTGCCGGCGCGTTCGGCCATCTCCACGCTGGTACCGGCGACCGCACCGATCTCTTGGGCCGCGACGCGCGAGCGTTCGGCCAGCTTGCGCACTTCTGCAGCCACCACCGCGAAGCCCTTGCCGTGCTCGCCGGCACGGGCGGCTTCAATGGCTGCGTTAAGCGCCAACAGGTTGGTCTGGTACGCAATGTCGTCGATGATGCTGATCTTGTCGGCGATTTGGCGCATGGCAGCCACGGTCTCTTTCACCGCTTGACCGCCGTCTTCGGCATCCTTCGACGAGCGGCTGGCGATATCGTCAGTCACACGCGCGTTTTCGGCGTTCTGTGCCACCGTCGCGGTGATCTCTTCGACCGCAGAGCTGGTTTTCTCAACCGAGATGGTCTGCTCTGCAGAGTTCTCGTTGAGCGATTGCGCGGCCGAGGAGAGTTCTTCGGATGCTGCGGCGACCGCGTCGGCCGAACTGCGTACCTCGGACATCACGTCCTGCAGCTTGGTGACCATCTGCTTCATGGTCGCCATCATGCTGCCGGTGTCGCCTGGACGCAGCACCACCTCAGTGGTCAGGTCGCCACCCGCGATGCGGGCGGCCACATTGGCCGCGTAGTCAGGTTCGCCACCCAGCTGGCGCATCAGGCCGCGCGCGACCCAGAACGAGGTGCCGGCAGTCAACGCGATCAGTAACCCAGATATCAGCAAAGCCAAAGACTCTGCCGACGATTTGGTCGACGAGGCGTCTTCAGCACCGTTGTCAGCCAACTCGATGTTGTACTCGATGACTTTGTCCAGCGCCTTGACCGTGCTGATAATCACTTCGCCTTCAGCCGCGAGCATGTCGCGTGCTTTTTCGTTGTTGTTGGCGCGCGACTGGGCCAGCGTACCCTCGAGGTTGGTGTTGAAGTGCGACCAACCGCTTTTGACCTCACCAATCAGTGCGCGGTCTTTGTCGTCTGAGGTCAGTGGGTCATACTTTTTGAATCCTTCGTCGACGGCCTTGCGGTGCTGGTTGATCTCGTCCTCGATCTTCGCCATCTTCGTCTCATCCGTGTTCAGGATGTGCTGAGCGGTAGTAATCTGGGCTTCCAGCAGGTTCTCGCGGATATCGCCCAGAACCACCAGCGAAGGCACCGTGTTGACCTGAGCGTAGCTGGCTTTGCTGTAGATTTCTTCGCTTTGCGAGCGGTTAACGCCGAATAGAATGGCCAAGCCGGCAACCGACACCAGACTAATCACTGCAAGTTGCTTTCCGACGGTAAGCTTCATTTCAAGTCCCCATTCGGCGTTCAACGACGCCCGGTTGCGCATTCAGGCCTAAAACGACCCGGCGTACATCTCCACCAACTTTTGGAAGTCCAACAGAATCACAAAACCGCCGTCCACTTTGGCGGTTCCGATCAGATAAGGGTGCGCGGCGTCGTTGCCGATCACCGTGGGCGGGTCGATGTCGGTGAGGCGGATGTCCAGAACCTCGTCCACTGCATCGACAATAAAACCGACGTCCTTGGCTTGGCCATTGATGAGCGTCTCGATGATCAGGATGCACGTCCGTTTGCTCAACTCGGACGACATCCGGCCGAGACAGGCAGCCAGTTCGACAACCGGAACGGCTGCTCCGCGCAGGTTGATGATGCCGGACACGAGATTGGGCAAGCCGGGCACCGACAGCGGGGCCTCGTACTCGATGATTTCGCGAACCGAGAGAATGCCGACGCCGTAGGTTTCGGCGCCCATCTCGAAGGTGAGGTACTGAACCTGCTCGACAGCCGGGTCGCGTTGGCGCGCTG
>RFMI01000074.1 GCA_009927815.1 Betaproteobacteria bacterium | reverse complement strand
CCCGCGCGGCCCGTGCGGCCGATGCGGTGCACGTAGTCCTCAGGGTTGTTCGGCAGGTCAAAATTGATGACCATCGGCAGCTGGTCAATGTCGATGCCGCGCGCCGCCACGTCGGTGGCCACCAGCAGGTTCAACTCGCCGGCCTTGAATGCGTCCAGCGCTTTGATGCGCTCGCCCTGCGTTTTGTCGGAGTGGATGGCGGCGGCCTGCAAGCCCTCGCGGATCAGGTTTTGCGTCAGCCGGTTGGCGCCGAGCTTGGTGCCGCAAAACACCAGGATTTGCGCCAGTTGCCGCTCGCGGATGATGGCAACCAAGGCGTTGCGCTTGTGGTCGGAATCGACCTCGACGATCTGCTGGTTGACCAGATCGGCCGGCGAGTTGCGCCGGGCCACTTCCACTGTCACTGGGTCGCGGAGCAGCGAATCGGCCAGCTTGCGGATCTCCGGCGAAAAGGTGGCCGAGAAGAACAGCGTTTGCCGCTGTTGCGGCACCTTGGCGACGATGCTGCGGATGTCGTCGATAAACCCCATGTCGAGCATGCGGTCGGCCTCGTCGAGCACCAGATGCTGCACCGTACCAAGATTAACCAGCTTGCTTTTGAGATGGTCGAGCAGGCGGCCCGGGGTGGCCACCAGGATCTCCACACCCTTGCGCAGCGCTTGCACCTGCGGATCCATCGGCACACCGCCGTAGATGGCGAGGATGCGAAACGGGGTGTTGCGGCTGAAGTTGCGCACGCTCTCCTCGACCTGCAGCGCGAGTTCGCGGGTGGGCGTCAGGATGAGCGCCCGCACCGGGTGCCGTGCCGGCGAGGCGCTGGTGTTGGCGTGCGGCAGCATGCGCTGCAGGATCGGCAGCGAGAAGGCGGCGGTCTTGCCGGTGCCGGTCTGTGCGATTCCGACGATGTCGCGGCCCTGCATCGCGGCCGGGACTGCCTGCACTTGGATGGGTGTCGGCGCGGTGTAACCGAGTTCGTCGAGGGCCCGCTGGATCAGTGGGTCGAGGCCGAGCGCATCAAAGCGTGGGCTGTCTTGAGTGTCCGTCGTCATGTGAGCCGGACTATAGCACCGCCTCCTGATGGCTGGCAGTGGCGGCGGTGCCTGCGATAGAATGCCGCGTTACCCGCTGCGCGATCGCAATGACCAAATACGTCTTCGTTACCGGTGGTGTCGTGTCCTCGTTGGGCAAGGGCATCGCCGCAGCCTCACTGGGTGCGATCCTCGAGTCGCGCGGTATCAAAGTGACGCTGCTCAAGCTCGACCCGTATATCAACGTCGATCCGGGCACCATGAGCCCGTTCCAGCACGGCGAGGTGTTCGTCACTGAGGATGGTGCCGAAACCGACCTCGACCTTGGTCACTACGAGCGCTTCACCCGCGCCCGGATGAGCAAGCGCAACAACTTCACCACCGGCCAGATCTACGAGACCGTAATCAAAAAAGAGCGGCGTGGCGAGTACTTGGGCCGTACTGTTCAGGTGATTCCGCACATCACCGACGAGATCAAGTTGCATGTCAAGCAGGGCGCCGAGGGTGCCGACGTGGCCATCGTCGAGGTTGGAGGCACGGTTGGCGACATCGAGTCGCTGCCGTTCCTAGAGGCAATCCGCCAGATGGGCATCGAGGAGGGCCGCCAGAACACGTGCTTTGTGCACCTGACGCTGGTCCCGTATATCCCGACTGCCGGCGAACTCAAGACCAAGCCAACGCAGCATTCGGTGAAGGAATTGCGCGAAATTGGTATTCAGCCGGACGTGCTGCTGTGCCGCGCTGACCGGCCGGTGCCCGATGACGAGCGGCGCAAGATCGCGCTGTTCACCAACGTGCCGATCGAGGCGGTGATATCCGTGGTGGACGCCGATAGCATTTACAAGATCCCGGCCATGCTTCACGACCAGATGCTCGACGAGATCGTCTGCCACAAGCTCGGTATTCTCGCCCGCGCCGCCGACCTTTCGGTCTGGAAAGGCTTGGTCGAGGCTTTGCAACATCCGGCCCACAGTGTCGACATTGCTTTCGTCGGCAAGTACGTCGACCTGACAGAAAGCTACAAGTCGCTGATCGAGGCGCTCAACCACGCCGGCATGCACACGCGGGCGAAGGTCAACATTCATTACCTCGATTCCGAGGACATCGAGACCCGCGGCTGCGATGCGCTGAAGACGATGGACGCGATTCTGGTGCCCGGTGGCTTCGGCAAGCGCGGCACCGAAGGCAAGATCGCTGCGATTCGGTATGCGCGCGAGCAGGCGATACCCTACCTCGGCATCTGCTTGGGGATGCAGCTCGCGGTGGTCGAGTTCGCTCGCGACGTCGCCGGAATGGCTGGGGCCCACTCCACCGAGTTCGACCCGCAAACGCCGTATCCTGTCATCGGGCTGATCACTGAGTGGCTCGATCGCGAGGGTCGGGTCGAGCGCCGCGACGCCTCGTCCGACCTTGGCGGCACGATGCGACTTGGCGGACAAGCCTGCCAGCTGGCCGATGGCAGCTTGGCACGCAGCATCTACGGCGCCGACCAGATCACCGAGCGTCACCGTCACCGTTACGAAGTCAACAACACACTGCTGGCTGAACTCGAAACCAAGGGCTTGCGCGTCGCTGGGCGCGCACCGGGCACCGATTTGTGCGAGATGATCGAGTTGCCCGATCACCCATGGTTTGTGGCTTGCCAGTTCCACCCGGAATTCACCAGCAACCCGCGCACCGGGCATCCGCTGTTCATCGCCTACGTGCGCGCCGCCCTCGCGCGGAAAACTGGCGCGGCAGGCCGCACCTTGCACAAAACCTGAGGATTCACCATGAGCGCAATCGTTGATGTCATCGCCCGCGAGGTTCTCGACTCCCGCGGATTCCCCACCGTCGAGGCCGACGTTTTGCTCGAGTCGGGCGAGATGGGCCGCGCCGCCGTGCCTTCGGGCGCATCCACTGGTACCAAAGAGGCACTGGAACTCCGCGATGGCGACGCAACCCGTTACGGCGGCAAGGGTGTGTTACGCGCGGTTGAGGCGGTGAATACCGAGATCTGCGAAGCAATCATCGGCTTGGACGCGTCTGAACAAGCGTTCATCGACCACACTCTGATCGACCTTGACGGCACCGAGAACAAGGGCCGCCTGGGCGCCAACGCCATGTTGGCAGTGTCGATGGCCGTTGCCAAAGCCGCTGCCGCCGAGGCTGGCTTGCCGCTGTACCGCTATTTGGGCGGCATGGGCGGCGTCACGCTGCCGGTGCCGTTGATGAACGTCATCAACGGTGGCGCTCACGCTGACAACAGCCTCGACCTGCAAGAATTCATGATCGTCCCCTTGGGCGCGCCGACCTTCCGTGATGCCTTGCGCTACGGCTCGGAGGTGTTCCATGCGCTCAAAAAGCTGCTCCACGCCAAAGGATTGGCCACCTCCGTGGGCGACGAGGGCGGATTCGCGCCCAATCTTCCAGGGAACGAGGCTGCCCTCGGTCTGATCATGGAGGCGATCCGGGTTGCGGGTTACGAGCCGGGTATCGACATCGCCATCGGTCTGGACTGCGCGGCGTCGGAGTTTTACCACGACGGCAAGTACGTCCTCGAATCTGAGGGCCGGACGCTGAGTTCGGCCGAGTTCGTCGATTACCTCGCTGACTGGTGTGCCCGTTACCCCATCGTCACCATTGAAGATGCCATGAGCGAGCACGACTGGGACGGCTGGAGCCTGCTGACCCAACGCCTTGGCACTTCGGTTCAGTTGGTTGGCGACGACATTTTTGTCACCAACCCGGCGATCCTCGCCGAGGGCATCGACAAGGGCATCGCCAACTCGATTCTGATCAAGGTCAACCAGATTGGCACGCTGACCGAGACTTTCGCTGCCATCGACCTTGCACGGCGCAATGGCTACACGGCGGTGGTTTCGCACCGTTCCGGCGAGACTGAGGACACCACCATCGCCGACATCGCTGTCGCCACCAATGCCGGGCAGATCAAGACCGGTTCGCTGTCGCGTTCGGATCGTCTGGCCAAGTACAACCAGTTGCTTCGCATCGAAGAGGATCTTGGCGAGGTGGCGGTGTACCTCGGCCGGTCGGCCTTTCGCCAGCGCGCTTAAGGGCGGCGCAGGGGGTCGTTGAGGATGCGACTCGCCACTCTGGCCCTGATCGCCGTGCTGGCAATCCTCCAGTACGCGCTTTGGGTGGGCAAGGGTGGCTGGCTGAGGATATGGTCGCTGGAGCGGGACATCACGGCGCTACAGGCCAAGCAGGATGCCCTGCGCCAGGGAAATGCGATCGGCCATGCCGACGTCGAAGACCTCAAGTCTGGCCTGGATGCCGTGGATGAGCGCGCTCGCCGCGAGATCGGTATGGTGCGTGGCGACGAGACCTTTTTTCAATATCCACAGACGACCGGAGCCCCCGATGGACCTTCTGCCGCACCCCAACCGGCGAACAGCAATGCGCGCTAGTCGTTGGAGCGTAATCCTGGTGGCGCTTGCCATTGCGAATCCGGTGATGGCGGTGATGTGGTTTCCGATCGTCAACGACGAGCTGGCGATCATCTCGCTCAATCAGGAATCGGTGTCGCCCAAGGGTTCGACAGTGGCTGCCGAGGTGCAGTATGTGTTCCAGAAGACCGAGACCTTGCCCTACGCCGACGATAACCGCGCCGACACCTTCAAGCGCATGAAGACCTGGCTCGAGTTCGATTGTCGAGCTGGCACGGTGACGGTCCTTGAACGCAAGCTGATTGGCGAACGTGGCGACACGTGGCGAAGGAGTGCCCGCGTCATTGCGAGGGCGCGCCCTTGGGGTAGCAAAGGGCAGTCGCGAAGAGACCATGCTTAAGGTGGCTTGTGGGGGCTTGTATGGAAACTAGTCATCAAGACCGATCCGCCTTCGTTTTGCCGGCCAAATCGGAGCAAGATGGAATCCGACAAATCAAAATCGATTTCGATCCTTTTACGGACCCATCAGACGATTCCCCTTATTGGGTGCCTGGTGATTTTCGTGGATATTCCGACTGGCGCGCTTCGCGTGGCCTAGAACTCATAGACGCGCAATTGCATGCGGAACGCTTATCAAAGTGGACAGAAAAGCCGCGTTTCATCATGTTTTGTTTGGTGCGGGGGGAAGACGCTGTCTTGCTCGCTCGCACACTCGATAGTTTGCAGCGCCAGCTGTATTCGGAATGGTCGTTGGTTGTCCTCGCCGAAAGCCAGCCCCCATCGGATGTCTTTAACACGTCAGACTACCTTGGATGGTTTCAGCTCGATTCCCTACACGACCCCTTAGAAACATCGAGAATCATTAACACAGTTATCGCCGAGCTCGGACAGGGCTGGGCGTCCATATTGCCGGTCGGTTTTGAGCTTGACGAGAATGCGTTTCTCGTTATGGGGATTACATACATTTGCACCCCGAATGGAGCGCCTTCTATTCGGATGACGATTGTAAAGATGCCGACGGAATGTTCTCAAGCCCGAGACTCAAGCCGGATTTCGACATTGATTATTTTAGGGCGTTCGATTTTTGTTCGCCC
>RFMI01000122.1 GCA_009927815.1 Betaproteobacteria bacterium | reverse complement strand
GCAGAGACGCCGCTGTCGGCAGTGATGACGTCGTAGCCGGCGGACTCCAGAAAGCCACCGACGACTTCGCGAATGCTCGGGGAGTCGTCCACCACTAAGATTGTTTTGGCCATGCCGGTATGTCCTTAAGCAGTTGGGAGTTGCAGACCAGCGAACGACATGTCGTCGCGTCGGTGCTGCGTTCCTTGGTAATCGAGGTAATCCTTGAGGGCGGCATCGCATTGAGCTGGAATCGCGAGATGCTGATGGCGCGCCAGGCTGCTGGCAAAACGCAAACTCCCGTAGCCGATTTCACGCGGCCCGCCGATCTGGTCGAACACGCCGTCGGTGGCGACGAACAAACGGCTTTCGGGCTTGAGTTCCACTGTCTGGCTCTTCCAGACTCTATCCATCGGCACTGAGCGATAGCCCATGCCACCCGACTCCCACTTCAGGATCTGAGGTTCGTCGCCGGGCTCCAGAAGCAACAGCGGCAGCCCTGAGCTTGCCACCCGTGCCCGACCCGCTCGCGGGTGCAGGCAGATTACGATGCCATCCAATCCGTCGTCGCTGCCAGCGCCGCCGTCCCGCTGCGGGAATTCTTGATCGAGCACAACCTTCATTCGACGGTTGAGGCGCTGCAGCACCGCTGCGGGATCGAGGTCCCCGTTCTCCTGCGAAACGATGCGGTCGACCACCGACAGAACGATGGTGGCCAGCATTGCACCCGGCGCGCCGTGGCCAGTGCAATCAAACAGGCCGAACCAGAACTGACCGTCCGCTTCACGGGCGAAGAAACAGTCGCCACCCACCGGGTCTCGCGGCTGCCAGACCAAGCCATAACGATCGCGCAGATGCCGAGCCAATGCCTCGCGCGAGGGCTCGTGCATGGCCTGCTGGATGCGGCCGGCGTAATTCATGCTCTCGATCAGTTGCAACTCGGCGGTGCGGCCGCGGGTGACGTCTAGCGCAGCGTGCAGCACCTTGAACGGACGGCCATCAGTGCCAAAAATCGGGTTGAACACCTCGCGCAACCAGATCTCGCGTCCGGACAGATCGACGTAGCGGCGTGTGCCTTCGTCGACCTCGCCAAGGCGAATATGCTCCCACCAGACCTTGTAAGCCTCGCTGAACGAGAACACCGGGTCGCACAGATCCTGGTGGGCCATGCCCTCCAATTCGGCCATCGAGCCGTTCATCAGGGCAAGGAAGATGTCGTTGGCCGAAATCAGGTGGCCATTCAGGTCGTATTCGGCGATGGCCTGCCCCCGTCTGAGGGCCTCCATCTGGCCACTATGCTCGATGCGGGTCTGCACCTGCTGCAAACAGTCGCGGCCGAGCAGCAATTGGCAGGCAAAGCCTTCAACGTCGGGGTGCGGAAGGCTTTCCAGAAATAACCAAAGTTCGCCGCCGTCGGCCCGTCTCAAGCACAGCTCGCCATCGGCAACCGAACCCTGCGTGAGGTCTCGGCGACGTTGGATCAGGTCGAGATCGAACTCGTCATGAATCTCTTCGAGCGTAAGCCCGAGCAAGGCATCCCCAGCGTAGCCAAGCGCCTGACAGGCGACCTCGTTGGCCCGCACCACACGCCCGTCTTCGTGGCGCACCACGAATAGCGGACGCCGGCTGGCTAGGCCTTGCCACAACGCATGCTGTAGCGTGTCCTGGTCGAGCTGGTCATTCATTGGGGACCTCGATGCCTGCACCTACGGTAGGAACACATCCCAGCCGCTCATGATGTCGGCTTGCTCGCTCCATTTTAGTTCAACTGGATGCTTCGCGGCGATGATTAGCCGAGCATGTCGGCCCAAATATTGTTTGCCCAAGCCTCGGCAAAGGCACCCTCTCGATCGTTCAGTCCGGGTGACACGCCCAGCGTGCCATCGACTACGGTAAAGGTGCGCGAGTTCGGATCGTAGCGGTGCACCGATGCCACATGCACGGCCTGCCGATCACTGACGAAGCTGTAGCAAGTGTTGCTGATAATCGGTTCCGGGTTGGGCGACTCGCCGCTCAGCAAAGCGACCACAGCGTCCGCGCACACCTTGGCGTGTTGATTGGCCATGTGCCCGGATTTGGGCATTAACGGTGCCGCGAGCGTTGCGTCACCCAACACGTGGACACCCGGGACCACCAGCGATTCGAAGGTGCGGAAATCGACGCCGCACCAGCGGTCATTGGCAGTGACCAGACCCGCCAGGTGGGCAATCGCACCGGCCCGTTGCGGCGGAATCACGTTGAGTACGTCGGCGCGCTGATCGCCGAAAGCGAGTTTCGCGGTCAGCTGGCGGGCATCGACGTCGAGCAGGTCCTGCGACGGGCGGTACTCCACTATCCCCGGCGTCAGAGTGTCCCAAGCGGCGCGAAACAGGGCCTTCTTGGAGACGATGTCGTCGTTGGCATCCAGCACTAGTACTTTGCTGCGCGGTTTGTGCTGGCGCAAGTACCACGCCACCTGACAGGCGCGTTCATAAGGACCTGGTGGGCAACGGTATGGCGCCTTCGGGATATGGATGGCGAATACGCCGCCGTCGGGCATGGCTTCTAATTGTCGGCGTAGAGCCAAGGTCTGTGGGCCGGCCCGCCAAGCGTGCAGCACCCGCTGGCGCGCCCCAACCCCCGACAGGCCTGGCAGGCTTTCGTAAGACACGTCCACCCCCGGCGCCACGATGAGTCGGTCGTAGCGCAGGTCAGCGCCGCGTGCCAGTCGGACTCGCCGCGCAGCCGTGTCGATCGCAGTCACCTCGTCGCGGACACGGCGTACCCCGTGACGCTGACTCAGTGCGCCGTAGGAACGGGTCAGTGAGGCCAGGTCGCGTGAACCGCCGATGACCAAATTGCTGAGTGGGCAGGACACGAACTCAGCGTCACGCTCGACCAGCGTGACTTCGATCGTGGGGTCCCGCAGCCGGATGTACTTGGCCGCGGTCGTGCCAGCGAAACCGCCACCAATCACGACCACCCGAGCGCGTGCCCCCGCAGACGAGGATCGCGTCGGGGTGGCGCAGGCCGACAATACTGATGCGACGCCGGCTGCCGCCAATCCGCTTAGCAACTGCCGGCGGTGCATGCCTTAAACCTGCGGGCGAGCAGAAACGCCGGAGCGGCTGCTCATGGTGCTGGCTGCGCTGCGAACACCGTCGCGATTCGGGCGAGTTCGACGTCGCTGTAGCCGCGAGCGATCTGGTGCATCAGCGTAGGCTCGCCCTCACCGGCACGAAACGCACGCAAGCGGGTGAGCACGTCACTGGCAGGACGACCGGCCAAGGCCGGCATCCCGCCAACGCTGTAGCCACCCGTGCCATGACAGGCGGCGCAACTGGCCGCCCAAGATTCGGCCTGACGATCGGCCGCAGTCGCCATCGGCGCTGCGCCCATCACAACAAGCACACTCAACGCAAAGTATTGCGCGCAAGACATTGAAACAACGCCTTAAACGTCGACAGGCTCTAGGCGATCTTCGAACTGCAATTGAACCTCGCCTGCTGCATCAACATCGATGGTCACGTCGCCGCCCTGCACCAGACGACCGAATAGCAGCTCGTCGGCCAACGCTTTGCGGATCGCATCCTGGATCAAGCGCGCCATCGGCCGCGCGCCCATCAGCGGGTCGAAGCCGGTCTTGGCCAGATGCTCCTTGAGCGCTTGGGTGAAGTGGGCCTCGACCTTGCGCTCGTGCAACTGCGACTCCAACTGCATCAGGAACTTGTCGACCACTTGCAGGATGATCTCGTGCGTCAACGGCGCGAAGGAGATGATGGCATCCAGCCGGTTGCGGAACTCCGGCGTGAACAGACGCTTGATGTCGGCCATTTCGTCGCCCGTCGAGGCCGACTTGGTGAAGCCGATCGAAGTCTTGGTCAGCGCTTCGGCACCAGCGTTGGTGGTCATAACGATCACCACGTTGCGGAAATCAGCCTTGCGACCGTTGTTGTCCGTGAGCGTGCCATGGTCCATCACCTGCAACAGGATGTTGAAGATGTCCGGATGGGCCTTCTCGATCTCGTCGAGCAGCAACACGCTGTACGGGTGCTTGGTGATGGATTCGGTGAGTTGGCCACCCTGATCGAATCCAACATAGCCCGGGGGCGCCCCGATGAGGCGGCTGACCGCGTGGCGTTCCATGTATTCAGACATGTCAAAGCGGATCAGCTCGATGCCGAGCGTGTAGGCCAGCTGCCGCGCAACCTCGGTCTTGCCGACGCCGGTCGGGCCGGAGAACAGGAAGGAGCCAATCGGCTTGGACGGATTGCCGAGACCGCTGCGTGCCATCTTGATGCTGGACGCCAGCGCCTCAATGGCTTTGTCTTGGCCGAACACCACGCTCTTGAGATCGCGCTCGAGGGTCTTGAGCGCATTGCGGTCGTCGGAAGAGACGTTTTTCGACGGGATGCGGGTGATGCGCGCGATGATCTCCTCGATCTCCTTGGTGCCGATGACCCGCTTTTGCTTGCTCTTCGGCAGGATGCGCTGAGCTGCGCCGGCTTCGTCGATGACGTCGATCGCTTTGTCCGGCAGGTGACGGTCGTTGATGAAGCGCGCTGACAATTCCGCAGCCGACACCAGGGCCGCCTGCGTGTAACGCACATTGTGGTGCGACTCGAAGCGCGTCTTGAGTCCAGCCAGGATCTGCACGGTCTGATCGACGGTTGGTTCCTCGACGTCGATCTTCTGGAAACGACGGGTCAGCGCGTGATCCTTCTCGAACACGCCGCGGAACTCGGTGTAGGTGGTCGCACCAATACACTTGAGTTGACCACTCGCGAGCGCCGGTTTCAGCAGATTGGACGCGTCGAGCGTGCCGCCCGATGCCGCACCGGCGCCGATCAGCGTGTGGATCTCGTCGATGAACAGAATCGCCCGCGGATTCTCGTTGAGTTGCTTGAGCACGGCTTTGAGTCGGGCTTCGAAATCGCCACGGTACTTGGTACCAGCAAGCAGAGAGCCCATGTCGAGGGCATACACCGAAGATTCCTTGAGGATCTCGGGAACGTCGTCCTCGACGATGCGACGCGCCAAGCCCTCGGCGATCGCGGTCTTGCCGACCCCGGCCTCACCGACCAGCAAGGGGTTGTTCTTGCGGCGACGGCACAGTGTCTGGATGACCCGCTCCACCTCTTTTTCGCGGCCGATCAGCGGGTCGATCTTACCGCTCAAGGCTTGCGCATTGAGGTTGACCGTGTACTGCTCGAGCGCGCCACTCGGCGGGGCCTCGGTCTCGGTCTCGGCATCGCTCTCTGGCTTGGCACCGGTGCTGGCGGTTGGGCTTTGCTGATGCCGTGCGAGATGAAGTTGACCACGTCGAGGCGAGTCACCCCGCGCTGATGCAGGAAATAGACGGCGTGCGAGTCTTTCTCGCCGAAGATGGCGACCAGCACATTGGCGCCGGTGACCTCTTTCTTGCCCGATGACTGCACGTGCAGGATGGCGCGCTGAATGACGCGCTGGAAGCCAAGGGTCGGTTGGGTGTCGACCTCGCCCTCGCCCGCGACTTGCGGCGTGTGCTCGGCAACGAAATCGGTCAACACCTTGCGCAAATCTTCGAGGTCGACGCCGCAATTGACCAAAACCTCGCCGGCCGACGGGTTGTCGATCAGTGCCAGCAGCAAATGCTCCACGGTGATGAACTCGTGACGCTTCTGCCGCGCTTCCATGAACGCCATGTGGAGGCTGACTTCAAGTTCCTGGGCAATCATGGTTTCAGTTTTCCTCCATCAAGCACTGCAAGGGATGCTGGTGTGCCCGGGCATGCGAAAGCACCTGCTCAACCTTGGTGGCAGCGGTGTCGCGCGGGTATACGCCACACACACCGACGCCCTCAGTATGAACCTTGAGCATCACACGTGTTGCACTGTCTGTGTCCAAATGAAAAAAACGTTGCAACACGTCGACTACGAACTCCATCGGGGTGAAGTCGTCATTGACCAACAGCACCTTAAACATCCGCGGCGGACGGGCACGGCTGCGCCGCTCTTTGAGCAGCGCATCACCTACGGTTTTCGACTGACTTGCCACAGCACGGCTCTCGCTTGAACGACTGCCCCATAGTTGACGATTCCCCGCGATTTTTCAAGGTTGTAGCGCGACGCGGTGTGGCGGTCAGCGCAAGTCCGGATGCACTTGGACCCCGGTCGCCGCCCTCGCACGGCCTTGGACAATGCTCAAATTGATGTGGCACAAGCCTAACGGGCTGATTTTGCTTGACGGAAGCAGTGCAACACGCTCAAATGGCCGAGCTTGTCGTCAGCTCCCTGCTTTATCCCTGTGCTTTGCCAGTGCGATGTCTGAGGTCGGTTGGTCGCCAAGCGGACACGTCGCACTGACAATCATCAATGGAAAGCGCAGGAGTTTGTATGTCAACTGGTACCGTCAAGTGGTTCAACGATGCAAAGGGTTTCGGCTTCATCACCCCGGATGAGGGCGGCGAAGACCTGTTTGCGCATTTCTCGGCCATCGATATGGCTGGTTTCAAGAGCCTGAAGGAAGGCCAGAAGGTCTCGTTTGAGATCATTCAAGGCCCGAAGGGTAAGCAGGCTTCGAAGATCAAGGCTGCTTAAGCAGTCTGACTTCTTGAAAACCCCGGTTATCCGGGGTTTTTTAACGTCTTGCATCAGGTCTTATATAAGACATAAAATACATTGATTGGCGGTTCGACGGATTGGCGGCACCATCCTGTCGGTCGAACGAGTGCCAGGCCGAATGAGCAACCCGCGTCTCCACCTTGATGAAAGCTGCGATGTCCAACATCTCCACTGCCGATCTCTGCGACGCCCATGAGAGCGATGTGTCCGTGCTTGAGCCGATGTTGGCCCACTTTGGCGGTCGCTCGCAGCTTCGTGGCTCGGTGCAGACGGTCAAAGTGTTCGAGGACAACGTGCTGGTCAAGGCTGAGTTGGCAAAGCCTGGCGATGGTCGCGTACTCGTCGTCGATGGCGGCGGCTCCTTGCGCTGCGCCTTGGTGGGCGACGTGCTGGCGCAAATGGCCGTCGACAATGGTTGGGCCGGCATCATCGTTTATGGCGCCATCCGCGACACCGCGGCCATCGCTGCGATGGACCTCTGCGTGATGGCGATGGGTAGTCATCCGATGAAGAGCATTAAAAAAGGCGCAGGCGATGTGGGTGTCGCTGTGACTTTTGCGGGCCAGACCATCAGACCAGGCGATTGGCTGTACGCCGACGACGACGGCGTTATCGTCGCCCAACGACCCTTGGACTGAGCCGCACCCTGTTTCCGTAGAACCCCGGCAGCGACCGGACCCGAATCAACTTTAACGACTGGAGAGACCCCATGGCCACCCGTGAACAGCAGATCGCCGCCCTCGAGCATGACTGGGCAACCAACCCCCGCTGGAAGGGCATCAAGCGCGGCTACACCGCCGCCGACGTCGTCCGCCTGCGCGGTAGCGTGCAACCCGAGTACACCCTCGCCAAGCTTGGCGCCGAGAAGCTCTGGGCGCAGTGCAACGGCGCTGCCAAAAAGGGCTACGTGAACGCCTTCGGTGCCATCACCGCAGGTCAGGCTATGCAACAGGCCAAAGCCGGCGTCGAAGCCGTCTATCTGTCGGGCTGGCAGGTCGCCGCCGACGGCAACACCTCGGAAACCATGTACCCCGACCAGTCGCTATACGCCTACGACTCGGTACCGACCATGGTCCGCCGCATCAACAACACCTTCAAGCGCGCAGACGAAATCCAGTGGTCGCGCAACATTGAGAAGGGTCACAAGGATTACGTCGACTATTTCCTGCCGATCGTCGCTGACGCTGAAGCCGGTTTTGGCGGCGTGCTGAACGCCTTCGAACTGATGAAGAACATGATTGCCGCGGGCGCTGCCGGCGTTCACTTCGAAGACCAGCTGGCTGCCGTTAAGAAGTGCGGTCACATGGGTGGCAAGGTGCTGGTGCCGACCCGCGAAGCCGTCGAGAAGCTGATCGCCGCGCGTTTCGCAGCCGACGTCATGGGCGTGCCGACCATCGTGCTGGCTCGTACCGACGCCGAAGCGGCGAACCTGATCACCTCGGACCACGATGACAACGACAAGCCGTTCCTGACCGGCGAGCGCACCCAGGAAGGCTTCTACCGGGTCAAGAACGGCCTCGAGCAGGCCATCAGCCGTGGCGTTGCTTACGCTGAGTACGCCGACCTGGTGTGGTGTGAGACCGGCACGCCGGACCTCGGCTTTGCCCGTGAGTTCGCGCAGGCTGTGCACGCCAAGCACCCGGGCAAGCTGCTGTCGTACAACTGCTCGCCGTCGTTCAACTGGAAGAAGAACCTCGACGACGCGACCATCGCCAAGTTCCAAGACGAGCTGTCGGCACTGGGCTACAAGTACCAGTTCATCACCCTCGCTGGCATCCACCTCATGTGGTACAACACCTTCCAGTTCGCGCATGCCTACGCTCGCGGCGAAGGTATGAAGCACTACGTCGAGATGGTGCAGGAGCCGGAATTCGCCGCCCGCGACAAGGGTTACACCTTTGTTTCGCACCAGCAGGAAGTTGGTGCCGGCTATTTCGACGACGTCACCACCGTGATCCAGGGCGGCTCGTCCTCGGTCAAGGCGCTGACCGGCTCGACCGAAGAGGAACAGTTCCACTAAGAACCGCCGCGAGGTAGTTCTAGTCGATGTCCCACAGGGAGCCTCCGGGCTCCCTGTGCATTTGTGCGGCTCCGAGATCGCACGTGCTGTCACCGGATTGACGCAGCGCAGCGTGAAACTGCGCTGAGACGCGATTAGGATGGACGGCGCGAGTCAGACTCCAGCGCTTGACGGGACCGCCGTCGGCTGGCGGGATCAGGGGGCGGCATGGCGGGTGCATCGGGTACGGGCGGCATCGGGTCACTGGCACGCTACCTGCCATGGTTGTTGTGTGGCGGGCTTGCGATGGCGTTCCTGCTGGCGTGGCGGCAGGCCGGCGAGACGTGGCTGCTGGTACTTGCCCTACTCGGCGCATTGTTGTTCGTACAAGGCTTGCGCGACCTGCGGCAAACCCGCCACGCGCTGCTGCGCAATTACCCGGTAAGCGGATGGATTCGCTTTCTGCTCGAGTATTTCCGCCCCGAGATCCGCCAGTACTTCGTCGAGACTGACACCGAAGAGATTCCCTTCTCGCGCGTGCAGCGGGCGATGGTCTACCAGCGCGCGAAATCCCAAAACGACAAGCGGCCGTTCGGCACCCTGCTCGACCACTATCGCCCCGATGCCGAGTGGCTGACCCACTCGACGCGGCCAGTCGAAGCCGACCCGACGACATTTCGGGTGCGCGTCGGCGGCCCGGATTGTCGCCAACCCTACGATTGCTCGGTGCTGAACATCTCGGCGATGAGCTTCGGCGCACTGTCCGGCAATGCCATTCAGGCGCTCAATCGCGGTGCGAAGTTTGGTGGTTTTGCCCACGACACGGGCGAGGGCTCGATCTCGACCCATCATCGGGCGCACGGGGGCGACCTGATCTGGCAGATCGCGTCAGGCTACTTCGGCTGCCGTAATGCCGAGGGCCACTTCGATGCCGAGCGCTTCGCGGCAAATGTCGCCGATCCACAGGTCAGGATGATCGAGATCAAGCTGTCGCAGGGGGCCAAGCCAGGCCACGGCGGCATGCTCCCGGGTGCCAAGGTGAGCGCCGAGATCGCCGCAGCGCGCGGCATTCCGCAGGGCGTCGATTGCATCTCGCCGGCTGCACACAGCGCCTTCGATTCGCCGCTGGCGTTGATCGCATTCATCACCCGTTTGCGCGAACTCTCCGGCGGCAAGCCGTCGGTATCAAGCTCTGCATCGGCCACCCTTGGGAGTGGTTCGGCATCGCCAAGGCGATGCGGGACACTGGCCATGGGCCCGACTTCATCGTTGTTGACGGCTCGGAGGGCGGTACTGGCGCCGCACCCGCCGAGTTCAGCGACCACCTGGGTATGCCATTGCGCGACGGCTTGCGGCTGGTTCATAACACGCTCATCGGCATTGGCTGGCGCGACCGTGTCCGTATTGGCGCCTCGGGCAAGGTCGTGTCGGCTTTCGACATCGCCCTGCTGCGGGCGATTGGCGCCGACTGGTGCAATTCGGCGCGCGGCTTCATGTTTGCGCTGGGCTGCATCCAGTCGCGCTCGTGCCATACCGACCGCTGCCCCACCGGGGTTGCCACCCAGGATACGCTGCGCCAACGCGCGCTGGTGGTGCCCGATAAGGCCCAGAGAGTCTGGAACTTCCACCGCCACACGCTGGAGGCGTTGGCCGAGTTGCTCTCGGCTGCTGGCCTGCACCATCCGCAGGAGCTCACCGCCGATCACGTGATGGTGCGTGTCTCGCGCGGACGTTCGGCGCCGATGTCATCCCTGTTGCCAAATGTCGAGGCGGGCTGCCTGCTCGATGGCGCACGGCTGCCCATGGACACGCCAAAGGCCTTTGTGGCGTTCTGGCAGGCGGCGAGCACCGATCGTTTCGGCTACGACCCTGCAACTGCCAACCCGCCGCCACGCATGCCTGCCGCGGCATCAGTCGTCTGACCAGGACCATGGAACCCCTGCGCGACGTCGACCCCACCGAGACCGAAGAGTGGCTCGGGGCTTTACGCGCGGTGGTCGAGCACCGTGGGCCCGAACGCGCCGACTTTTTGCTGAACGAACTGGTCAAGCTCGCGCGCCAACAGCAGGCCTGGGCGCCGCAGTCGCTGACCACTGCTTACGTCAACTCGATCCAGCCCGAGCAACAGCCGCCCTACCCGGCCGACCGCGAGCTCGAGACGCGCGTCCGCGCGCTGATCCGCTGGAACGCGATGGCGATTGTTCTGCGCGCCAACCGCGATTCGTCGGAGCTGGGCGGCCACATCGCCAGCTATCAGTCCTCGGTGACGCTCTACGAGACCGGTTTCTCGCATTTCTGGCATGCGCCGACCGCCGACCACGGCGGCGACCTGATCTTCTTCCAGGGCCATTCGGCGCCTGGCATCTACGCCCGCGCCTTCCTCGAGGGTCGGCTCAGCGCCGAGCAGCTGGACAACTTCCGCCGCGAGACCGGCGGCCGTGGGCTGTCGTCGTACCCGCACCCGTGGCTGATGCCAGACTTCTGGCAGTTCCCGACGGTGTCGATGGGCCTTGGCCCGCTCATCGCCATCTACCAGGCGCGTTTTCTGCACTATCTCGACGACCGCGGCCTCGCCGGAACGCGCGAGCGCAAGGTCTGGTGCTTCCTCGGCGACGGCGAATGCGACGAGCCCGAATCGCTGGGCGAGATCGCGCTGGCCGGGCGCGAGCACCTCGACAACCTGATCTTTGTCGTCAACTGCAATTTGCAGCGCCTCGACGGGCCGGTGCGTGGCAACGGCAAGATCATTCAGGAGTTGGAAGCCGTATTCCGCGGAGCCGGTTGGAACGTCATCAAGCTGATCTGGGGCAGCGAGTGGGACGATCTTCTGGCGCGCGACACCTCCGGCCTGCTGATGCGGCGCATGGAGGAATGCGTCGATGGCGAGTACCAAGACTTTAAGTCGAAGGACGGGGCTTACGTCCGGCAGCACTTTTTCGGCAAATATCCGGAATTGCTGGACCTGGTTGCTCACCTCTCAGACGACGAGATCTGGCGCCTGAGTCGCGGTGGCCACGACATGGACAAGGTCTACGCCGCCTACGCCGCAGCGGTGGCACCACCGCGGGCAACCCACCGTGATCCTGGCCAAGACGGTCAAGGGCTACGGCATGGGCGAGTCGGGCGAGGGCCAGATGGGCGCGCACCAAGCCAAGAAGATGAGCGCCAACGCGCTCCACGCCTTCCGAGAGCGCTTCGACCTGCCGATCACCGACGACCAGATCGACGCCATCCCGCTGCTGAAACCACCTGAGGACAGCCCGGAGATGCGTCATCTGCAGGGACAACGCGCTGCACTCGGGGGATATCTGCCGCAGCGCCGACGCACTTCGGCAGCCCTGCCGATGCCCGGCGACGAGCCGTTCCGGCGGCTGCTCGAGGGGAGCGGCGAGCGCGCCATCTCGACCACCATGGCGTTTGTGCAGCTGCTCAAGGAACTGGTGCGTGACCCCGGCATCGGGCCGCGCATCGTGCCGATCGTGCCGGACGAATCGCGAACCTTCGGCATGGAAGGCATGTTCCGCCAGCTCGGCATCTGGTCCTCGGTGGGGCAGCTGTACCGGCCGCAGGACGCCGATCAAATGTCGTTCTACAAGGAATCCAAGACCGGCCAAGTGCTAGAGGAAGGCATCAACGAGGCCGGTGCGATGGCCAGTTGGATCGTCGCCGGTACCTCGTACAGCACGAACGACGTGCCGATGGTGCCCTTCTTCATCCTCTACTCGATGTTCGGCTTCCAGCGCGTCGGCGACCTGTGCTGGCTGGCGGGCGATATTCGCGCACGCGGCTTCATCCTTGGCGCGACTTCGGGCCGCACCACGCTCAACGGCGAGGGTTTGCAACACGAAGATGGCCACAGCCAGGTGCTGGCCGGCACGGTGCCGAGTTGCCGCAGCTACGACCCAGCGTTCGGCTATGAGGTGGCGGTATTGATTCGCCGCGGACTTCAGCGGATGTACGTAGAGCAGATCGACGAGTACTGGTACCTCACGCTGAGCAACGAGAACCACACCCAGCCGGCCCTGCCGGACGGCGTCGAAGAGGCCATCGTGCGCGGTCTGTACCGGCTGTCTAGCGGCGCGGCGACGCCCTCTGGTCTACGGGTGCAGCTGATGGGCAGTGGCGCCATCCTGCGTGAGGTGATGGCGGCTGCCGATTTGCTACGCGAACGGCACGGGATCGCCAGCGACGTGTGGAGCGCCACCAGCTTCAATGAGCTGGCGCGCGACGCCGCAGCTTGCGAGCGCCACAACCGACTTCACCCAATTGCGGATGCGCGAGTGCCACACGTCGCGGCGTGCTTGGCCGACGCTGACGGGCCGCTGGTGGTGGCGACCGACTACCAGCGCAGCTGGGTGGAGCCGATCCGAGCCCACGTCGGCCGGACGATGTCTGTGCTCGGCACCGACGGCTACGGCCGCAGCGACACCCGCCGAGCCCTCCGCCGCTTCTTTGAGGTTGACCGCGAGCACGTTGTTGTCGCTGCGCTCAAGGCGCTTGCGGATGCGGGACACATCGATGCCGCGCAGGTCACCGCCGCGATCGCCGCAGCCGGCATCGACCCGGATGTCCACCCGCCGTGGACCCGCTAGACGGTGCCCCGAATACCCTGCACACGCCCACTGGAGCATGACCCGCCATAAGTGAGGAATCAGCAATGAGCGAAGAACTGGTCGTCGTCCCTGACCTCGGCAATTTCCATGATGTTCCGGTCGTTGAGGTGCTGGTCAAGGCGGGCGACAGCGTGCGTCCGGAAGATCCCTTGGTGCTGATCGAATCCGATAAGGCGATGATGGAAGTGCCTTCGCCGGTGGCCGGGGTGGTGGCTGAGCTCTTGCTGAAGGTTGGGGATACCGTCTCCGCTGGGACGCCGGTGCTGCGTTTGGCCGGAGCGCTGGGGGCGGCCTCTTCTGCCGAACCGGCTACAGCTGCCGAGGCCTCTGCTGATCAGGCTCCCGCCACTCCTGACCGGGACACGCCGCGGGCCGCTTCAGGAGCGTCAGCCAACCCGACACCGGCAGCGAATATCGCACCCCCTCACCGCGCTGCTGCCCTCTCCCCAAGCGAGCCTTACGCCAGTCCTTCGGTGCGACGGCTGGCACGCGAGCGTAGTGTTGATCTGCGCGGAGTTGCAGGTAGTGGGCCCTTCGGACGCATCCTCGCCGAAGACCTGTCGGTGCGCGGCGGCGCCTTGCCCTTCGATCTGCCGCCCTGGCCCGAGACCCGCGCTGCAGACTTTGGCGCCACCCGCAGCGAGCCGCTGACCCGCATTCAACGCTTGTCGGGGCCCGCGCTGCACCGCAACTGGGTCAGCATCCCGCACGTCACCTGCTTCGACGCTGCCGACGTGACCGAACTCGAGGCATTCCGCAAGGAAATCAATGCGTCGGGCGATGGACCGAAGATTTCACTGCTGGTTTTGGTGATGAAGGCTCTAACCGCCGCGTTGCATGATCACCCGGGGCTGAATGCCAGCTTGGAGGCTGGTCAGCGGGTGCATAAGGACTACTGCCACATTGGCGTTGCGGTCGACACCCCGCACGGATTGGTGGTGCCGGTGATCCGCGATTGCGAAAAGCTGGGCCTGCGCGCCATCGCCGTCGAACTCATGCGGCTCGCTGACAAGGCTCAGAAAGGCACGCTGCAGCCGGCCGAGATGCAGGGTGGCTCATTCACAGTGTCCTCGCTGGGGAGCATCGGCGGCGGCCACTTCACGCCAGTCATCAACGCACCCGAGGTGGCCATCCTCGGGCTCGGCAAGGCGGAATGGCGGCAGGTGTCGGACGACGGCATCGACTGGCAAGCGCGCTTGATGCTGCCGCTATCGCTGTCTTTCGATCATCGCGCCTTGGACGGCGCCGCGGCGGCGCGCTTCAATAGGACGCTTGCGGGGTATCTTGCCGACCTGCGACGGGCGCTGCTGTGAGTGCGGCCAGTGCGCAGCGCTACGACCTCGTCGTCATCGGCGCCGGGCCGGGTGGCTATTCTGCAGCGTTTCGAGCGGCCGACCTCGGCCTGCGCGTGGCCCTCGTCGAGCGCTACCCTACGCTTGGCGGCGTCTGCCTCAATGTCGGCTGCATCCCGTCTAAGGCCTTGCTGCACAAGACGGGGGTGATGCGCGAGGCGGCGCATCTGGCGGGCTCCGGCATCCACTTTGGCAAGCCCAGCATCGACCTCGATGCGCTGCGCGCCTACCGCCATGCGGTGGTGGGCCGGCTGACCGGTGGTTTGGCGGCGATGGCCGCGGCGCGCAAAGTCACGCTGGTGCACGGCTCGGCGCGCTTTGTTTCGCCACACGAACTGGCGGTGGGCCCCGCCGACGGCGGGGCGGCTCGTGCAAGCAAGGGCGGCGGTTCCCAAGCTGGCGCACCGCCTGTCCTCGCCTTCGACAAAGCCATCATCGCAACCGGCTCGCGCGCCATTCGCCTGCCGGGCGCGCCGGACGACCCACGCATCCTTGATTCCACCTCCGCGCTGGCGTTGCAGGACATTCCTACGCGACTGCTGGTGATCGGCGGCGGCATTATCGGTCTCGAGATGGCCACGGTGTATGCCGGTCTTGGCAGCGCAGTGGACGTGGTCGAGGCTGGACCGGAGTTGATGCCGGGCGCCGACCGCGATCTGGTGAAGGTTTGGGAGGCCATCAACCGGCCGCTGCTGGGCGAGGTCCGCCTGTCCACGCGGGTGACCGACGTCGTGGCCGAACGCAAGGGCATCCGCGTCAGCCTCCAGGCGCCGGTGGGCCTCAGCAACCCGCTCCCTACGACCGCGTACTGGTGGCTATCGGCCGTCGCCCGGACAGCGCGGGCCTGGGTCTGGAGGCGGCTGGTCTGGCGCCCGACGCACGCGGCTTCATCGCCGTCGACAGCCAGATGCGCACCGCCCTGACCCATATCTTCGCCATCGGTGATGTCGTCGGCCAACCGATGCTGGCGCACAAGGCGGTGCACCAAGGTCATGTGGCGGCCGAGGCCGCTGCCGGCCAGCCGAGCCATTTCGACGCACGTGTGATCCCATCGGTGGCCTACACCGACCCCGAGATCGCCTGGGTCGGCGTCACCGAGGCCGAGGCCCGCGCCAGTGGTCGCGCGGTGAAGCGCGGTGTGTTCCCCTGGGCCGCCTCGGGGCGGGCGCTGGCCAGCGGTGCAGAAGCCGGACTCACCCGTCTGTTGTTCGACGCTGCCGATGGCCGCTGCATCGGTGGTGGCATTGTCGGGGCGCATGCCGGCGACCTCATCGGCGAGGTCTGCCTGGCGATCGAGATGGGTGCCAACGCCACCGACATCGGCGCAACCATCCACCCGCATCCGACCTTCGGCGAGTCGATCGGGATGGCGGCGGAGTCCGCACTGGGGCACTGCACCGACCTGCCGCCAGTCCGCCGCGCCGGATCTGGCTGAGCCGGGCTCCAGCTGATCTGAGACCGACCCTCACCAGGACCCATCGCAACGCCGACCGGGCAGCGTTGCGCCTCGGTACACTCTGATTTGCCCGAGGACTGCCCCAGGACGACACTGAGCCATGGCCAAGAATTTGCGCGAAGCCGCGCTCGAGTATCACGCCCTTCCCGTCCCAGGGAAAATCTCAGTGGTGCCGACCAAGTCGCTGGACAACCAGCGCGACCTGGCACTCGCGTACTCACCGGGCGTGGCCGAAGCCTGTCTCGCCATCGCCGAAGACCCCGCCGAAGCGAGCCGGCTCACCGCACGCGGCAACCTGATCGCCGTGGTCACTAACGGTACCGCCGTGCTCGGGCTCGGCAACATTGGCCCATTGGCCGGCAAGCCAGTGATGGAGGGCAAGGGCTGCCTGTTCAAAAAGTTCGCAGGCATCGACGTGTTCGATCTGGAGATCGCCGAGACCGACCCGGACCAACTGGTGCGCATCATCGCCGCACTGGAACCGACCTTTGGCGGCATCAACCTCGAGGACATCAAGTCGCCGGAGTGCTTCTACGTCGAATCCGAGTTGCGCAAGCGCATGAAGATCCCGGTATTCCACGACGATCAGCACGGCACGGCCATTGTCGCAGCCGCCGGATTTATCAACGCCCTGCACTGCGTTGGCAAGCGTATCGAGGCTGTGAAGCTGGTGTGTTGCGGTGCCGGGGCCGCGGCACTGGCCTGCCTCGACCTGCTGGTGCGGCTCGGGCTGCCTCGCCAGCACATCTGGGTCTTTGATGCGGCTGGCGTGGTCTGGGACGGCCGCACCGAGCTGATGGACCCGATCAAGGCGCAATACGCGCAAACCACCGCCGCCCGCAGCCTCGACGAGATCATCGACGACGCTGACCTGTTTCTTGGGCTCTCGGCGGGCGGGGTACTCAAGCCTGAGATGGTTGCACGCATGGCACCACAGCCGGTGATCTTCGCCATGGCCAATCCGACGCCGGAAATCATGCCGGAGGCGGTGCGTGCGGTGCGCAGCGACGCCATTATTGGCACCGGTCGCAGCGATTATCCGAACCAAATCAATAACGTGCTGTGCTTTCCTTTTATCTTTCGCGGTGCCCTCGATGCTGGCGCCACCACCATCAATGAGGCCATGAAGCTGGCCTGCGTCAAGGCGCTGGCCGAACTTGCGCGTGCCGAGATTCCGGCCGAGGTGGCTGCGGCCTACGGCGCGACCGGCCTGCGCTTCGGCCCGGACTACCTGATCCCCCGCCCCTTTGATCCGCGCCTACTCGCCGAGATCGCGCCGGCAGTGGCAAAAGCCGCGATCGACAGTGGTGTGGCGACCCGCTCTATCCCCGATTTCGACGCTTACCGCGACGGGTTGCGACGGCTGGTCTACCAGACCGGCTCGGTGATGCGCCCAGTGTTCGCCAAGGCGCGGCGCAACCCCAAACGCGTGTTGTTCGCCGAGGGCGAGGACGAGCGCGTCCTGCGGGCGGCGCAGATCGTTGTCGACGAGGGCCTGGCCGAGCCGGTGCTGCTCGGTCGCCGCAGCGTGATGGCTGACGCCGTCACACGCTTGGGCCTGCGCTTGCGTCCGGGCGAAGACGTCGAGGTGATCGAGCCGCAGACCAACCCCGACTACGAACGTGACCTCGACGTGTACTTACGCCAGGCCCTGCGCGAGGGCATCACGGAGGACGTTGCGCGGCAGCAGTTGCGCAAGAACACGACGCTGATCGCCGCCATGCGACTGGTCAACGGTGGTGCTGACGCGCTGGTCTGCGGCACTTTTGGTGAGTACCGTAAACACCTGTTGCAGGTCGAGCGCAGCGTCGGGCTGCATCCCGACGCCAGCTTGTTCGCCACGCTCAATGTCCTGACACTGAGTGACCGCACCCTGTTCATTGCTGACACCTTCATCAACCACGACCCCGGTGTTGATGACTTGGTTGAGATCACCTTGGCAGCGGCGCGAGAGGTTCGTCGTTTTGCGGTAAAACCCCGGGTGGCGCTGCTCTCCCACTCGAATTTCGGCGAGTCGCAACATCCGTCGGCGCTGAAGATGCGGCGGGTGCGCGAGGTTTTGCGTGAGCGCGTCCCTGAGCTCGACGTCGACGGCGAGATGCACGGCGACGCCGCCCTGTCGCGCAGTGTGCTGCTCAAACGCATGCCTGAGACCACACTCGACGACAACGCCAACCTCTTGATCATGCCCAATCTTGACGCCGCTAATATCGCTTTCGGCTTGCTCAAGGAAACTGCCGGACGTGGTGTGACCGTGGGTCCAGTGTTGCTGGGCGCGGCGCGGCCGGTGCAGATCCTGACCCACACCACCAGCGTGCGTCGCATCGTCAACATGACCGCGGTTGCTGTTGTTGACGCCATTGACGCAGCCCATGCCGGCGTCAACACCTTAACCGCATGATGGACGCGCACCAATGCCTCGCCTGATCGCCCTCAACAAGCCCTTTGGGGTGATTTGCCAGTTCACCCCCGAAGGTGAGCATCCGACCCTAGCCGGTTTTGTTCGGGTGCCAAAGGTCTACCCCGCAGGCCGGCTCGACACCGACAGCGAGGGCCTTCTGCTCCTGACCGACCACGGTCCGTGGCAGGCCCAGATCAGCCAGCCGCGCCACAACATGAGCAAGACCTACTGGGCGCAGGTCGAAGGCACGCCGGTGCCGGAATCGCTGGCTAGATTGGCAGCCGGTGTCACCCTCAACGACGGCCCGACCCTGCCGTGCCAGGTGTCGCTGATCCAGGAACCGGCGGGGCTCTGGCTGCGTGACCCGCCGATCCGCTTTCGCGCCAACATCCCAACCCATTGGTTGGAAATCACCCTGAGCGAAGGGCGCAACCGTCAGGTACGGCGCATGACCGCCGCCATCGGCCACCCTACGCTGCGCTTGATTCGCGCGGCGATCGGTCCATGGCGGCTCGATGGGCTACAACCTGGCGATACTCGCGAGCTGCGCTGGCCCGACGCACCGGCTCCCGCTCGCAGCTCCGCGCGCACACCACGCCCATCCGCGCCTGGCGGAACCCGTCGGCGCACGGGGTAGAATCGCGGCTCGCCGCTGGCCGGCGTCTTGCAAATGGGTGCTGGGATGGTATGGACGCCTCGAGTCACGGTGGCGGCAGTGGTCGAGCAGAGCGGCCGATACCTGCTGGTGGAAGAGCTCGCCGATGACGCGGTGGTGTTCAACCAGCCAGCCGGACATCTCGATCCAGACGAGTCGCTGCTGGACGCGGTGATCCGCGAGGTCCTCGAGGAGACCGGTCGCACTTTTGTGCCGGAAGCCGTCACCGGCGTTTACCTGTGGACGCATCCAAGCGGCGACACCTACCTGCGCGTGCCTTTTGCGGCACCGTCGGCGACCGTCGCCCGGGCTCGATACTCGATACCGGGATTGTTGACGCACGCTGGCTGACGCTCGATGAAATCGCCGCACTGGCAGCGAAGCATCGCAGTCCGCTGGTGATGCGCTGTATCGACGACTATCGCGCCGGGGCGCGCCACTCTCTCGAGCTGCTGCAGCGGCTACTGCCGGACGGGAGCCGCGCATGAGCGCGCCAACGGTGGTGGTGGGCCTCTCTGGCGGTGTCGACTCATCGGTGGCGGCGCTGCTGCTGAAACAGCAGGGCTATCACGTGGTCGGCCTATTCATGAAGAACTGGGCCGACGACGACACTGAGGAATACTGCTCCTCGCGTGAAGATCTGATCGACGCAGCGGCGGTGGCCGACCGGCTTGGTATCGAGATCGAGGCGGTGAACTTTGTCGAGGAGTACCGCGAGCGGGTGTTCCGCTACTTTCTCGACGAATACGCCGCCGGGCGCACGCCCAACCCCGACATCCTCTGCAACAGCGAGATCAAGTTCCGCGCCTTCCTCGAGCACGCGATGAGCCTCGGCGCGGACACCATCGCCACCGGGCATTACGCCGGCGTGCGCGAGGTCGATGGGCGCTTCGAGCTCCTCAAGGCCGAAGACGGCAGTAAAGATCAGAGCTACTTCCTCTACCGGCTGAACCAGGCGCAACTCTCCAAGACGCTGTTTCCGCTGGCGGAACTGCGCAAGACCGAGGTGCGGCGCATCGCCGCCGATCACGGTCTGGCGACCGCCGGCAAGAAGGACAGCACCGGCATCTGCTTCATCGGTGAGCGCAAATTTCGCGAGTTTCTGGAGCGCTACCTGCCTCGCTCGCCGGGGCCGATGGTCCACACCCGAGGGGCGCGTCATCGGCGAGCACATCGGCCTGCCCTACTACACCATCGGTCAGCGGCAGGGCATCGGCGTCGGCGGTCAGCGCGGCGGCAGCGGCGAGCCCTGGTTCGTGGTGGCCAAGGACATGGCTGCCAACACGCTCACGGTGGTGCAGGGCCACGAGCACCCGCTGCTGCACTGCGGCTCGCTGCGCGCGGCAGACACGCACTGGATCGGCGGCGAGGCGCCGCGCCTGCACTGGGTCTACGGCGCCAAGACGCGCTATCGCCAGCCAGATGCGCCGTGCAGCGTGTCCGTCGTCGATGCCGGCGGATTCACCGTTGAATTTGCTGCGCCGCAGTTCGCGGTCACGCCGGGGCAGAGCGTGGTGGTCTACGAGAGCCGGGTGTGCTTGGGCGGCGGGATTATCCAGTCGCAGGTCTAACCCGATTCAAAGTCAGGGTTTGGCCGCAGGCTTGAGCGCTTCCAGCACGCGCTTGACCAGCGACCGTGGCTCTTGGCCACGCGTCAGCGCCGCGTAGTCGGTGTGCTTGCGCTTGAGCGCGATGTCCTCGGCGCGGTCCTGATTGACATTGCGCACCAATGGGTCGGCGCCGGCCTTGAGCAACGCTCGCGCCACCTCGGGCACGCCCGACATTGCTCCCATCATCAGTGGCGTGGTGCCATTGGGCGATTTGGCGTTGGCATCGGCGCCGGCCAGCAGCAGTCGCGCAACGATGCGCGCGTCGCCTTGGTGCGCGGCGTAGTGCAGCGGCGTCCAATCTCCCGACGGCACGTCCAGAGGGGCTCCGCGCTCCAGCAGCATCTCGACGCAGGCCTCACAGCGGCTCCACGCAGCCAGCATCAGCGGCGTCTCGTTGCGCAGATTACGCGTGTTGACTTTGGCCCGCGCGCGCAACAGCAGGTCGGTCATCGGCGCGTCTTTTTCCCGGACCGCGAGCATCAGCAGGGAATTGCCCTCGGCGTCGGTGAGGTCGGGGTCTGCCCCCTTGACCAGATACTCGGCGACCGTCGATAGCTTGGCGTTACGCACAGCGATTAACACGTCGTCGAGGGTAAAGCTGCCGTTGCCAAACAGGGGCAGCATGGCCACAAGCAAGGCAGCCGGAGTCACGCGCGCCCCCGCAGGAACACCCGCTCGAAGTTGGCGGTGGTGGCTTCAGCGATCACTTCAGGCGCGACGCCACGCAGGTCGGCGATGAATTCGGCAACATGCCGCACCCAAGCCGGCTGGTTGGTCTTGCCGCGGTGTGGCACTGGCGCCAGATACGGTGAGTCGGTCTCGACCAGCATGCGGTCGAGCGGGATGGTCTGCGCCACCGCCTGCAGGTCACGAGCGTTCTTGAAGGTGACGATGCCGGAGAAGGAGATGACGAAGTTCATGGCGATGGCGGCATCAGCCACCGCCTGGCTCTCGGTGAAGCAGTGCATCACGCCACCAACCTCGGCAGCGCCCTCCTCCTCCATGATCCTGAGCGTGTCCGCCGAGGCGCTGCGGGTGTGGATCACCAGGGGCTTACCGACTTGCCGCGCAGCACGGATGTGGGTGCGGAAGCGCTGGCGCTGCCACTCCAAGTCGCCGGTCAGCCGGAAATAGTCGAGCCCGGTCTCGCCGATCGCCAGAACTCTCGGGTGGTCGGCCAGACGCACCAGCTCGTCAACCGAGGGCTCCGGCGTATCCTCGTAGTCGGGGTGGACCCCCACCGTGGCCCACAACTGGGGGTGGCGCTCGGCCAGCGCGATGACGCGTGGCAAATCCGGCAAATTGACCGATATGCACATGGCCCGCTCGACGCCGTTGTCGGCCATGCGCGCAAGGATGCCGTCGAGGTCGGCAGCGAGGTCGGGGAAATCAAGGTGGCAGTGGGAATCGACCAGTTTCATTGTCAGGGTTCGGTGGCGTTGCAGCCCATCAAGCGCGGGGGGAGCGTGGAAATGCCTCGCTGCGGTATTCCAGGAGGATATCGGCGAGGGTCAAGGGCACGTTGAGCGGATGTTCGGCATGGCGCTGCCAAGTCTTGAGCCGCTCACTCATGTGCAGGATACCGAGCACTGAGGCGCGACTGGCGATTCCCCGCAGTGCTGCGTCGCGGGACGGTAGAAAACGCGGTGTACCACCTGCCTGAACCCGGGCGAGGTCGTGGCACCACTTGGCCAACACCTCTAGCGCCGCCGCCAGACTGATGCCGGCGATGCGGCTGGCGGCTGGGAGGTCAGCCTCGTTGCCACGCTCGAGCGCGTCGAGCAATTGTGCTTGCAGCGGCCAACGGGCACGCGCGGGCTCATCGGCCAGTGGGCTTTGGCAGAAAGCCAGCAAGGCCCCATCGGCAGTGCTCTCTGGGGCATATTGGGCGAGCTGCGTTGCACTCGGCCGGGCAACGGGCACTTGCACGCAACGGCTGCGCACTGTCGGTAGAACCCGCTGTGGCGCATGGTTGAGCAGGATCAGACATTGCCCGGCGGTGGCTCTTCCAGCAGCTTGAGCAGCGCGTTGGCCGAGGCGGTGTTCATGGCGTCGACCGGATCGATGATGACCACCCGCCGTCCGCCATGATGCGGTGACAGCGCCAGCGTCTCGATCAGCGTCCGCACTGCTTCGATGCGGATCTGCGTCGACGCCTTTTTGCCGGTGTCCTCGTCGCCATCACCGGGCCGCAGGACCACGAGATCGGGGTGGGTGCCCGCTGCCAGCCAGGTGCAGGCGACGCATTTGCCACAGGCTTCGCCGCTGGCGATGGGTGTGTCACACAGCAAGGCGTGCGCTAGCGCCATTGCGAGGTCGGGCAACCCAAGGCCGGCTGGACCCTGCAGCATGATCGCGTGCGGGCACTGGCCACGCGTGGCCAGAACCGTGGTCAGTGTCGGCTGCAGCCAGGGATGCAGAGTAGTCATCCGGGCAGGCGTGTATCGACCGCAGCGATCAGCTGGGCAGTGACCGTGTCGAGCGGCTGGGTCGCATCAAGCACCACAAAGCGCTCGGGCTCTGCAGCAGCCAAGGCCAGATAACCTTGCCTTACGCGCTCGAAGAACGCAGCCTGCTCCGACTCAAAGCGGTCGGGAGTCTTGAGGCCGGCCAAACGGTCGCGGCTCACCTCTGGTGGCACGTCGAACAGAACGGTGAGCGAGGGTCGCACACCCGATTCCGCCCAGCCACAGAGTTGCCGCAGACGCGCTAGGTCAACGCCTCGCCCGTAGCCCTGGTAAGCCAGCGTCGCATCGCTGAAGCGGTCACACAACACGGTGCGCCCCGCTGCCAGTGCTGGCCGGATCACCTGCGCGACGTGTTCGGCGCGTGCGGCCAGCAGCAGCAACACCTCGCTGTCGATGGCCATGCCTTGATTAAGCACCCAGCCGCGGATCGCCTCGCCGAGCGGCGTGCCGCCCGGTTCGCGGGTCAGGCAGACATCGGTATTACGCGCCAGCAGATGCTCGTGCAGACGCGCGATATGGGTGCTTTTGCCAGCGCCGTCGATGCCTTCAAAGCTGATGAAACTAGCGGTCATCTAGCGCGTCCTCCGCACCAGTTGCTGAACGGCGACATTGTGCTGCGCCAGCGACTCCGAAAACACATGGCGGCCGCCACCGGTGGCAACAAAGTACAGCGCTTCGGTCTTGGCCGGCTGCGTCGCCGCCAGCAGCGCAGCGCGACCCGGCATGGCGATCGGGGTCGGCGGCAGACCGGCGCGGGTGTAGGTGTTCCAAGGCGTATCGCGGGTGAGGTCGGCGCGGGTGAGATTGCCATTGAACGTGTCGCCCAGGCCGTAGATGACGGTCGGATCGGTTTGCAACAACATGCCACGGCGCAAACGGTTGCCGAACACTCCGGCGATGAGCGGACGCTCGTCAGCCGCACCGGTCTCTTTCTCGACGATTGACGCCAGCACCAGCGCCTCCTGTGACGTCTGCACCGCCGCCAGTGATGATCGTCGGGTCCATGCGTCCGTTAGCGCCTGTTGCATTGCGCGGTACGCCATACGCAGCACGACTCGGTCCGCGGTACCGTAGCTGACCACATAGGTGTCGGGCAGGAACTGGCCTTCCGCCGCGACTCCGGGCGCGCCGAGCTCGTTCATCAGTTGCGCCTCGTCGAGACCGGCCGTCTCGTGGCGCAGAGCGCTCTCCGTCGCCAGTTGAGCGCGCCATTGCGAGAAACGCAAGCCCTCGACGAGGGTGATCGACACCTTGACCGTCTCACCGCGCGCCATCTGCTCCAAAACTGAATAGGGCGTGCTGCCCTCGGCAAAGCGGTAGCGGCCCGCCTTGATGCTGGAAGCCAGTCCAGATGCGCGCGCCAGCACCCAGAACGCGGTGTCGTTGCTGCCGAGACCTTGGCTCACCAGTTGCTCCGCTACCGCACGCACCCCGCCATGTTGCACGTCGACGGTCAATCCCTCGGCAGGCAGTTCGTAACGACCGTTGGCGTAGTACAACAGGCTCGCAGCGGCCAGCAGCCCGAGTAGTCCACCCATCACCAGCAGGCGGTGCCAGAGTGGTGGAGACGGTCGCATCGGGGCCGGCCGGTAGCCCGTCACCACGCGTCGCGACGGCGGTTTGCGGCGGGTCATGGCCGCGGCCCGGAAAACAATTGCGCGGCGAGATCGGCTGCCAGCGGTCCCAGCCGTCAACGCCCGCTGCTGCAGTCGGGTCACCGCACGCAGGCCGATGACGCTGTTACAGACCCAGACCTCGTCAGCGGCGAGCAGCGCGTCCAGCGGGAAGTGCCCAATTTGCAGGTTGCCCGCCGCTCAGTCAAATGGTCGAGGATGCGTTGACGCTGCACACCAGCGACGCCGGCCCGGTCGATTGCGGGGGTACAGATAGTCTCGCCGCAACGCCAGAACAGGTTGCCAATGACGGTCTCAACCACTGCGCCAGCGCTGTCGAGCAGGATGCCGTCGTCGATTGCTGGATCGTCCCACTCGGCGCGTGCCAGCACGTTCTCCAGCCGATTGAGGTGCTTCACACCCGCCAGGCGCGGCTGCATACCCAGGCGTAGTTCGCAAACACGCAGCGTGTAACCAGAATCCCAGCTCGCGGGTGCTTGGGCCGCGGATGCCTGCACCAGAGCCCGACAGGCTGGCGCTACAGGCGCACGGTAGCCGCGAGGGCCGCTACCACGGGTCACCGTGACGCGGACCACAGCCTCGCCGAGGGCGTGGCTGTCGGCGTGGATCCGCGCCAGCAGCGCGTCGTCGGGTGGAGCCAGCAGGGCCAGCGACGCGCAATCCGCGTGCAGACGACGCAACTGCGCTTGTGAATCCCAGGGACGTCCAGCGGTGCAGCGAAACGTACGAAACACGCCATCGCCATACGACAAGCCGCGGTCGTCGGCCGCGATCGTGTCCGCGAATTCGCAGGCAGGCCGGTGCGTCATGGCGGGCACTGGCCGCGGCCCAGCTAGACCCGGCGAAACGCCAGCGTGCCGTTGGTGCCGCCGAAGCCGAAGGAGTTTGACAGCGCAAGATCAATGGTCATCTCGCGGGCCACATTCGGCACGAAATCGAGATCGCACTGCGGGTCCTGATCGTGCAGGTTGATGGTGGGCGGGGCCACTTGATGGTAGACAGCCAGCGCGCTGTACACCGCTTCGACGCCACCGGCAGCGCCTAGCAGGTGACCGGTCATCGATTTGGTTGAACTGACCGCGGTCTTGTAGGCATGCTCGCCCAGAGCGCGCTTGAGCGCGATCATCTCCGCAATGTCGCCCAAAGGCGTCGAGGTGCCGTGTGCGTTGATGTAGTCAACCTCATCCACATTGGCAGCTGCATTACGCAAGGCATTGATCATGCATCGAGAAGCGCCTTCACCATCCTCGCACGGTGCGGTGATGTGGTGGGCGTCGCCGCTCATGCCGTAACCCGCGACTTCGCAATAGATCGTTGCGCCACGTGCCTTGGCGTGCTCGTATTCCTCGAGCACCAGCACACCAGCACCCTCGCCCATGACGAACCCATCGCGACCCGCGTCCCAAGGGCGCGAGGCCGTGGCGGGGTCGTCGTTGCGGGTCGACAGGGCCCGCGCCGCGGCAAACCCGGCGATGCCCAAGGGCGATACGGCCGCCTCTGCGCCACCGGCGATCATGATGTCGCAGTCGCCATACTCAATGATGCGTGCTGATTCGCCGATGCAATGCGTGGCTGTGGTGCACGCCGTAACCATCGCCAGATTGGGCCCCTTGAAGCCGAACTGGATCGACAGATTGCCGGAGATCATGTTGATGATCGAGCCGGGGATGAAAAACGGCGAGACTTTACGCGGACCGCCCTCGAGCAGCGCCGAGTGAGTCTCCTCGATCAGGGGCAGACCGCCGATACCCGCGCCGATGTTGACACCAATTCGGGTCGGGTCCGGCAGCGGCGTATCCAGACCCGCATTCCGGACCGCTTCGATGCCCGCTGCCAATCCGTAGTGGATGAACGTATCCATCCGTCGGACTTCTTTGGGCGAGATGTACTGCGTCGCATCGAAACCCTTGACCTCGCCGGCAATCTGACACGCCATGGCGGACGCATCGAAGCGGGTGATGTTGGCAATTCCAGAGCGCCCGGCGATGATGGACGCCCAGTTCTCGCTCACATTCAGCCCAATGGGCGAGACGATACCGAGCCCGGTGACGACAACACGACGACGCGACAAGGGTTCTCTCCTGCGATGTCAGGCGGCCTGCGGTCGCAGCCACCGACACAGATGGTGCGGGCCGGCCCGCACGAGCTTACTTGAGGTGGGCCGATACGTAATCGATGGCTTGTTGCACGGTGGTGATCTTCTCGGCTTCTTCGTCCGGGATCTCGCACTCGAACTCTTCTTCGAGGGCCATCACCAGTTCGACGGTGTCGAGGCTGTCGGCGCCGAGATCGTCGACAAACGACGACTCGTTCTTGACTTCAGCTTCGCTGACGCCCAATTGCTCGGCGACGATCTTCTTGACACGCTGTTCGATGTTTTCCATCTTGATTTCCATCCAGGTTGACAGGGTTGAGCAACTCGACCGCGACGGCCGGGCTGCCAGTTTGCTGCAAATTCGCCGAGGCGAATACTACCAAAAAACCGTTTGCGGCCATTCCGCAGCGCAGCACGCAAGCGCTACGCCATGAGCATCCCGCCATTCACATGCAGCGTCTCACCCGTGATGTACGCAGCCGCCGGCGACGCCAGGAAAGCCACTGCCGCTGCCACGTCTTCGGCCGAGCCCAAGCGGCCTGCCGGGATGTTGCCGAGCAAGGCCTCGCGCTGCGCCTCGGACAGGGCCCGCGTCATGTCGGTGTCGATGAAGCCCGGTGCGACGCAGTTGACGGTGATGCCGCGGCTACCGACCTCGCGCGCCAGAGACTTTGAGAAACCGGCCACGGCCGCTTTCGCCGCCGAGTAGTTGGTTTGACCGGCGTTGCCGGCGTGTCCCACCACCGAGGTGATGTTGATGATGCGCCCGTAGCGCGCCTTCATCATTGGGCGAATGACTGACTTGGAGAGGCGGAACACGGGGGTCAGATTGGTCGCGAGAATGTCGTCCCACTCCTCATCTTTCATCCGCATCAGCAGATTGTCGCGGGTGATGCCGGCGTTGTTCACCAACACGGCAAGCGCGCCCTCCTTCGCTTCGATCTCGGCGAGCAGCGCGTCCACTGCTGCGCCGTCGCGCACGTCGAGCTTGGCACCGCGACCAGCGAGGCCAACTGCGGTGAGCGCTGCGGAAATAGACTCCGCGCCGGCGTCCGTGGTGGCGGTACCGACCACCTTCATGCCGGCCCGCGCCAGCGCATGCAGGATGGCCTGGCCGATGCCGCGACTGGCGCCAGTCACCAATGCAACGTGTTGAATGTCGGACATGTCAGCCTCCCAGCAACTGGTCGAAAGTGGCGCGGTCGCTCAGGGCTAAGCACTCGGCTTCGCCAGCGATGCGCTTGTTGAGTCCGGTTAGAACTTTGCCTGGGCCGCACTCGACAATGCGAGAGACGCCTTGCGCCACCATATCGCCGACCGTCGCGGTCCAAGGCACTGGCGAATACAGCTGCCGGCCGAGCGCCGAGCGGATTGCTGCCGGATCGGTATGGGCCGTGCGGTCCGCGTTCTGGATGACGGGGATGGCAGGCGCACGCACCGAGACCTGCTGAAGATGGGCGGCGAAGCGCTCGCCGGCGTCGCGCAGCAGGGTGCAGTGGCCGGGGATACTCACCGGCAGCATCAGCGCACGCTTGGCGCCGCGGTCCTTGGCCAATGCGCCGGCGCGCTCCAGAGCACTGCTATGACCGGCGATGACCACCTGACCGGGCCCGTTGAAATTGAC
>RFMI01000102.1 GCA_009927815.1 Betaproteobacteria bacterium | reverse complement strand
TCGCCCGCTTGGGCGAGTTGGCGTACGCAGATGCGCTCCGCGAGACCGAAGCGTCGCGTGGACGGTGGAAAAGCCTTGCGGCGGACGTTGTCGAACGGCGGGTCGATGCCGCGCGATCGATCGAGGCGCACAGTGCACTGATCGGGCAAAACCTCAGCGCGATGGATGCGATCGCCGACGCATCGGGTTTGTCGCTCGACCCAGTCGCTGAGTCCTATTACGTCATGACGGCGGCGGTCGATCACCTGCCGCGCCTGGCTGAGACGACAGCGCTTCTCCGGCTTCAGGATGCGGCGGTCACGGGTGCTGCGGCGATGTCGCCGGCGCGCGTTCTGGCGCGCAGCGAGCTTGATACAGCGATGTACCTGCGCGACCGCGCCAGCGCCCAGTTGGCCAAGGCCATTGCGCTTAAACCCGAGCTCAAGGATGTCCTGCGCACCTTCAAAACCGCTGATGCCACCGATGCATTGTTCGAACTGACCCGCGCGCAATTGGCTGGGGAGTCGGCAGGCAAGGTCAGCGCAGCTGATTTTGCGGCTCAGGCGACCGCGGCGATTGATCTGCAATACCTGTTCATCGACGCAGCGTCCAAGGGCCTCGAAAACGTCCTGGTGACGCGAGTGGCCGATACGGAAGCGCAACTCGATAGCACTCTGGGCCTGATCGGAGGCTTGGCAATCGTGGCCGTGTTGCTGGGGGCCGCGCTCACGCGCTCGGTGACTGGCCCTCTCACCTCGGCGGTGGAGACGGCCAACCTGATCGGCGACGGCAAATACGATTCCGTCATTGACGATTCGTCAAACGACGAGGTCGGTCATCTGCTCAAGGGTCTGCGAGAGGTGCAGGACAAGTTGCATCGGCGGGCCGAAGAGGAGAAGCGCTGGCTTGCAGAGACCGAAGCGCGCGCCGCGTCAGAGCGCAAACTGGCGGAGAAGATCGCCGAAGTGGTCAGCCAGGCGGGTAACGGTGACTTGACCCAACGCGTCGATGTGGCCGGCGCAGAGGGTTTCCACGCTGACTTGTGTCATAGCGTCAACGCGTTGCTCGACGCCATGACCGACCTGGTGCGCATGGTCAAAGACTCCAGCGACGCGATCAACACCGCGGCGCGCGAGATTGCTGCCGGCAACACCGATCTCTCGGCGCGGACCGAGGAGCAAGCCTCAAGCCTGGAGGAGACCGCCGCCAGCATGGAAGAGCTCAGTGGCGCGGTGCGGCAGAATGCCGACAGTGCCCACTTGGCCAATGATGTTGCGATTGCCGCGTCCAAGGTGGCCGAGAAGGGTGGTCAGGCGGTGTCCGAGGTGGTGTCCACCATGCACGACATCAGCGACTCCTCGCGGCGCATCGCTGACATCATCGCCGTGATCGACGGCATCGCCTTCCAGACCAATATCCTCGCGCTGAACGCAGCGGTCGAGGCCGCTCGAGCTGGCGAGCAAGGGCGTGGATTCGCCGTGGTGGCCACCGAAGTGCGGACCCTGGCCCAACGGTCTGGTAGTGCGGCGCGCGAAATCAAGGCGCTGATTTCCGACTCTGTCGAGAAGGTCCAGGCCGGCGCTGATCTGGTGCACCAAGCCGGCGTGACGATGGAAGAGATTGTGTCGTCGGTGAACCGCGTGACCAATCTGATGGGCGAGATCGCCGCGGCTTCGCGTGAACAGAGCGGCGGGATCGGCCAGGTCAACCAAGCGATCGTGCAAATGGATGACATGACCCAGCAGAACGCAGCTTTGGTGGAAGAGGCCGCCGCTGCCGCAGAGTCGATGCAAGCTCAGGCTGAGGCCTTGTTCAACTCGGTGACAGGCTACAAGGTTTAGACACGGCCGGGCCAGCGCTACAGTAGGGTGGTGGCGAAGCCGTAGAGCATGTATTTGATGCCCTCGGGATCGTCCGCCAACTCTTCATCTGAGAGAAAGTCGGCGCCATGCGCGCCGCGCAGGTCCATCGACCATTCGCCAAATTGGCGCCCTTGCAGGTCGCCCTCGGCGACGATCTGAAAATGTAGATGACGCGAGTCTGCCGCGATGGTTTGCGTCAGAGTGGCCAGAGTCGCTGCAGGGCCTTCAAGGTACTGCAGGAAGCACGGATCGCGACGCACCAGCACGCCAGTAATTCCAAGCGCTTGGTTGTTGTGGCGCGCACGCACAAGCAGCCCGAGCAGTTCGGCGTCACCGAGTTCGGGTGCTGCGGTGCTGGTGTACATCACGTATCGAAGACACATGGTGCTGAGGTGGCGGGTTCTTGAATCGGTCGCAAGGATGCCTCAATCGCGCTCGGACCGCCACGTCGTGTCGACGACCTCATTTGCGATGATCAACATAAAGGAATGGACTTTGTCTAGGACAACATATAAATTATGAATCTTGCGATCAAAGATGTGAATGGCTATGGAAAAGCTACTGTCGATTCGTCAAGCGGCTGGCAGAGCGCAAATCGCCCGGTTGGAAGAGGAGTACGCGGGCTTGCTTGCGGCGCCGCTGGCGTCCTCTCATGCGCAGATGCTTCTGGGGTGGTTGGAGTCCATCCTCGAGGTTGGTACCAGCCAGCTGCTTTGGGAGCGTTCGCTGAGCCGGGCTATCGAAGAGCTTGAGGCGCTGCGTAAGCGCGGCGCGTGGTCGGCATCGGTCGCCGCCGGCTTGCCCGCATACGAACACAGCCCGTTTTGATTGTTGCGGCTTCGCCGGTATGGCGGAGCACTCGCGTTAGCGATAAAAAACAACGGCTCGCCACTGGCGAGCCGTTTGATTTTGGTGGGTTGTGAGGGATTCGAACCTTCGACCTACGGATTAAGAGTCCGCTGCTCTACCAACTGAGCTAACAACCCGTGTCGTGCACAGCCCAATAGAATCGTCAACTCTGGGCGAAGTGTCAAGTCCCTGCGGGTCGAGGGTGTGTCCCCGACCCCGTGCATTACAAACTTGGACTGGTTTAAGATAGGTCCATTGGACGACATGGGGTGCTCAGGTTATGGCCAAACGAGGCGCAGTAAGCGTGGCGGCAGCGGCGTCGCCTGAGCGGGACTCGCAGCTGCCAGAAGACCGCGCCAATCATCGGCTGATTCAGGCGATCTCGAAGTCGTGGGCAGTCATCGAGTTCGAGCCGGACGGCACCATCATCCGCGCCAATCCGAATTTTTGCGGTGCCGTGGGTTACCCAGAGCATGAGCTGATCGGCCACCACCACCGCATGTTCTGCGACCCAGACTTTGCTGCCTCGCGCGAGTACGCCGAGCTGTGGGAAAAGCTGCGCGCCGGCCAGAGTATTGGCGGCGTCCACTTGCGGCGGCGCAAAGACGGCTCGCCACTGTGGCTCGAGGCCAGCTACATGCCCGTGTTTGACGACGAGGGGATGGTGGTGCGAGTGGTCCAGATGGCTGCTGATATCACCGCTGCCAAAGAGCAGGCGCTGGAAAACGATGTGCGCTTTGCGGCCATTCGCGCGACGGGTGCGGTCGCCGAGTTCAACAGCGAGGGTGACCTGCTCGACGCCAACGACATGGTGTGGACCATGCTCGGGGTGTCGTCGCTGGAGGCGCGCAAAGTCCTCCCCGGCTTGCTCCGTCATCTGGTCTCCCCGGAGCAAATGGCTCAACTATTGCGCGGGACCAATGTCTCGGCCGAGTTTTCCCTGCAGGACGCGACAGGCCGCGAGGGTTGGGTCTTGGCGCATCTAAGCCCGGCCCGTGACACATCGGGTCGTGTCACCAAAGTTCTGCTGTACGGCAGCGATGTGACCGCACGCAAGCAGACCATCGACGAGACCCACTCGCTGATGGGCCAAGTGCTCCAGGTGAGTGACCAGATCGGCAAAATTGTCGGCACCATCAATGGCATCGCCATCCAGACCCAGTTGCTGTCGCTCAACGCTGCGATTGAGGCCGCTCACGCGGGCCGTGCTGGTCGGGGCTTCGCCGTGGTCGCCGAGGAAGTCCGCAGCTTGTCGGTGCGGTCCGCCGACGCGGCACAAGAGATCGGCGAGCTGGTCGGCACCACCAAAGCCAGCATCGATGATCTGGCGACGTCCTTGTCGCGCCTCGCGGAGTAGCGCAAGGGCTATCAGGGTGCCAGTAGTTCCGCGCTAAACGGCGTCTCGCCCTGATCGTGCCAGTGGATCAGCACGGCGCGCATGTCGCGATCGCCCGGCACTTCAATCCGGAACAGATTGTCCACCGCCGCGTTGTCGAGGTGGAAGGGGCGGTCGTTGCGAAACTGATGTTCGTCGCCGTGAACCAGCAGCACCGGTTTGTGCCAGTCGCGCACCAGCGGCAGCAGGGTCTCGACGATGATTCCGCGAAAGCCGGACCACGTCGGGAAGTCGTCGTAGAGCGCCCGGGCGGCGAACGGGTCGGCTTGCATGAAGACGACGATGCCGCGCGCGCCACTCGCCCGAGCGCGGTCGAAGGCCGCTGTCAGCCATGCGCGATTGGCGCGGTCACGGCGGAAGAATTCTTCGCTGGACGTCGGCGAGCGCGCCTCGAAGCCGTTGTTGCTGCCGACCACATGGAGCGTGACGAACAGAATTCCAGCGGCGTCCCAACGACGGTTCTCGACGAATTCGGCGAACTCGGGCATGGACTCGGACTGGGCCAGGCCGGGTTGTGGTCCCTTGCCCAGCGTGATCCCAGGGCCGAAGAACAGCTGCCGCACCCGGGCGAGTCGTTCGATGGGTGCGTAGGCACCATTGCTGCGCCGATGGCAGTCGGTCCACTCGTTGTCACCCGGGGTGTAGACCAGCGGGTGGTCGAAGCGGCCGAAGTTGTCGCGCTGGCGCACAAAAGCGGCGTCGCTGCATTCGGTTCCGCCCGATTTGAAATCGCCGACGTGGACCGAGAACGCCGGGCGCGTCGCATTGATGCGGGCGATCAGACGGTGGTAAGTGGCCTCGATCGCCGGTGAGTCGCCATACGGCATATCGCCGAGCGCGACAAAATCGAGGGCACGTGCGGGCGTCGTGCCCAGCAGGGCGGCTAATAGCAGAAGGCGGAGCCAGAAATGGGGCTTGAACATGGGCCTATGCCGGAAGGGATTCTTCCAGTGTATGCGGTGCCGATGACAACACGCGCAAGCCGATGTTGGTGGGTCGTGCGAGATTCGAACTCGCGACAAACGGATTAAAAGTCCGCTGCTCTACCGACTGAGCTAACGACCCGGCTGAGCAAACGTCTCCCAGGGGCCGCGATGGTAGAGGCTTGCGGGACAGAGGTCAATGCACTGTCTGGCTTTGTCAGAACTGTCATAAAGCGATGGCACCATCACTGCTTGCCAACTTCGTCAGTCGCCCGCCCGATGATTCAATCGCACGAGATCGAAGCCCGTCTGAGCGGGGTCTGGGAGGCGCTCGCGCGGGAGAGTCGCGAGTTTCGTCTGGTGCTCGATGTCCAACCCAGCCCGGTCTCTGACGGTGAGCGTCGCATTGTGCTGCCGGTAGGGCTCGACGACCCGTCGCATCGGGCCGGCGTCGCTTTGGTCATCTCCCATGAAGACGCCGAGACCTTGGCCAGTGTGATGTTCGATCTGGCTCCGGCGGCACTGGAGCAGTCCGACATCGACGATGCGTGTGCCGAAGCTTGCAACGTGTTTTCCGGTTGCTTGGTGGAATACTTGCCGTCCGGGTACCTTGCCGATATTGGCTTGCCCGAGGCAATGGCGCTGGAGGGCTACCGCAAGGTTTCGCTGGCGAGTGGCGTTAAGGCACTGTTCGAGGCGAGTCAGCACGACCGTCGTCTAGCGGTGATCCTGTTCGACCCAATGTCTGGTTTTCGACCGGGGGAGGTTGCCTGATGCACCGGTTCATTATTGTTGACGACAGTCGCGCCACGCAGAGCATCATCCGCCGCGCGCTCGCCAGCGCGGGATATGACAAAGAGCAGGTCCACACCGTGTCGTCGGCGGTAGAGGCCTTGGAGCTCGCCACGTCGGTGCGTCCCGACCTGGTAATCACCGACTGGCACATGCCGACCATGACCGGCCTCGAGTTGCTGGTCAAGTTGCGACAGTCTTGCCATGACGACGTTCGTGTCGGCATGGTGACCACCGAAACCAACGAAATACGCCTGGCTGAAGCCCGTTCGCACGGCGTGTCGTTCATCCTGCACAAGCCGTTCCGTGACGAAGACTTGTTGGAGAACGTGCAGCGGGCCTTGGCCGAGCCACGTCATGTAAAGCCGCCCTCGGGTGCCTCGCAGCCTCCCAGCGGCGAACAAATCGTCGAGTTGGCTGCCGGTATGACGCACGAAAGCCCGTGGCAGATCGAGTCGATTCCCTTGGCGTCCTTCGAGAACATCTCCGGCAAGGTTCTGCTCGGGGTGTATTCCCGCGCCGATGATCATTCGGCGATTGGACTGGGCTTGATGGACTTCAATCTGATCACTTTGTTGGGCGGCGTGGCAGCGCATGTTCCGACCAAGGACATCCTGCAATCGATTGCCAACAACCAGGCACCGAATGAGGTCGGTCCGCACGCCGAGCATTTCCTCAAGCTTCAAGCCGGATTGTTCGATCCCAAGCACCGAACGGTGCTGTCCCGGGCGAGTCTGGTGAATGTCAAACTTGAGTTGTTGCGCAAGACACTGCACCACCACCGTTGGGGCGTCGCGTTCAGCTTGAGCATCCCGGAATTGGCCTCGGGGTCCATGGCCCTGATTCGGCTGAGCTAAGGCGACAAGGGCACACGATATGCAACTCAGCAGCATTCAGATCATCGCCTTGGCGACGCTGTTAGTCGTCATCGCCGGCTTTTTGGTGTTTGCTGTTTTGCTGATGCTGCGGGTTCGCAAGGAGACCGAACTGCTGCGCAAGGAGGTCCTATCGCAGCTGAACGAGATCAGCCGGGTCACCCGCCGGTACCAGCATGCCGAGCACGATCTCGGGGTCATGCTGGAACGGGCCAAGCAATTCGTCAGCAAATTCGATGCCGAGCGACTGCAGGCTTTACTCGAGACGCTCAACCGCAAATTGCAGGGTCCGCGCATGAGTCCGGAGCTCATGTCGCTTTCGGAACAAGGCTTTGCCGCCCTCGGCGAGGTGGTTGAGACGCCGAACGACCAGCTGATCGAATGGCGCGAGAACCGTCGAAGCGATCTTTCGCGCCTGATTCAGCAAAAGGGTCGACTGGAAGCCGAACTCGATGCGCTAAGGCTGCAGGTGGACGACAGCAACCGCGAGATTCGTGCATTGCGCGCCAAGTCCGGGGAGCTCGATTCGGCGCAGTCAGCGATGGAGCAATTGCGTCAGGTTAACCAGCGCTTGAGCCAGGATCTGCGCGACACCCGCCGCCGGGCTCAGGAGGCCGAGTCGCGACTCAACCCCTTGGCCGCGGAACAGGAACGGTTGCGGGCGCGACTGGAGGCGCAGCAGTCTGGCGGGGGTGCGCCAGTCAGCGCCGAAGTGGAGGCCGAGAATCGCAACTTGCGCAGCCGACTGCGGGCCCTGGAAAACATCACCGACAAGCTGCGCAAGGATGCCGAGCACTCCGAGGAAGAGTTGTCGCGCGTGCTGCGAGAAAAATCCTTCCTTGAGGAACGCTTTCTCGAGAGCGTCGAGTAGCGTGTCCGCTGGCGGCGCTGCGAGTTAGCGCCCCACCACCTGCGGCTTGAGCGCCGCCACCTGCGCCATGATTGCGGTGCGATCGTCGGCTTCGATGTTGGCGCGAATGAGGCTGGCTTTGAGCAGATCGGCAACCTCGTCGAAGTGCTTGGGTTCGATGAAGCGGCCGGCATGCGCAGCGCTCACATCGCGTCCGCGATAAAAATCGGGCGGCCGCCCCATGACCACTGCTACCAAGTGGATCTGGTGCAAGATCAGCCGTTCGAGCGAGACGTCGCGAAAGTACCACGCTAGGTGTTTACGTTTAAGAACCTCGGCGTAGAACATCCGCACCAGTTCGCTGACTGCCGGAATCCCGCCGTATTTGTCGAACAGCGTGGGCGGCAAGGCTGGAGCAGCGTTCCCGTCAACAGCGGCTTTGGCGTTTTCGCGATTCCAAAGTGCCTCGAGCTCGGAGCGCAGCGTGCGCTCGCTGAACGGTTTGGTCACGCACGCGGAGGCGCCCATCTCCTTCCCTAGCTGGGCTTCGGCTTCGGTGTCGTTGAGCAAAACGAAAGGGGCGGGCTTGGGAGAATTGGCCCGCATGTGGGCTAGTAGTTCAAGTCCCGACATATCGGGCATCGACCATCCCGAGATGACAGCATCCAAGGGTTTGCCGGTGGCGGCGTGGTCGTTGAGCTGCTGAATCGCTTTTTGCGCCGTACCCGCTTCGACGAACTGAGCGAAACCCAATCGCTCAAGCATCGTCATGATCTCGCGACGTTGGGCGCCGCTCTTATCCACAACCATGAAGCACGTATTGCTGGGAAACATTTCAACTCCCGCGCGTGCGATGTCTGTTTAGTGGGGAGGTGAGCATGGACCTATATTGAGCAAATGTCGATGTTATTTCATCGTAATTGTCCGAGCGCATGTCGGATGCGCTCAAACGTTGTGTTACGCGACCTTGAGCGGTTGGCGAGCTGCTTGAACCACAGCATCGACCGTCGCGTCGGCGACGTGCTTGCTTTGTTCCGCGGTCTCGGCGACGTGTTCCAGCACCGATGAGGTGGCTGCGATCGCAGACCGGATCGCGGCCATGAGCGGTTCGCTGGCGGCTCTGGTGCTGTCATCGGATTCGGCGGTCATGGGCAAGCTCGACTGGATCTCGCGAAGCTGCTCTTGCGTCAGCCCAATCAGGCGGGACTGCAGTTCGTGTGCGACCTGATACGACGCCTTGCAGAACGACACCGACTGTTCGGCCGATGCGGCCGAGCACTGACGCTGCAGGTCGAGGAATTCGAGTGGGCTTTTGATGGTGGCGGCTTTTTGGGTCGACTCGACGGCGTCGGCCAGTACGCGCTCGGCAAATGCCATGTTCAGGCTCAGTAACTTTAGGGCCGTTTCCAGCGTGAGCCGCGACATTTGTTCGGCGGACTGGGTGCCGGCAAACCGCAAGCCCACCGCGTCGCCCATGTTGTGCATGTCCATACCCTGTCTCTCCTGATGGGGCGTTTCAGCAACACGCCAACGCCGTGAGGAACAAGCTTCGGGGAAACGGGGGCCTCGCGCTTTGGTGGATGCAACACCTTTGATCTGCAGCAAATCGTCAGACCCAGCAGCGACTGGACACAGGGTCGTCGTCCCGCTTTAGAATCGACGCATGGCCATAGACGTTTCTTCGATCGGCAGTCCGGCGGCGGCGCAGACACAGGATTCTGCGGCCGGGGCGCGTGTCGAGCGTGACCGCAAGGCCGCGGGTGCCGCGCTACAGGCTGCTTTGTCACCGGGGCGGAGCGGCGCGCTGCTCGATGCGGTGCGCCAGTCGCTGCAGGACATCGGCATCAATTCGGCCGCGAGCGGCCCCAAGGCCCAAGACGCTGTGCGCAGCTTTGTGAGCGGCTTGCTCGACGAGTTGGCTACGTCACCAGCGGGCGCAGAGTCGCTGACGGCGGATACTGCCCGCGCCGCCACGCGATCCAGCCGGGACGTCGCGCCGCCCCGTCACTGGCGGCATATCAACAGTCGGAGCAAGCGCCCAACCGCTTGCAGCGCGACCTCAAGGTCGTCATCGCTGAACTCGAAGCGGCTCGGCCGCCGACTGCCGATACGCCTGCCAACGTGACCGAGTTGGGCGGTGGCGCGGCGCCCCCGGCCGGCGCCGAAGCCCCGGGCCAAGTCCGCGACGATGCCGTCGTTGCCGATCGGCGAGCCGCTCTGCGGCAAAGCTTCGACACCATGGTCTCGGCGCTCGGCTCCTCCGGTTCGGAGGTGTCGTTGCGTCAGTTCCTGAAGAACCTGAGCGACCGCCTCGCGACGAGCAAGGCCTCTGGCAGCGTGGTCGACACGCTGGCTTGATTAGTCTTTGGGCGTTGCCGCGGACCAGTCGACCCGCACCAGATACTCATCGTCGCTGTAGTCGATCGTGAGCCTCCCACCGCGGGCATGACTGATGGTGCTGCCGATGCGTTGTGCCAAGTGCGGATCGGTGGTGGTGATCACCGTGTGGGCTTTGCTCACGCGTACGGCCATGATGCGCTGCAGGGGGTGTTCGGCCGCTTCGCTGGCTTCGGCGCGGCGGGCCAAGCCGAGCAGTGCTTCGCGTTGCGCCGTGTCGAAATCGCCGTTAGGGTCACGATGCCCGCCGGAAAGTCGTCACGCAGACGCAAACACGCGGGACAAAAGTGGCGGTGCGGTTCGGACGGGCGTTCGGCGCGTTGCCAGCGACCGGCGTGATAGACCAAGCCGCAACTGGGGCACCATGCGGGTTCGGCAGGCTTGCTGCGAGCGAGGTAGGGGTCATGGCGGACCTCCTCGATCTGCCGGTCGCGACGGGACTTGGGCTGGGCACGCGGCTCAAGGTTGGCCATCTCACGCTCCTTTTGGACGGGCGTGCAGTGTGACTTCGCCGGCGGTCAGCGACTTTGACGCCGGTCAAGCTGGCTCGGCGTGAGCTGCGCCTAGTCGGCTGAACGCGCGATCAGTGCTTGCAGTTTCGCTGCCGCCGACCCGTCTGCCAGCGCTTGGCGCGCGCGGGCAACCCCGTCCTCGAGCGATGCCTCGACGCCGGCGACGTACACCGCTGCGCCCGCGTTGAGCGCGACGATGTCGGCGGCCGGGCCGGGCGTGCCGGCGAGCACTTCGCGCAGCATATTGGCCGACTGCGCCACGCCATCGGCGCGGATGCTGGCGATGTCGGCGCGGGCAATGCCGTGGGGCTCCGGCGTGAGTGAGTACTCGCTAATGTGACCATCTTTGAGTTCGGCGACAAAGGTCTCGCCGCTCAGGGTGATCTCGTCGAGGCCGTCGCAGCCATGGACCACCATCACGTGCCGACTGCCGAGCGTCTGCAGCACCTCGGCCAAGGTGCGGACGAGGCCACGATCGAACACGCCGAGCAGCTGGTTCGGCGCATTAGCCGGATTGGTGAGCGGTCCCAGCAGATTGAACAGCGTCCGCACGCCCAACGCCTTGCGCACTGGCGCGGCGTGCTTCATGGCGCTGTGGTGGTTAGGCGCGAACAGGAAGCCCAATCCCACCGAATCGATCAGCTGGCCGACACGCTCCGGGCCAGTGTTCAAGTTGACGCCGAGATGCTCCAGCACATCGGCGCTGCCGCTGCCGGAGCTCACCGCGCGTCCGCCGTGCTTGGCGACTTTTGCGCCACACGCGGCGGCGACAAAGGCGGCGGTGGTGGAGACGTTGAAGGTGTGCAGCGAGTCGCCGCCGGTGCCGCAGGTGTCGACCAGATGGCTACGGTCAGTCACCACCACCTTGGCCGAGAGCTCGCGCATCACCTCGGCGGCGGCGGCGATCTCGGCGACTGTCTCGCCTTTGCAGCGCAGCGCGATGACCGCTGCGGCGATCTGCGCCGGCTCGAGTTCGCCGCCCATCAGCGCGCGCATCAGGTCGAGCATTTCCTCGCGGGCGAGGTCTTGCCGCGCCAGCAGGCGGTTGAGGGTGTCCTTGTAGATCATGTGGGACTTGGGTTGGGCGGATAAACGAGGTGTGCGGGCGCAGTGGCCGTCAGGCCGCGTGGGCGCTGCCAGTCCATTTGACGCCGACGAAGTTGCCGAGCATGGCGTGGCCGTGCTCAGTGAGGATCGACTCAGGGTGGAACTGCACGCCCTCCACAGCGAGCGTCTTGTGGCGCACGCCCATGATCTCGCCGTCGTCGGTCCAGGCGGTGATCTCGAGGCATTCGGGGATGCTCTCGCGCTCGATCACCAGCGAGTGATAGCGCGTCGCTGTAAACGGATTCGGCAGTCCACGGAAAACGCTGGTGTTGTTGTGGTGCACTGGCGAGGTCTTGCCGTGCATCAATTGTTTGGCACGGATGATCTGTCCGCCAAAGGCTTGGCCGATGCTCTGGTGGCCCAGACACACGCCGAGGATGGGGATGCGGCCGGCAAAGCGCTGAATAGTCGCCACCGAGATGCCCGCTTCGTTGGGCGTACACGGACCGGGTGAGACGACGATGTGGTCCGGCTGCAGGTGCTCGATGTCCTCGACCGTGATCTCGTCATTGCGGTGCACGCGCACGTCCTGCCCGAGCTCGCCGAAATACTGGACGAGGTTGTAGGTGAACGAGTCGTAGTTGTCGATCATCAGCAGCATGAGGGCTCCGGAAGGCGAAGGTGCAGCGCGCCTGCGATTAGACCGCGACGGTGGCGCCGTGTCACGCAGCCCGTGTTACGGCGTCAGCAGGATCAGCCCCCAGGTCACCGGCACGTTTACCAGCGCGATGAACACGCCCGCCGAACCGGCGTCCTTGGCGAATTTACTGAGGGGGTGGTCGTCGTAGCCGATGCGGTCGATGGCTTTCTCGACACCGGTGTTGAGCAATTCGGCGATCAGAACCGCGGCGAGGCTGCCCACCAAGACGGCGTTTTCCAAGCCGCTGCGGTGCAAGAAAGGCAGCGTCGCCAGAAACAGGAGCCCGAGTCCGCATTCCTGACGGAAGGCGGCTTCTTCTTTCCAAGTGGCAATCAGCCCCTCGATCGAGTGGCGGCCCGCGTCGATGATGCGGGGAATGCCGGTTTTTTTCGGCCGCATAGGTCAGTCCTCGTCTTTCCAAATGGTGTGTGCGTCCAGCCAGACGCGATCGCGTGCTTCGAGCGCGTCGATTTGGGTCAGTTGCGCCTGCAGCCGCGTCTCGCTCGCCAGGCGCTGTGCCAGCAATACATCGGCCAGGGCGCGCTCGCCAAGCTGCTGCGCCTGTGCGGTGAGTTCGGCAACCTCGTTGGCTTGTCGCGCCGCAGCTGCAGCGGCCTGCCAAGACCGCACCGCAGTCTGCACGCGCTCAACGCTGTTGAGAGCCTCCGCCTGCACGCGCAAGCGCACATCCTCAAACTGCGCGCGGGCGGCTTCAGCACGGGCCTGATTGGCATTGCCTTGTTCACGCCGGGCTTCACCGGGGATCGGCATTGATAGCGTCAGCACCAGCAGTCGCTCGTCGCCGCCGCGCTCCTGGGCAACTGCCAGGCCAACGGTCGGATCCGGGCGGCGGTCGAGCCGCGAGCGATCCGCTAGCGCCAGGGCTTTGTCGGCTTCGGCGCGGCTCATACCCAGTTCGTGGCTGTTCTCGAGGATGCTCGCGAGCCAGTCGGTCGCGCCATCGAGCGGCGCCGGCTCGGGCAGCTCGGGCAGGGTCAGCGGCAAGCCGGGGTACAGCTGCTGCAAGCTGCGGCGGCTGGCGTCGCGCGTCTGCTCGGCTTGAACCGTCAAGGACTGCGATTGCGCCAGGGCCGATTCGGCCTGGATGCGTTCAAGCCGGGCAGCGTCGCCCAGCGCCTCGCGCTGGCGCACGGCGTCGGTGATCTGCCGCAGCGCGGTGTCGGCCTGCTGCCGCAGTGACAGGGTGGCCTCGGCGCGCAGCCAATCGAACCAGCCCGCCATCAAGGCGCGAGCGGTCTCGTGGCGCGCATCGCCGAACATCCACTTGGCAGCCTCGACGCCGCGTTCGCCGATGGCGACATCAGCACGCGCCTTGTCGCCGCTGCGAATCGGTCGCTCGACGCCAGCGCGCCACTCAAAGTCGCGGGCCGCCGGTGCTGGTTCGACCCGACGTTGGGCGACGTCGCCGCGCAGCGTCCATTCCTGTGGCCCGGCGACGAGCCCGCGCGCGACCGCCTCTTCGGCACGCAATTGGGCGGCGGCGCGTTGCACCGCCGGGCGGCTGTCCAGCAAGCGCTGGACTACCGGCTCAGGCGGCAATTCGGCGGCCTCAGGTGCGGCCAACACCGCTGGCGCGAACGCCAGTGCCAGCAGCGTGGCGGTGAGTCGGCGCGAGGGGGCGGTCATTGGGCGTTGCGACGGGCTTGTGCAAGAGACCCGGCAGTGTTTCACGAAGCCGCTTCCACCACAAAAGCCTTGCCGGCAAAACGCCGGTAGAGCAGGGGCAGCAGCAGCAAGGTCAATGCGGTGGAGCTGAGCAGACCCCCGGTCACCACGATCGCCAGCGGCCGCTGGATCTCCGAGCCGGGACCGGTGGCGAACAGCAGCGGCAGCAGGCCCAGCGCAGTGATGCTGGCGGTCATCAGCACCGGCCGCAGGCGGCGCACAGCGCCTTCGCGCACCGCCTGCTCCAAGCTCAAGCCCTGTTCCACCAGCCGGTTGAAGGTGTCGACCAGCACCACGCCATTGAGCACTGCGATGCCCAGCAGCGCGATGAAGCCGACCGAGGCCGGCACCGACAGGTATTCGCCGCTGGCCGCCAGCGCCAGCACACCGCCGATCAGCGCGAACGGGATGTTGGTGAACACCAGCGCCGCCAGCCGCGCGGTGCCGAGCGTCGAAATCAGGATGGCGAAGATCAGCGCGAGCGCGACCGGGATCACCAGGCCGAGTCGCGCGGCGGCGCGCTGCTGGTTCTCGAACTGGCCACCCCAGACCAGGCGGTAACCAGGCGGCAGGGGTACGTGTTGCGCCACGGCAGATTTGGCCTCGTCGACAAAACCGACCAGGTCGCGCCCGGCCACCCCCGACTGCACCACCATATAGCGCTGCGTGTTCTCGCGGTCGACCTTGACCGGCCCCTCGCTGCGCTCGATGCGCGCCAACTGGGCCAGCGTGACGCTGTTGCCGGCCGGCGTCTGCAGCACCTGATTCTGTAACCGAACGGCGGAGTCGCGTAGTTCGTCGTTGCCGCGCATCACCAGCGGAACGCGCCGGCCGTCCTCGACGACGATGCCTACGGGTGTGCCTTCGACCAGGCTGTGCAGGCGGTCCTGCAGATCGTTCACTGTCAGACCCTGCCGTCCAGCTGCCAGCCGGTCAAAGCGCACCTGCAGGTACTGCACGCCGGCGTTGCGCAGCGCCAGCGTGTCCTGCGCGCCGGGCACCTTGCCGACCACCTCAGCAATGTCGTGGGCGAGGCGGTTGAGGGTGATCAGATCCGGGCCGAACACCTTGATCGCGAGGTCGCCGCGCACACCGGTGAGCATCTCCGAGACACGCATATCGATCGGTTGGGTAAAGGTGTAGGCGACTCCGGGGAAGTCGTCGAGCACGCTGCGGATCTGGTCGGCGATGGCCTCTTTACTCGCGGCCCGCCATTCCTCGCGCGGCTTGAGCACCACAAAGGTATCGGTCTGGTTGAGGCCCATCGGGTCAAGGCCGATCTCGTCGGCGCCGGTGCGGGCGACGATCACCTTGACGTCTGGCACCGCCTTGAGGATGGCGCTCTGCAAGCGCGTGTCGAACTCAAGTGTCTGCTCGATGCCGATCGAGGGCAGCTTTTCCAGCTGGACGATGATGTCGCCTTCGTCCAGCACCGGCATGAAGGTGCTGCCGATCCGGGTGAACACCAGCACCGCTGCAAGCAGAGCGATACCCGCGCCAACAAAGCAAACCTTGGCATGAGTGAGTGCCCACTCCAAAAGGCTTTGATAGCGCGGCTCGAGCCAGTTCATCAGCGGTGACGAACTGTGCGCGCCCGGCTTAAGCAGCAGCGAGCACAGCACTGGCACCACGGTGAGCGAGATCAGCAAGGAACTCGACAAGGCGTAGACGATGGCCAGTGCCACCGGCCCGAACAGCTTGCCCTCCAGGCCCTCGAGGCTCAGCAGTGGCACGAACACCACAATGATGATGATGACGCCCGACACCACCGGCACCATCACCTCGCGACAGGCTTCGAGGATCGTGCCGAGGCGGTCGACGTGGACCGCCTGGCCCTGCGCATGGTGCGCGAGCCGCGCCTCGACGTTCTCCACCACCACCACCGCCGCGTCCACCAGCATGCCGATTGCGATCGCCAGCCCGCCAAGGCTCATCAGGTTGGCGGAGAGGCCGGTCTGCTTCATGGCGATGAAGGTGGCCAGCGCCGCCAGCGGCAGCGCCACCGCGACGGCCACGGCGGCACGCAGATTGCCGAGGAACAGCACCAGCAGGATCACCACCAGCACGATGGCCTCGGTGAGCGCTTTGCTGACGGTGTGAACGGCGCGCTCGACCAGGTTGCTGCGGTCGTAGAAGGTCTCGATGCGCATGCCCTTTGGCAGCAACGGCGCGATCTCATCGAGCCGCTCGCGCACGCCAGCCACCAGTTGCGCAGCATTGGCGCCGCGCAGGCCGAGTACCAGTCCCTCGACCGTCTCGCCCCGACCGCCGGCCGTGACCGCGCCGTAGCGGGTCAGACTGCCGAAGCGCACCGTGGCCACATCCGCCACTCGCACCAGATGCTGCTTGTCGCTGTGGACCACGATGGCGCGCACATCGTCGAGCGTCTTCAGGGCGCCCTCGGCGCGCACCAGCAAGGCCTCCTCGCCGTCGCCGAGGCGACCGGAGCCGTCGTTGCGGTTGTTGTCGCGCAGGGCGGTCTCGAGATCGGCCAGACTCAAACTGTTGGCGCTCAGGCGCGTCAGGTCGGGCACCACCTCGAAGGTTTTGACCAGTCCGCCAAGGCTGTTGACGTCGGCCACGCCCGGCACGCCGCGCAGCGCCGGACGGAGGGTCCAGTCCAGTGCAGTCCGGCGTTCGGCAAGGGTCTGCGGGCCCTCGACCGTGAACATGAACATCTCGCCCAGCGGCGTTGTGAGTGGTGCAAGGCCACCTTGGGTGCCCGCCGGCAGATCCTGCATGACGCTGCCAAGGCGTTCGGCCACCTGCTGGCGCGCCCAGTAGACGTCGGTGCCTTCCTCGAAATCCATCGTGATGTCAGTGAGTGCATACTTCGAGCTCGAGCGAAGCATCTTGGACTTCGGCAGTCCCAGCAGACTCTGCTCGACCGGCGCAGTGATGCGCGTCTCGACCTCCTCCGGCGTCATGCCAGGCGCCTTTAGGATGATCTTGACCTGCGGCGTCGAGACGTCGGGGAAGGCGTCGATCGGCAGGCTGCGTGCCGCCAGCAGACCGCCCACTACCAGCATTATCGTGGCGACAATCACCCACAGGCGCTGGCGCAGCGACCAGCCGACCAATCCGGCGGAATTCATGTCCCGGCGCGCAGCGACTTGAGGGCAGCGATGCCCTGAACCACGACGAGGTCACCGGCTTTCAGGCTGCGAGTGGCAACGCTGCTGCCGTCGTCGCTGAGTACGTCGATATGGACTGTGCGATAGCGGCCCGGTGCGGTCTGCACAAAGGCCCAAGTCTGGCCAGCGTCGCGCCAGACCCCGCGACTGGGGACGCTGACGCCGTCCGCGGTCGAGGCAACGCGCACCCGCGCCTCGACCAGCTCGCCGAGACGTAGCGACGAGCCACCGGCACTGACCCGCGCCCGCACCAGTAGCGATTGCGTGCCGGGCAGCACCGCCTGTCCGATCTGCGTCACCTGCGCGTTGACCGTGCGCCCGGCCACCGTCACCGTGCTGCCGACCCCCACTTGGCCAGCTTGTGCGGCGGGTAGACGGATGTCGAGCCAAAGCGCGTCGGTGCGCGCTAGACGCAGCAGCGGGTCGCCGGGCCCGACGCGGCTGCCTGGCGCCGCCAGCACCTCGAGCACCACGCCGCCACTGCGGCTGGACAGCGACTGCACCGATTGTTCGCCCTGCACCCCTTGCAGCTGTTGTTGACGTTGGGCGGAGCGAGCGCGGCTCTCGGCTTGTGCCAAAGCAGCGTCGCTGGCTTCGGCGCGGGATTTCGCGATCAGGCCGGATTGCAGCAGCTGGCGATCGCGTTGCGCCGATTGACGCGCCAGCGTCAGCGCCGCCTCTGCGGTCTGGGTCTCGCGGGCAAGATCGAGCGCTTGCGGGCCATTGAGGCGGACCAGCGGTCGGCCGCGCGACACGACATCACCCACCGCCACCATCACCGCCTCGACCCGGGCCGCTAGGGGCGCTGAGATCACTTCCAGCTGTTCGGGGGCGACGCTCACTTCGGCTGGAGCGGTCAGGGTCTCGCCAGTGCTGGCGGTCGCGGCGACGGTGGCAACTCCCAATGCGCGGATCTGTGCGGGGCTGAGCGCGATCTCGGGCGCGCCGATGGCCACCGACACCCAGGTCGCGAACGCGCCGGTAACAATGGCGTGGAATGCAGGCCGGATGTTGAGGCCGGGGCGCCCAGCAGCGAAGTTTAGAATGCTCATCGGTTCAGTATAACGAGGCCATCTTTCAGGCAACTGTCGGAGCTTTGGGCGGGGCTTCCGTCGGCACATCTGCCTTGCTCCGCTGCGCTGCGCGCAGAAGTCGCTGCGACGGACATGCCGACGCGCCCCGCGGGGCCGCCCGCCACCACCGCCCCGGCAGCGCGGTCCTTAGCGCAGGAACAACCGGTACGCCGGGTTCTCCGACTCCTCGACATAGGGGTAGCCCAGCGCATCGAGAAAGCCCTGGAACCGCGGCTTATCGCCCTGCGGCACCTGAATCCCAACCAGCACGCGACCGTAGTCGGCGCCATGGTTGCGGTAGTGGAACAGCGAGATGTTCCAGCCCTGCGGCATCTGCGTCAGGAAGTTGAGCAGCGCGCCTGGACGCTCCGGGAAGGTGAAGCGGTAGAGAAGTTCGTTGGCGGCGTCGGCGCGGCCACCGACCATGTGCCGCAAGTGGCTCTTCGCCATCTCGTCGTCCGTGAGGTCGAGGGTGGGTAGACCATGTGCTGCGAGGTTTGCCGCCAGCTTGCGTCCCTCATCACGACTGGCTACGCCCACGCCGACAAAGATGTGCGCCGCCTTGGGGTCGGCGTAGCGGTAGTTGAATTCGGTGATGTTGCGATTGCCGATCTGCGCACAGAAGGCCTTGAAGGCGCCGGGTTGCTCGGGGATGGTCACTGCAAGCACGGCCTCGCGCTGCTCGCCCACTTCGGCGCGCTCGGCCACAAAGCGCAGGCGGTCGAAGTTCATGTTGGCGCCGGAAGCGATGGCGACCACCGTCTTGCCGGTCAGACCGTTCTCGGCCAGCCAGGCCTTGGCGCCAGCCACGCCGAGCGCGCCGGCCGGCTCGAGGATGCTGCGCGTGTCTTCGAAGACGTCCTTGATCGCGCACAGATGGCGTCGTTGTCGACGCGGACGATGCCGTCGCAGAGCGCTTGGCAGAGGCGGAAGGTCTCCTCGCCGACCAGCTTGACCGCTGCACCGTCGGCGAACAGGCCGACCTGCGTCAGCGCCACCCGCTGCCCGGCGGCGAGCGACTGGCCATCGCGTCGGCATCGGCCGCTTCGACGCCGAATACCTTGATCTCGGGCCGCAGTGCCTTGATCGCGGCGGCCACGCCGGCCAGCAAGCCGCCGCCGCCGACGCAGCAGAACACCGCGTCGATCGGTCCAGGGTGCTGCTCGAGGATCTCCAGCCCGATGGTGCCTTGCCCAGCGATCACATCCACGTCATCGAAGGGGTGCACGAAAGTGAGTCCTTGCGCGGCTTCGAGCGTCCGGGCGTGAGCGTAGGCCTCGTCATAGCTCATGCCGTGGAGGACCACCTCGCCGCCGCGGCGACGCACGGCGTCGATCTTGATCGCGGGCGTGGTCGTGGGCATCACGATGACTGCCCGACAGCCGATCTTGGCCGCCGACAACGCCACACCTTGCGCGTGGTTGCCGGCCGAGGCGCAGATCACGCCCTTGGCCAGCTGTTCCGGCGTTAGGTGTGCGATGCGGTTGTAGGCGCCGCGCAGTTTGAAGCTGAACACCGGTTGCTGATCTTCGCGCTTGAAGTACACGCGATTGCCTAATCGCTCCGAGAGCGCCGGGGCGAAGCCAAGGTCGGTGCGCACGGCGACGTCGTAGACGCGGGCCGCACGGATGCGCTCGAGGGTGTCGTTGGCGATGGCGGCGGGCGGAGTTGCGGACACGGTCAGATTCTGGAACACGTCAGGTTTGACAGCCCGCAAGCGTAACAGACAGCCGCAGCTCGACTGCGGCGCCGCCGGGGCGATTTCCGCTATCCTCGCCGCCATCAGACAGCGAGGGAAGCGCCCATGGGCCTGTTCAAACCATCGAACGACGCCGCCAAGAAAGCCGCCGCCGAGGCTGCTCTGGCCTACGTGCCGCGCGGCGGTGTGATCGGTGTTGGCACCGGGTCCACCGCCAATTGCTTCATCGATGGGCTTGCCGACTTGCGCAACCAGATCGCGGGGGCGGTGGCCAGCTCAGAAGCCACCGCGCAGCGTCTGCGCAAAGTCGGCATCGAGGTGCTCGACCTCAACAGCGTCAACGAGCTGCTGGTGTACGTCGACGGCGCCGACGAGATCAATCCCGACCTGCACCTGATCAAGGGTGGCGGCGGGGCGCTTACCCGCGAGAAGATTGTTGCGGCGGTGGCGCGGCAGTTTGTGTGCATCGCCGACGACAGCAAGTGCGTCGACATCCTCGGACGGTTTCCGCTGCCGGTGGAGGTGATCCCGATGGCGCGCGCTTATGTGGCCCGCGAGCTGGTGCGGCTGGGCGGCAGCCCCGATCTGCGGGTGGGGTTCACCACCGACAACGGCAACTGCATCCTCGATGTGCACGGGCTGGAGATCCTCAACCCGATCGAGCTCGAGCGCGAGATCAACCAGATCGTCGGCGTAGTCACCGTTGGCCTGTTCGCCCGCCGGCCCGCCGATGTCGCGCTGATAGGCGGACCGAGTGGCGTTCGTCGTCTCACGCCTCGTCCATGAATAGTCGCTGACTGCAGTTTTACTGACACATCCGCGCCCTAGACTAGTGGGTTAATCGTACTTCCACCCAGACTCTTTGGAGTTGTCATGAGCGACCACACCAACACCCAATTCGACGAAGAACTAGAAGGCATCCGCAGCCGAGTGAGCCACATGGGTGGCTTGATTGAGGCCCAATTGGTGCGCCTCAAGCGTGGCATGTTCTCGGACAGCGTCGGGGATCTTGAGACGGTGATGAAGAGCGATTACATGATCAACGCGCTCGAAGTCGAGATCGATGAGCTGTGCACGCACATCATCGCGGCGCGCCAGCCGGTCGCGAGTGACCTGCGTTTGGTGATGGCAGTGATCAAGACCATCACCGACCTCGAGCGCATCGGCGACAAGGTCGAAAAGATCGCCCGCATGACCTACGACCTCGCGAGCAAGGACGGTCTCCAAGTGTCCCGGTTCTCGGAATTGCGCTCCATGCTGGACCAAGTCTCGACCATGGTTCGCGAGTCACTCGACGCCTTCGCCCGCCTTGACACCGCTGCCGCGCCGGCGCTGGCGCAGGCTGACAAGGACGTCGACCGTGAATTCGACGGCATCACCCGTCGCTTGGTCACGCACATGATGGAGAACCCGCGCAACATTACCTCCGCGCTCGACATCATGTTCATTGCCAAGGCGATCGAGCGGATCGGCGATCACGCCACCAACATCACCGAATACGTGGTGTACATGGTGCACGGCCGTGACGTTCGTCACGTCAGCCCGGAAGAACTCAAGCAGGTTGCCGAGACCGGCCGCTAAGCCGTACCTGGGTGGCGATACAATTCGGACTGAGGCGGGGTTTTTGGCCGCCGCCCTGAGTCCTACCCCTCGTGTGCCGCCCCTTTTGAAGAGCGCGATTTGAAAGACGCCCAAATCTTGGCCGCCGTCGACCTCGGCTCGAACAGTTTTCATTTGGCTGTAGCCCGGTCGCTGGACGGGCAGGTGTTCCCGCTGGATGCCTTGCGAGAGCCGGTGCGACTGGGCGCCGGCCTAAGCCCCGACAAGATTCTCAGTGCCGACGCGCAGGACCGTGCGCTGGATTGTCTGGCCCGCTTTGGCCAGCGCTTGCGCGGCTTCGAGCCCGGCCAAGTGAGGGCGGTCGGCACCAACACGTTTCGCATCGCCAAGAACATCAGCGCCTTCGTGCCAGCAGCTGAGGACGCTCTGGGTTTTCCGATCGAGGTGGTGGCCGGCCGTGAAGAGGCCCGGCTGATTTACCTCGGTGTCACGCACAGCATGCCGCCCTCGCGGGCGCGACGGTTGGTGGTGGACATCGGCGGTGGCTCCACCGAGTGCATCATCGGTCAGTTCTACCGGCCGCTCCGCCTCGAGAGCTTGTACATGGGCTGCGTCAGCTACACGCTGCGATTCTTCCCGGATGGTCGTGTCACTGCCGACGGCATGCGGCGTGCCCGCGTGGCCGCACTGACCGAGCTTGAGCCAGTGGCGCACGAGTTCAGCCCGGCCGATTGGTCACAGGCGGTGGGATCGTCGGGTTCGGCACGAGCGCTGTCGCAGATCATCGGTGAGCAGAATGGCCTAGAGGACGGCGTGATCACCCGCGAGGGCCTCGAAGGGCTGGTCGATCGCGCGGTGCGCAGCGGTGGTTTCGAGCCGGAAGATTTTCCGCAGGTGCGGCCCGATCGGGTCCAGGTGCTTGCCGGCGGTCTGGCCATTATGTGTTCGGTGTTCGAGGCCTTTGGCATCGAGCGCATGGCGCCGGCTGAAGGTGCGATGCGCCAAGGCATCCTCTACGACATGCTTGGTCGCGCCAGCGAAAAAGACCTGCGCGGCGTGACCGTGCAGCAGTTCCAGCGTCGTTACCAGGTGGATGTCGTGCAGGCGCAGGCGGTGGAGCGGGCCGCTCTGGCGATATTGGGCGATCACCTGTGCGGCGACGACGACACCGCCCGCCAGCAGCTGCGGTGGGCAGCCGATCTGCACGAGTTGGGCCTGTCGGTGGCGCACGCCGGCTACCACAAGCACTCGGCGTACATCTTGCGCAATGCGGACATGCCCGGGTTCTCCCGTGCCGAGCAGGACGCGCTGGCGACGCTGGTGTTGGGGCATCGCGGCAAGCTTGGCAAAGTCGCGCCGATGCTGCGGCATCCGGTGCGACGAGCCCAGATCGCGGCACTTCGTCTGGCGGCGCTGCTGCAGCGCTCGCGTCATCCGATTGAGGAGGTGCCGCTTCGGCTTGTCGGCTGCAGCGACGCCCGGGTGCAGGTCTGGGTCGATCAGGACTGGCTCGCCGACCATCCCCTGACGCAAGCGGCACTTGCCGAAGAGGGGCGGCAGTGGGAGCTCATCGGTTGCGAATTGCGGCTGGATGCGCAGAGCAGCGTTGGCCGCAGCGACGAGGGCGTCCTGGAGGCCAGCTAGTGCCGGTGTCCTGTCTCGCCGGCGGCGAGCAGGTTCGGACTGATACAGGCGTGCAACACCACAGGTCGTTCACCGCGCTCGCGTCCCACGAACCACCAGACCGCGCCCTTGCGCACCGCCACTGCACCGTTGGCGCCGAGTAGGCGCGCCGCAACTTCGCCCAGCGTTGGGTTGTGGCCGACCACCACCACGCAGCCCTCATCAGATGGCGCCCAGTCGCTGGCAGCCAGGACGTCGGACAAGGCGGCACCGGGTGCCAGCGCCGCGATCGTGTCGAACGGACGTCCGAGAGCCGCTGCCGTCTGCTGCGCGCGTTGCGCCGGGCTCACCAGCACGCGGGCGTGTTTGGGTAGACGCGGACGTAGCCAGTCGGCCATGTCATGCGCCTGCTGCCGGCCCAAGGGCGTGAGTTGGCGCTGCAGGTCGGGCGGGCCGTACTCGGCGTCGGCGTGGCGCCACAGGATCAGGTCCATGGTCAGGCTTTCCAGAACGGCGTTTGCCGGACAAATGCGTCCCACTGGTCGGGCAGAGTGGTCAGCTGCATTTGGGCGCTGTTGTGGAGCGCTCTCTTCAGGACCTGGCGGGCCCGTTCGGCGCGGCCGGCTGGTAGCGTGTCAAGGCGCTGGGCGGCCACTGCAGCGTCATTGAGACCGCCAAGCACGTTCTGCAGACGAGCCACCGCGCTGATATAGCCGCTCGCCGCGCCGGATGGGAAGGCGGGAGCCAGCGATTCGGCGGCGTAGCGGAGTTTCTTGCATGCCAGCCGCAGACGGTGACGGGCTTCGTCGTCGACCAGCCGTGCCGGTTCGCCCAGTTTCAGCACCTGCTTGTGGCGGCGGCCCAGTTGCTCGCGTGCCGGACCCAGCGCGCGGCGCTTGTCGAGCGACTCCTGGCGGTGCAGCCAGGCCATCAGGTCGATCAGCAGTTCGCCGTAGCGCGTCGAGCCGACCGCAGCGGCTGCCAGCTCATGGCCCTGACGCCGCAGGGCCTCGCCGTCTGCCTGCAAGCGTGCCAATCCCGGCGGAGCCGGGAAGCGCTGCAGGTAGCTGGGCAGGGTCTCGCCCAGCAAGACGTCCCAATCTCGGGCCGCACCCAGGCTGTTGGCCAGCCAGCTGACCTCGACCAGCAGATGACTGGTGAGCGGATGCTCCGACTCACGTTGGGCGATTCCCAGCAAGGTTTTGATGCGCCGGGCCGCCACCCGCATCTGATGGACGTACTCGGGGTCGTCGAGCTGGTCGCGCACACCGGCGGCGTTGCCATGCAAGTGGTTGAGGCCGCGTTGCACGGCCTCGGCCATCAGCGCGTGCCAGTCGCGGAAGACCCGGCTGCTGGCGCTGCCAGCCGACACCGGCGACGCAACGGGGCTGCGGTCCGGCATCGCCAAGCGGTAGCCACGCGCCGCCTTGGTGGTGTCGTCGAGCCAGCCGCCCCCGTGGCGCAAGACGGCGCGCGCGAGCCCCAGCAGCGCGCCGAGCTGACCGTGTTTCAGCTCCAGTTCGACCTCGCACAGGGGGGCGGTGCGATCGCCGGCGATCACGTTGCCGCGGTCGAAGGCGACCTCCACCACCGACCCGTCATCGAGATGAACCGTGCGCGCCAGGCGTGTGAAGCGCGTCTCGAACACGGGCTAGCAATTGTCCCCGGACAGTGGCATCGGCCAGCACCCCGTCGAGTAAGCGATCTGGCATCTTGGTGAAATCGGGCTGCGGCCCGCGCACCTCGGACTCGAATTCGTCGCGGCGGTGCAGGCCTGCGCCGGCACCCCCACCGCCCTTGACCGTCTGCACCCAGCGCCGACCCACGCGGCGCAGGCGCAGGGCGTAGCCGGCAGCGGTCAAGTCGGCGTTCGCGGTGTCGAAGTAGATGCTGCGAAGTGTCTGGCGCGAGTCGCTGCAGCGCCAGCTGGACCAAATCGGATGGCGGATCAGGCGGTTGAGCGCCGTTGGGCTGACTGCAAGTTTGAGTTCAATTTCCATGCGTGACCGGCGCAAACACACCCCATGTTGTGCCGGGAACACTACGTCATTTGTTAGATACAACTGTGAAGGATTTGTGACAACAAGCCAAAATCTTGTTTATCATCAAGGCTTAAGCGGGGTTTTAGTCGGCCAAGTTGCGCAGCAGATCCATCTGCGCAGTGATTCTTCGGCTGCCTTTGCGTGGTGTTCGCAGACGGTAGTTGCCATCGGCTTCCATCAGCCAGGCTTGGCTGTTGTCGTTCAGGTAGGGGCGAAGCCCTTCGCTGAGCACCCTTTGCTTTAAGCGTCGGTCGAGCACCGGGAAACACGCCTCGATGCGGCGGAAGAAATTGCGGTCCATCCAGTCGGCCGACGACAGATACACATCGGCTGCACGGTCGTTGCGGAAATAGAAGATGCGGCTGTGCTCAAGGAAGCGGCCGATCACCGAACGCACCCGGATCGTCTCCGACAAGCCCGGCACGCCCGGTCGCAGGGCGCAGACGCCGCGCACGATCAGGTCGATGCGAACACCGGCTTGGCTGGCTTCGTACAACGCCTGAATCGCCTGCGGTTCGAGCAGCGCGTTCATCTTGGCGATGATGTGCGCAGGCCGGCCAGCGCGGGCGTGATCAGCCTCCCGCCGAATGGCCGCCAGAATGTTGCTGTGCAGGTCGAACGGCGCCTGCCAGATGCGTTTGTGTGCCAGTGGGTGGCCGGTGCCGGTCAGTTGGCTGAAGATGTTGGTGACATCGGCGGTCATCTCCTCGTTGCAGGTGAAGAGGCCAAAGTCGGTGTACAGCTTGGCGGTGCGGGCGTGGTAATTGCCAGTGCCCAGGTGCACGTAGCGACGCAGAGTGCCGCCCTCCCGTCGCACCACCAGGGCCATCTTGGCGTGGGTTTTGAAGCCGAACACCCCGTAGACCACGTGCGCGCCGGCATCTTCGAACCGCTGCGCCCAGCCGATGTTGGTCTCTTCGTCAAAGCGCGCCATCAGTTCCACCACCACCGTGACTTCTTTGCCGCGGTGCGCGGCTGCGAGCAGCGCCTCCATCAGCGCCGAGTCGGTGCCCGCGCGGTAGACGGTCTGCTTGATCGCCACCACGTCCGGGTCGCTGGCGGCCTGACTGATGAAATCGATGACTGGCTGAAAGCTCTGGAATGGGTGGTGCAGCAGAATGTCCTGCTGGCGCATCGCGGCGAAGATGTCGGTCTGTTTTTTCAGCGCCCGCGGCAGGCCGGGCGAAAACGCGGGGAACTTGAGTTCAGGCCGATCGATGAGGTCGGGCACCTGCATCAGGCGCACCAGATTCACCGGGCCATCGACCTGATAGAGGTCCTCGCGGCCCAGTCCGAACTCACGGAGCAAAAAGTCGCTGATGGTGTCGGGGCAACTGTTCACCACCTCCAGCCGCACGGCGTCGGCGAACTTGCGCTGCGGCAGGCCGCCCTGCAGCGCGGTGCGAAGGTTGGCGACGCCGTCTTCGTCGAACTGCAACTCGGCGTTTCGGGTGACGCGAAACTGATAACAACCCGTGATCGTCATGCCATGAAACAGGCTGCTCACGTGGGCGTGGATCACCGACGACAGGAAGATGAATCCGTCGCGGTGGCCGCTCACCTCGTCCGGCATCCGAATCACTCTTGCGAGCAACCGTGGCGCCTGCACGATGGCCAGCTTGGGGCTGCGACCAAAGGCGTCAGTGCCCTCCAGCGAGACTGCGAAATTGAGGCTCTTGTTGAGCAAGCGCGGGAACGGGTGGGCGGGGTCGAGCACGATCGGCGTCAGCAGCGGCGCCACTTCGCGCTCGAAGAACTCCCGCACCCAGACCTGCTGCGCCTCGGTCCAGATCGAGCGGCGCAGAAACACGATGTCCTTGGCGGCCAGTGCCGGGATCAAGGTGTCGTTAAACAACTGGTACTCGCGGGTGACGAGGTCGTGTGCCTCGCGCGAGACACGTTCGAAGGTTTGTTGCGGCGTCATGCCGTCCGGGCCCGGTTCGGACTTGCGCTCCATGATCTGGTTCTTCAGCGAACCGATCCGCACCTCGAAGAATTCGTCGAGATTGCTGGTGGTGATGCACAGGTAGCGCAATCGCTCCAGCAGGGGAATGTCCGGATTTTCGGCTTTTTCCTGCACGCGACGATTGAAAGCCAGCAAGCCGGTTTCACGGTTGAGCAATGTGCTGTGGTCGGATGCGTGCACGGGCGATTTCTAAACGGTGGGCAGTTGCCTGAGTCGGCGGGTTCAGCTCGGGGGCGGAACGAAGCCCTCGACCGCATCGGCACCGCTGCCGAAGAAATGCCCTTCCATCTGTTCGGCGAGGTACTTGCGTGCCCGTGGATCGGCGAGGCTCAAACGGTTCTCGTTGACGAGCATGGTCTGGTGCTTGAGCCAGGCTTGCCACGCCTCCTTTGAAACGCTTTCGAAAATGCGTCGCCCCAGGTCGCCAGGGTAAGGCGGAACGTCAAGTCCCTCTGCGTCTCGGCCAAGTTTGATGCAGTGCACGGTTCTGGTCATGGGAGCCTCGGTGCCATTCGGACCGTTCAGTATAGGCGCTTCGCTTGCGGCGGTCGGCTCGAGGGCATCGCAAAAAAGAGGGCCCCGAAGGGCCCCTAAAATGTCACTGAAGGAGGAGGAATCAGATGACAGCTTGAGCGTAGCAAGTTTTGTGTTGCATCGCAACATATCCCGCCTGCGCCACGGGAGCCATAAAAATCGATGATTAGTAGGGATATTTAAAAACGATCCTCCCACCGGTTTGATCAGTAACCGCTGATAGCGCACTGTTTTTTCTGCATTGCAGCAGACGTGGCTGAGCATCAGACTGAACTTTCGTCGCCACTGTCTGCCCTATCGCTTCACACTTTGAGCGACCGGAAAATCCGATGCGTACGCGTTTGCTTGCTGCATTGATTCTGTGCTGTGGCGTGTCGGCCGGCGCCGCCCGCGCCGACGGCTTCGATTCAGCCTTCATTACCCGCCTGTCGAGTGCGGTGATCAAGATCACCGCTAGCGGCGCCGGCAATCTGACGTATTCCGGAAGCGGTGTGGTGGTTGGCAAGAACGAGGTCCTCACCAATTGCCACGTCACTCGAAACAGCGACTACGTGGCGGCGATCAAGGGCGCGCTTCGTTTCGCTGCCGTTAGCCAGCGGGCCGATGTTCTTCGCGATTTGTGCCTGTTGACCACCGAAGAGATGTTCCTGGCCCCGGTACCGGTGCGCACCACCGCCGACTTGGGAACGGGAGAGACCGTCTATTTCTACGGCTACCCGGGCGGCGTCGAGGCGTTTTTCACCGAGGGGCGGGTCAGCGCGCTTCACCCCTACGCCGCCAGCCGTGTAATCGAGACTTCGGCAGGATTTGGGCTGGGTGCATCGGGGGGCGGCTTGTTTGACAAGACCGGCGCCTTGGTCGGCATCACCACCTTTCTGTCGGCAGGACATTCCGGGTACTACTACGCAATGCCCGCCGACTGGCTGGACACCTTGCGCAAGCAAACGGCTGAACCCTTGGGAGCGCTGAAGGGTCAGGCGGTGTGGGAACTGCCGGTATCCGAGCAGCCCGATTTTTTGCGCATGCAACGCTTGGCTGAGGCCGGCGATTGGGCCGCGGCGCTGGCCCACACCACGGCATGGGTCGCCGCTGATGCTGGCAATTTTGATGCCTGGTTGAGCCACGGTCAGGCGCTCGCGCGCAACCAGAAGATCGATCAGGGCATCGTTGCCTTACAGAAGGCGCTGGTGATGGCGCCCACCGACGCAAATGTCATACGCGCCTTGGGTGCGGTTTTGGCGCAGGCCGGCCGGGCTCAAGAGTCCGAGGCTTTGCTGGCGCGCTTAGCCCCCGAGGACCGCGACTGCAGCCTGGGCTGCTAAGCGGGTCCGCGCTTAGCCGCGGCCGACAAACGGCTGCTGCGTTGCCATCACCGTGAGAAACAGCACATTGCTGCCGAGTGGCAAACCCGCCATATAGCGGACCGCGTCGACCACGTGCTCGACCGGGATGCGCGGCTCTACCAGAATCGCGCCGTTGGGCTGGATGATGCCGTTGGCCATAGGCCGCGCCATCTCGGTGTCGGCGTTGCCAATGTCGATCTGACCCACGGCGATATCGTGCGCTCGGCCATCCAAGGCGCAGGCCTTGGTCAAGCCAGTGATGGCGTGCTTGGTGGCGGTGTAGGGCGCGTTGTTCGGGCGTGGTGTGGTCGCCGAGATTGAGCCATTGTTGATGATCCGCCCACCTTTGGGGGATTGCGCTTTCATCAGGCGAAAGGCGTTCTGGGTGCAGAAGAAAGCGCCATTCAGATTGGCGTTGACGCAATTGAGCCAGACCGAGGGGTCCAAAGTCTCCAGGGCGACTTGCGGCGTGCCAGTGCCGGCGTTGTTGAACAGCAAGTCAAGTCGTCCGAACCGTTCGCTCAGCGTATCAAAGGCGACGCTTACCGCGTTCGGGTCGCCAACATCGCAGGGCAAGACCAGAGCATCGTTGTGGCCATCGGCAGTATCCCGCAAGGGCTGCTCGCGACGCCCGATCAGGCCCACCCTCCAGCCATCTGATAACAGGCCTCGCGCGACGGCGCGACCGATGCCACTACCGGCGCCGGTGACCATCGCGACGGCTTGGGGTGGAGTGTTGTCGTGGTTCATGGGGGATTCCGGTGGGTATGCGATTCGCCGAGTCTAGCCAAATGACCTGGCGAAAAAAAACCGCGCCAATCGGCGCGGTCGATCTCCCGAGGAGCGGGCTGCCAG
>RFMI01000038.1 GCA_009927815.1 Betaproteobacteria bacterium | reverse complement strand
CTCGATTTGCTGCTCGAGACGGCCAAGCGGGCGCGCGAGCTCGGCATCCCCGCACTTGCGCTGTTCCCGGTTGTCGACACGCCGCTCAAGTCGCTCGACGCGCGCGAGGCCTACAACCCGGATGGCCTGGTGCCTCGTGTAGTGGCCGCACTCAAGCAGGCATTGCCGGATCTGGGCATCGTCACCGACATCGCGCTCGACCCGTACACCAGCCACGGCCAGGACGGCCTGATCGACGACGCCGGCTACGTGATGAACGACGAGACCGTGGCGGTGCTGGAGCGTCAGGCCATCACCCACGCCCGCGCCGGCGCCGACATGGTCGCCCCCTCCGACATGATGGACGGCCGCATCGGTGCGGTGCGCCGCGCGCTCGACGCCGGTGGCCACATCCACACGCGGATCATGGCCTACTCAGCCAAGTACGCCTCGAGCTTCTACGGGCCCTTCAGGGATGCTGTGGGCTCGGCCGGGAATCTCGGCGGCGGCAACAAATACACCTACCAGATGGACCCGGCCAACACCGACGAGGCGCTGCACGAGGTGGCCATGGACATCGCCGAGGGCGCGGACATCGTCATGGTCAAGCCGGGCATGCCCTACCTGGACATCGTGCGGCGGGTCAAGGACACCTTTGGCGTGCCGACGGCGGTCTATCAGGTGAGCGGGGAGTACGCCATGCTCAAGGCCGCCGCGCAGAACGGTTGGCTCGACGAACGCGCCGTGGTGCTCGAGTCGCTGCTGGCCTTTAAGCGCGCCGGCGCCGACAGCATCCTCACCTACTTCGCGATGGACGCGGCGCACTGGCTACGCGAGGCAAGGTAAGCGGTCACTCCTCCGGAGGCAGCGTTAACTTCGCCGTGCCCGAAGCGCTGAGCGGATCAAAAGAACAGGCCGGAATCAGGCCGTCTTGCCGCCACCCGGTTTGCCGGCGCCCGGCCCGCCCTTCTTAGGTCCGCCGAAGCCAAACAGCGGCGCATAGGCCTGCTCGCGCGAGAAGCGCCACGCGCTCACCGCGAACGCCAACACAGCGAAGCCGGCGAGCACCGCCACATCCAGCGTCACTGCAAAGTCAGCGGCGTGACCAGACACCTGTGGCAGCGCGTGTTTCAGCAGATCCACGCCATAGGTGTAGGGGTTCAGGTGGGCTGCCACGCCGAGCAGTCCCGACAGGTTAGCGACTGGATAGAGCGACCCCGACAGAAAGAACACCGGGAAGATGACGAAGTTCATGATCGCGGCGAAGTTGTCGAGCGTCTTGGAGAACGCCGCCACCAGCATGCCGATGCCGGCGCACGCGTAGGCGGTGGCGAAGATGCCCAACACCAGCAGCGCCCAATCGGTGTCGGCTGGCAAA
>RFMI01000080.1 GCA_009927815.1 Betaproteobacteria bacterium | reverse complement strand
GCGGCGGTCTGCGGTCTCTCCGCATGGCTGGGTGTGTGCATCGACGAGCAGGCCAACCACGCCGGCGCCGACTGGCTGCACACCGCCGACAGCGCGGTGGCGGTGGGCGTGGTGCACACCGACGAGGAGTCGGTGGTGGCACGGCACGCTCGCGCGTGTGTGGCTGCTCAGGACTGAGCCAAGGCCGCCAGCGTGCTCGACAGCGCTTCGGCCACCGGCCAGTTTCCGCCCTCACCGCTGCGGCGGCACTTGTACTCGACCTCGCCATTGGCCAAGGCGCGGTCGCCGACGGTGATGCGGTGCGGGATGCCCATCAGCTCCATGTCGGCGAACATCACGCCGGGGCGCTCGTCGCGGTCCTCGAATAGCACATCGATGCCAGCGGCCTGCAGTTCGGCGTAAAGGCGCTCGGCGGTCTCCTTGACTGCGGCGCTCTTCGCCAGACCCAGCGCGACCACCACCACCTGGAACGGCGCCATGGCGGCCGGGAAGATAATCCCGCGGTCGTCGTGATTCTGCTCGATGGCTGCGGCGACGATGCGGCTCACGCCGATGCCATAACAGCCCATCTCCATCACCTGCGACTGGCCGGACTCGTCCAGATAGGTCGCGCCCATCGCGCTTGAGTACTTGTTGCCCAGTTGGAAGATGTGACCGACTTCGATGCCACGCGCGATTTCGAGCGTCCCTTTGCCGTCGGGCGACGGATCGCCAGCCTCGGCGTTGCGGATGTCGGCGACTTCCGGCTCGGGCAGGTCGCGGCCCCAATTGACGCCGGTGAGGTGGAAGCCGTCTTCGTTGGCGCCGCAGACCCAGTCGGCCATCGCCGCCACGGCGCGGTCGGCGACCACGCGGGCTTTCAGCCCGACCGGGCCGATTGAGCCGGCGCCGCAGCCGGCGGCGGAGCGGACTTCTGCCTCGTTGGCAAAGCGCAGCGCACCGTTGAGGCCGGCGAGCTTGCCGACCTTGACCTCGTTGAGGCTGTGATCGCCGCGTACCAACAGGGCGACGGCGGCGCCGGCCTCGTCGACCATCAGCAGGGTTTTGACGATGGTGCTGGCGGGCACGCTGAGGCCTGCTGCGACCTCGTCGATCGAGTGCATCTTCGGCGTGGCGACCTTGGTCACCGGCGCCGATGCCGCTGCACGGGGCGCGGCCGGCGCCATCGCTTCGGCCAGCTCGACGTTGGCGGCGTAGTCCGACTGCGGACACCAGGCGATGGCGTCTTCGCCGCTGTCGGCCAGGACGTGGAACTCGTGCGAGCCTGAACCACCAATCGCTCCGGTGTCCGCCGCCACTGCGCGGAATTTCAGCCCGAGCCGCTCGAAGATGCGGGTGTAAGTGGCGTGCATCACGGCGTAGGTCTGCTCGAGGCAGGCGCGGCTGCTGTGGAAGGAATACGCGTCCTTCATCAGGAACTCGCGCGCGCGCATCACGCCAAAGCGCGGCCGGATCTCGTCGCGGAACTTGGTCTGGATCTGGTACAGGTTGAGCGGCAGTTGGCGGTAGCTTTTCACCTCACGGCGCACCAGGTCGGTGATGACCTCCTCGTGGGTCGGGCCGAAGCAGAACTCGCGCTCGTGCCGGTCCTTGATCTTGAGCATCTGCGGGCCGAACAGCGCCCAGCGGCCAGTCTCCTGCCACAGTTCGGCGGGTTGCACCGCAGGCATCAGCAGTTCGTTGGCGCCGGTGCGGTCCATCTCCTCGCGGACGATGCCCTCGACCTTGCGCAGCACGCGCAGGCCCAGCGGCATCCAGGTGTAGAGGCCCGAGCCGAGGCGGCGGATCAGACCGGCGCGGAGCATCAGCTTGTGCGAGACCAGTTCGGCTTCGTTGGGCGCTTCCTTGAGCGTGGTGATAAAGAGTTGCGAGCTGCGCATGGGGACACGTCCGGTCGGGCAAAAACGCGTATTTTAGGCGCCTTTGAGCCTGTCAGACGGCTATTGGAGAGGGCGAATGGCGTTGTTTGGACGGCTGCGCGGGCGTGGCCAGGGCATCGAGGTGAGCGAGCGTGACGGCGTGCGCTATCTTCACATCGGCTCGGACGCGATCCAGAGCGCGATGCGCATCGACCGCCCCTACGACCTCGAGTTGGCCTACAGCCGGTGTGTGTTCGCGCCGCTGCTGTTCGCCCCGGTGCCCAAGCGCGTCTACACCATCGGTCTCGGAGGCGGCTCGATCCCGAAGTTTATCCACCGCTATCTGACCGACGTGACGCAGACGGTGGTCGAGATCGACCCGCGCGTGGTGTCGGTGGCGCGTTTGCAGTTCATGCTGCCGCCGGAAGACGAACGCTTAACGCTGTGGCTGGGTGACGGCGCCGAAGCGCTGCGCCGGGAGAGCGAGCCGCAGGACTGGATCCTGCTGGATGGCTTTGACGGCTCGCACCAGTCCGATGGCCTCACCACCGAAGATTTCTACGCCGAGAGTGCGGCACGGCTGACGCCCAACGGCGTGCTGATTGCCAACATCTGGAGCACCGCCAGCACCTACGACGCGCAGGTCGACCGTTTGCGTCGCGTGTTCGACGACCGGCTACTGCTGTTGCCGGCGGGCTTCAAGACCAATGTCCTGTGTTTTGGCTTTGCCGGACAACCCAAGCCGCTCGATTGGACCGGCCTGCGCGCCGCAGCGCGTCAGTGGGAGGCCGCGCTGCGCCTGCCATTCGGCGATTTCGTCGACGATCTCAAGCGTCTCAATCGCCACAACAGCCGCCGCCTGCTGCCCTGATCACGGTCGGGGCTTGGTGTCTTGTCGCCCATTGTGATAAACAGGAGTCAGACCAATTTTTGGCCGTCCTGACAAGGGTGCGGCCCGCAGTGACATGATCGATCGGGATGGATACCGCGCCAACGTCGGGATCATCCTGTGCAATGCCAGAGGTGAGGTGTTCTGGGGCAAGCGTGTGCGCCAGCACTCCTGGCAGTTCCCACAGGGTGGTATCAAGCGTGGCGAGTCGCCAGAACAGGCGATGTACCGCGAGTTGCAGGAAGAGGTTGGCCTCTTGCCTGAACATGTGCGCATCCTCGGCCGGACTCGCGAGTGGCTGCGCTACGACGTGCCGGAGCAGTGGTTGCGCCGTGACGCGCGCAGCAACTACCGTGGCCAGAAGCAGATCTGGTTCTTGCTGCGCTTGGTCGGCCGCGACCACGACGTCTGTCTGCGGGCCGCCGAGAAACCCGAATTCGACGCGTGGTGCTGGAGCGAGTATTGGATGCCGCTCGAGGCAGTGATCGAATTCAAGCGCGAGGTCTATCGCCAAGCGCTGCACGAATTGCGCCACTTGGTGCCCGGCGAACGCCGTGGCAATGGTCGCCCACAGCCGCGCACATGCGCCGAGGAGCAAGGATGAAGCGGGTCATCGCGGCGCTGCTAGCCGTTTGTGCAATGCCGGTACTGGCCGTGGAAAGCCCGAACCCTTTTGTCCGCAAAGAAGACAAGTCGCGCTACGTCGAGCCGGAGCAGAAGCCGCAGCAAGAACTCGAGGTGGCGCTGCCGGCCTTCCCCGACAAGACGTCGTCCTGGCTGCGCTTTGAGACCACCGCCGTCACCAAGAACCGCTTTTTCATCGACCGCGATTCGCTGAGCATCGGTGAAGACGGCGTGATCCGCTATGCGCTGATCATCCAGTCGCCCAGTGGCGTGAAGAACGTCAGCTTTGAGGGCATGCGCTGCAACAGTGCCGAGATCAAGCAATACGCGTGGGGCGGGCCCGACGGCCAGTGGTCACCGGCGAGAAACCCGCAGTGGCAAGTGATTCGCGCCGATCGCATGAACGGCCAGCATGTGACGCTGATGGAGCAGTACTTCTGCACCACCGATGCCGTGATCCGCAAGGCTTCGGACATCGTCCGGCTGCTGGAAAAGGGCGGGGTGTCACGAACGCCCGGCGACAGCACCAGCCGCAATCCGCTGCGCGGCTTCTAGGCGACACCGCCGGTTGGGCTCAGGCGCTGGCGCGTTCCAGGGTCTTCGGAATCGGGAAGACGACGTCTTCTTCGACGCCAGCCATGTCGGTGACTTCGCAGCCGCCGAGGTTGCGCAGGCGCTCAAGCACCTCTTGCACCAGAAGTTCGGGCGCTGAGGCGCCGGCCGTGACGCCCACGGTCTCCACGCCCTCGAGCCATGCCGGATCGATGTCTGCAGCGCCGTCAATCAGGCGTGCCGGCGTGCCGACGTCGCGCGACACCTCGCACAGCCGGTTCGAGTTGCTGCTGTTCTTCGAGCCGACCACCAGCAACAGGTTGCACTTGGGCGCCAGCGTCTTGACCGCGTCCTGACGATTCTGCGTGGCGTAGCAGATGTCATCCTTCTTCGGTCCGACGATGCCGGGAAAGCGTGCACGCAGAGCGTTGACGATGGTCTGCGCGTCATCGACCGACAGTGTGGTCTGGGTCACGTAGGCAAGGTTGTGGGGGTCGGCTACGGGGACTTTCGCCACGTCCTCCACCGTTTCGACCAGGTGCATGCCGCCCTGGCTCTGGCCCATGGTGCCCTCGACTTCAGGATGGCCGGCGTGACCGATCATGATCACCTCCTGCTGCTTGGTGCGCAGCCGACCGACCTCGACGTGGACCTTGGTGACCAGCGGGCAGGTGGCGTCGAACACCTGAAAGCCGCGCGCGGCCGCTTCTTCCCGGACCGCCAGCGACACACCGTGCGCGGAGAACACCAGCACAGCACCGGCGGGCACCTCGCTGAGTTCCTCGATGAACACGGCGCCCTTGGCGCGCAGGTCGTCGACCACGTAGCGGTTGTGCACCACCTCGTGACGCACGTACACCGGTTTGCCGTGCAGGGCCAGTGCACGCTCGACGATCTCGATGGCGCGATCGACGCCGGCGCAGAAACCGCGTGGATTGGCGAGCAGGATCTTCATCAGGGCCTCGTGGTCAGGGCGCCGCACCCGGTGCGGCATCGGTCGCCCATTGTCGCCCAGCCTGCGACAACTGTCAGCCCTTGTTGACAGGTCGATTGCGCAGGCTGTCCAGAATGAGCAGCGTCGCGCCCAGGGTGATGGCGCTGTCGGCGGCATTGAAGGCGGGCCAATACCAACCGCCGGCGTGGAAAGACAGGAAATCGACGACCGCGCCGATCTGCAGGCGGTCGATCAGGTTCCCAATAGCGCCGCCCAGAATCAGCCCCAGACCGGCGCAGAACAGCTGCTCTTGGGCGTGGCGGGCAATCAGCCAAACGATCACCACGCTCGCCAGCAATGCCAGCGCCACAAAAAGCACATGCTGCCAGCCCGGCTCGTCGGCGAGAAAGCTGAACGCGGCACCACGGTTGAACGCCAACACCAGGTCGAAGAAGGGGGTCAGCGTCTGCACCTCGCCGGGTGCCAGACCGGCCAGAATCCACGACTTGCTCCACTGGTCGAGCACCACCACCACAATCGCGAGCACAAAGTAGCGACCAGTCCCCAGCTGCAACCCCAGTGCTTGCCTCATGGCCGCTTAGACATGCTGGCGAACTTCGGCGTCGCCCTGCAGGTGGCCGGCACACCGCGCGCACACTTCGGGCTGAGCGGTCACGGCGCCGACGCTGTCGCTGTAGTGCCAGCAGCGACCGCACTTGGTGGCGGTCGACGGTCTGGCGCGGATGCCGAGCGCGCCGTCGATGCGGGCCAGGCTGGCACTCGAGGTGATGAGCGCGTACTTGAGTTCACCGTCCAGGCTGGCGAGGGCGGCGTAAGGCTCCGCCGCTGCGTCAATGTGCACCTCGGCCTGCAGCGACGAGCCGATGTCGCCGGCGCTGCGCAATTGTTCCAGCACCTTTTGCACTTCGGCGCGGACAGCACGAATCTGCGCCCACTTGGCAGCGAGCGCCTCGTCGCGCGGTAAAGCGCCGGCGAGCTCGTCCCAGGTGTGCAGCATCAGCGAGCCATGCGACTCGCTCGTCAGCGTCTCCCACACCTCCTCGGCGGTGAAGGGCATCACCGGCAGCATCAGCCCGGCCAGCACGCGCGCGGTGTGCCACAGCGCGGTCTGTGCCGACCGGCGCGGTTTGCCATCGGTGGTGGTGGTGTAGAGGCGGTCCTTGAGGATGTCGAGCCAGAACGCGCCGAGGTCCTCCGAGCAGAAGGTCTGCAGGCGCTGGGCGATGCGGTGGAAATCGTATTCGGCGTAGTGACCTGCGCATTCGGCCTGCAACTCGGCGAGCAGGTGCAGGGCGTAGCGGTCGATCTCGACCAATTCATCGAGCGGTACTGCATCGGTGGCCGGGTTGAAGTCGGCGGTGTTGGCCAACAAAAAGCGCAGGGTGTTGCGGATGCGGCGGTAGGCCTCAACCACGCGTTTGATGATCTCGTCGCTAATGCTCAGCTCGCCCGAGTAATCGGTGGCGGCGACCCACAGGCGCAAGATATCGGCGCCGTAGGTGTCCATCACTTTTTGCGGTGCGACCACGTTGCCCTTGGACTTGGACATCTTCATGCCCTTGCCGTCGACCACGAAGCCGTGGGTGAGCAGGGCGCGGTAGGGCGCGCGGCCATCGATGGCGCAACCGGTCAGCAGGCTCGACTGGAACCAGCCGCGGTGTTGGTCGGAGCCCTCCAGGTAGAGGTCGGCCGGGTAGCCGAGATCGTCGCGGCCGCGCAGCACCGCGAAGTGCGTGGCGCCGGAGTCGAACCAGACGTCGAGCGTGTCCGGCGCCTTGCGGTAGGTTGCCGCTTCGTCGCCGAGCAGCTCGGCGGCATCCAACGAGAACCAGGCCTCGATGCCGGACTTTTCGATGCGCTGGGCGACCTGCTCGAGCAGCTCGGCCGAGCGCGGGTGCGGCTCACCGGTCTCGCGGTGCAGGAAGAGCGTCAGTGGCACACCCCAGTTGCGCTGGCGCGAGACGCACCAGTCGGGGCGATTGCTGATCATCGCCTCCAGGCGCGCGCGCCCCCAGGCGGGGAAGAACTCGGTGGCGGCCACCGCGTCGAGCGCCTGCTTGCGGAGAGAGGCCGCATCGTGTCTCTCCGACTCTTGGGCCGCCGCCGCGTGGGATCCTCTAGCTCCTGGTCGCTGCGCTCCAAAGTCGCTTCGAGGACCCACCGCACCGTCGGCCCGGCGGCCATCGGCGGGCAGATCCATCGCCACGAACCACTGGTGCGTGGCGCGGAAGATTACCGGCGTCTTGTGGCGCCAGCAGTGCGGGTATGAGTGTTGCAGCCGCCGCGAGGCGAACAGCGCGCCGTTGGTCTGGAGCCGCTCGATGATCAGTTTTTGCGCCTCCCAGATGCCGATGCCACCGAACTCCGGAACGCGCGACACGAACTTGCCGTCGTCGGCCACCGGGTTCTCGACTGGCAGGCCGTAGCGCATGCCGACCGCGTAGTCCTCCAAGCCATGCGCCGGCGCGGTGTGGACGCAGCCAGTGCCCGCGTCCATGGTCACGTGCTCGCCGAGGATCACCGGGACCGTTTTGTCCAAGAACGGATGACGCAGGCGCAGATTTTCCAGCGCCGCACCGGCGCAGCCGCCGAGGGTGCGGGCGAGCGTGCCCGGCTCGAGCACGGCGGTGATGTCCGATACGCGTTCCTCCGCAAACACCACGATCTCGGTGCCGAGGTCCTGCGCGATGTAGCGGGCCTCGGCGTTCAGGCACACCGCCTCGTTGGCCGGCAGGGTCCATGGCGTGGTGGTCCAGATGACCACCGACACCGGCTTGCCGGCGGTGGCACAGCCCATTGCCTTCTCGAAGGCTGCGTTGTCTACGGCGGTGAAGCGCACGTGGATGGCCGGCGAGTTGCGGTCCTCGTACTCAACCTCCGCCTCGGCCAGCGCCGAGCCGCAGTCGACGCACCAGTGCACCGGCTTGGCGCCGGCCACCAGATAACCGTTCTGCTGAATGCGACCCAGCGCCCGCACGATGTCGGCCTCGGTGCGGAAGTCCATGGTGAGGTACGGCCGGTCCCAGTCGCCCAGCACGCCGAGGCGGATGAAGTCCTTCTTCTGCCGCTCAACTTGTTCTGCAGCGTAGGCGCGGCAGAGTTCGCGGAACTGCGCCGGCGGCAGGTCCTTGCCGTGGGTCTTCTCGACCTGCAGCTCGATCGGCAGGCCATGGCAGTCCCAGCCCGGCACGTAGGGCGCATCAAAGCCGGCCAGGGTCTTGGAGCGGACGATGATGTCCTTGAGCACTTTGTTGACCGCGTGGCCGATGTGGATGTCGCCGTTGGCATACGGCGGGCCATCGTGGAGGATGAAGGTGGGCCGGCCAGCGGCCTTGGCGCGGATCTGCGCATAGAGACCACGTGCCGTCCAAGACCCGATCCAATCCGGTTCACGCTTGGCGAGGTCGCCGCGCATCGGGAAGGGCGTATCGGGCAGGTTCAGCGGGTGCTTGGTGTCGGCCATCAGGGTCTCGGGTTCGGGGTGGGTGGCGTAGGGCCACCATTGGCGGGGCGATCAGTCTTGGACGGCGCCCAGCAGCAGGAACTCCATCAGCGCTTTTTGCACATGCAGCCGGTTCTCGGCCTCGTCCCAGACTACGCTTTGCGGGCCATCGATGACCTCGGCGGTGACTTCTTCGCCGCGGTGTGCTGGCAGGCAGTGCATGAACACGGCGTCCGGCGCGGCCACCGCCATCATGTCGGCGTCGACCTGCCAGTCGGCAAAGGCGGCGGCACGCTCGGCGGTCTCGCCCTCCCAGCCCATGCTGGTCCAGACGTCGGTGGTAACCAGACTCGCCCCCTTGGCGGCGTCCATCGGGTCGGCGCAGACGCGGTAGACGTCGTCGAGACCAGCGGTGAGTGCGGCGTCCAGCGAGTAGCCGGGCGGCGTCGAGATGTTGACGCGAAAGCCGAACACCCGGGCCGCCTGCAACCACGTGTAGCACATATTGTTGCTGTCGCCGATCCACGCCACTGTGCGCCCGGCGATGTCACCGCGGTGCTCGATGAAGGTGTAGAGGTCGGCCAGTACCTGACACGGGTGGTACTCGTTGGTCAGGCCGTTGATCACCGGAACACGCGAATGCGCGGCGAAGCGCTCGATGATGCTCTGCTGGAAGGTGCGAATCATGACGATGTCGGACATCCGCGAGATCACCTGCGCCGCATCCTCCACCGGCTCGCCACGGCCAAGTTGGCTGTCGCGTGTGTTCAGGTAGATGGCGCTGCCGCCAAGCTGGTGCATGCCAGCCTCGAACGACAGCCGGGTGCGCGTGCTTTGCTTCTCGAAGATCATCACCAAGGTGCGGTCGGCCAGCGGATGGTAGGGCTGATACGCCTTGAAGCGCTGCTTGATGACGCGCGTCCGCTCGAACAGGTGCGCGAATTCCGCCCGACTCAGGTCGGCGAACTGGAGGAAATGTCGGAGCGGCTGCCGTGCAGTCATGTCGGGAGTACCGGAAAAACCGTCAGTCGGCCTGGGCCAGGAACTCGCTGACCAGACGCGAGACACCGTCGACCAGCTCGCGGGCATCGTCGGCGGTGAGCACCAGCGGCGGCACCAGGCGGATGACGCTGTCCTGCGTGACGTTGATGAGCATGCCCCGCGCGAGTGCGGTTTTCACCAGCTCACCGCAGGGGCGGTCGAGTTCGACGCCGATCATCAGGCCGAGTCCGCGCACCTGCTTGACGCCCGCCAAGCCACCGATGCGCTCGCGGAAGGCCTCGACGATCCAGGCGCCCAGGTTTTGCGCGTGAGCCAGCAGTTGGTCGTCGGCCATCACCTGCAGTGTGGTCAGCGCGGCGACGCAGGCCAGCGGGTTGCCGCCAAAGGTGCTGCCATGCTTGCCCGGCGTGAAAGTGGTGGCCGCCGCGCCGCGCGCGACGATCGCACCCACTGGCACGCCCGAACCCAGCCCCTTGGCCAGCGTCAGTACATCGGGCAGCACCGGCGTGTGCTGGAAGCCGAACCAGCGCCCGGTGCGGCCGATGCCGGTTTGCACCTCGTCGAGCATCAGCAGCCAGCCGTGGGCGTCGCAGAGCTCGCGCAAGCCTTGCAGGTAAGTCGGCAGCGGGGCAGGGACACGGATGCCACCCTCGCCCTGGATCGGCTCAACCAGAATCGCGACCACATTCGCGTGCTCGGCAGCCACCCGCCGCACCGCCTCGAGATCGTCATAGGGGACGCGGATAAAGCCCGGCACCAGCGGCTCGAAGCCGGCCTGTGCCTTGGGGTTGCCGGTCGCGGTGAGGGTCGCCATGGTGCGGCCGTGGAAGCTGCGCTCCATGACGATGATGGCTGGGTCGTGGATGCCGCGATTGTGCGCGTGCAGGCGCGCCAACTTGATCGCCGCTTCGTTGGCCTCGGCGCCGGAGTTGCAGAAGAACGCAGCGTCGAGCCCAGACAACGCGCACAGGTGGTCGGCCAGCGCCTCCTGCTCGGCCACCTGATACAGGTTGGACACGTGAATCAGCCGTGCCGCCTGCTCGCTGATCGCCTTGACCAGCCGCGGGTGCGCGTGGCCGAGGCCGTTCACCGCGACGCCGGCCACCGCGTCCAGGTAGCGCTTGCCGTCGGTGTCCCACAGCCAGGCGCCGTCGCCATGGGTGAAGGTGACCGGTAGGCGGCCGTAGGTGGTCATCAGGTGGGACACGCGAGGCTCCGGGGGTGGACGGCAGCAAGGAGAGGGGCACGCGCCGAGCGCGCCCGGCAAGCCCATCATTTTTCGTGATTCAGAGCCACCGTGCAAGCCCTGTACAAGCGCTGTGGGCGGCGTAGGATGACAACTGGACTCGCAGTCTGTCAGTCGCGGTTGACAGAGCTTGGGGTCGTCAACAGCCGAGCGGGATCAGACCCGCCGAACAGGGGGAGTCATGAGGGAGGAATCATGAGCAGCAGCGTTCGCAAGATCCTTGGCAGCAAACCGGCGTCACTGATCACCATCGGTCCGGACGCCACGCTGGAGTCCGCCATGAAACTGATGGTCGAGAGCCGAATCGGCGCTCTGCCCGTGGTCGAGGGCGGTCAGCTGATCGGCATCATCACCGAGCGCGATTTCGTTCGGCGCGTCGTCTACAAAGCGATTGATCTGCAGACTCCGGTGCGCGCGGTGATGACCAGCACGCTGAAGACGGTGCAATCGTCCGACTCGGCGCAGCACTGTATGGAGACGATGGCCGGGATGCACATCCGCCATCTGCCGGTGGTTGACGGCGGTCGGTTGACCGGAGTGCTGTCGATCAGCGATGTGATGCGGGCGACCATGGAGGACCAGCGCACCATGATCGAGCAACTGGAGAGCTACATCCACGCTTGAGCCGGGCTGACCGGCGGCATTCAGCCGCCCGGTCGCTGCGCCGACTTCGGCCGGAATGCTGCGCAGACGGCAGGGTTGGTCTCGACCCATGCCGCGCCGATCAGGTCGAGGCAGTAAGGCACTGCGGCAAATACGCCGTCCAGCGTCTCTTTGATTGCCTTCGGCTGCCCTGGCAGATTCAGGATCAGCGACTGGCCGCGCACCGCGCCCACCTGCCGCGACAGAATCGCCGTGGGTACGTACTGAAGGCTCACGGCGCGCATCTGTTCGCCGAAGCCGGGCAGTTCGCGCGCAGCCACTGCCAGCGTCGCGTCGGGGGTGACGTCACGTGGGGCCGGTCCGGTGCCGCCGGTGGTCAGTACCAGGCCGCAACCGTGCTCGTCGCACAGCTCGATCAGGGTGCGTTCGATCAGCGACTGTTCGTCGGGGATTAGCCGCGTCAGCGGCTCCCACGGTGTGGTCAGCGCGGCACCGAGCCAGTCCAGCAGCCCGGGGATGCCCTTGTCCTCGTAGACGCCAGACGAGGCGCGGTCGCTCACCGAGACGATGCCGATGCGCAGGACGCTGCCGCTCATGCCGGGTTGGCGGCCGTGATCACTGCGTTGAGCGCACGGAACAGTGCCCGTGCCGCGCGCGGCGGCTTGCCATGGGCAGTTTCGGTGTGGGCTTCGCCGAGGAGTCGCGCCAGCGCGTCGGCGTCGGCGGTGGGGTGGGCGCGCATGAATTCCCCGAGTCCAGCCGGCGATTCGAGCAGGCGGTCGCGCCACTGCTCGACCTGCTGAAACGCCAGCGCGGCACGGCGTGCAGCGTCGCGGTCGGCGCCCAGTTGGCGGCGGATCTCGGCGGCGTCGATGTCGCGCATCAGCCGGCCGATGAACTGCTTGTGCCGGCGCAGCGCCTCGCGGCTGCTCATCTTTTGGCCTTCGATCAGCGCCTCGTAGAGGTCGGGGGCCAGATTGAGGGCCCGCAGACGCTCGGGTTTGAGGCCGAGCAGGGTTTCGCCCAGGGCTTGCAGGTCGTGGGCGTCGCGCTTGCGGCGGGTTTTGCTGGGGGGGCGTTCGAACTCGGTCATAGCGCTATGATAACGGCCCGCCCGCCTTAACCTGGTCCCGCCGTGTCCGACACCCGTTTCAGCTTGTCCGCCGAACAGCTCCGCGCCCTGGCGCAGGAGGCGCTCGCCACTGCCACCCGGCTAGGGGCCAGCGCCGCCGAGGTCGACGTCGGACTGGGCCACGGCCTGGATGTGACGGTGCGCTTGGGCGAGGTCGAGACGCTCGAATACGCGCGCGATCGCGGTTTGTCGGTGACCACTTGGGTCGGCCAGCGGCGCGGCCACGCCAGCACCTCTGACATCTCGCCGGCGGCAATCGCCGAGACGGTGGCGGCGGCGTTGGCGATCGCCCGCCACACCGGCGAGGACCCGTTCACCGGCCTGCCTGAGACCGATCTGCTGGCCTGGGGCGCACCCGACCTCGACCTGTGTCACCCGTGGGCGCTGGACAGCGAGCAGGCGATCGCACTGGCTTGCCGCATGGAGGCGGCGGCGATGGCGGTCGATACGCGCATCGACAACAGCGACGGCGCCTCGGTGTCGAGCCACGTCAACCGCTTTGTCTACGCCAATTCGCTGGGTTTTTGCGACGGCTACGACAGCAGCCGGCACTCGCTCTATTGCTCGGTTATCGCTGGCGAGGACGAGGCGATGCAGCGCGACGACTGGTACAGCGTCGCCCGCTCGGCCGACGCCCTGGAGGCCGCCGAGGCGCTGGGCCGGCGCGCTGGCGAGCGCACCGTCGCGCGGCTGGGTGCGCGCAAGATTGCCACCTGTGAGGTGCCGGTGTTGTTCGAGGCGGGCATCGCCGCGAGTCTGATCGGACATTGGGTGGGCGCGGTGAGCGGCAGCAGCCTGTATCGGCGGTCGAGTTTCCTGCTCGACAGCGTCGGTCAGACCGTGTTCGCGCCCTGCGTCAGCATCGACGAGGTGCCCGATTTGCCGCGCGGTTTGGGCAGCGCGCCGTTCGACAACGAAGGTGTGCGGCCGCAGCGCCGCCGGCTGGTGGACGCTGGCGTGCAGCAGGGCTATTTCCTGTCGAGCTATTCGGCGCGCAAGCTCGCTCTGCGCAGCACCGGCAACGCCGGCGGTCCGCACAATCTGCTGGTGCAGCCGGGCGATGCCGGATTCGACGACTTGCTGCACGAGCTGGGCCGTGGCCTGCTGGTGACCGAGCTGATGGGGCAGGGCGTGAACCTGGTGACCGGCGACTACTCGCGCGGGGCCAGCGGCTTTTGGGTGGAGGAGGGTCGCATCGTGCACCCGGTGGAGGAGATCACCATCGCCGGCAATCTGCGCGACATCTACCGCGGCATCCGCGCGGTGGGCAAAGACGTTTTGGTGCGCGGTGGCCGCCAGTGTGGGTCAATCCTGATCGACCGGATGACGGTGGCAGGAAGCTGAGTCGGCCGCGGTTGACGCGGCAGGCACGCCTAGTGCGTACCGCTCGCCAACCAGTGCACGATGCCCTGGGTGTTGAGGTCGATGTCCATCGCCAGCAGCGCCAGCGCGCGCGCCTCGTCGACGCGGCTGCCGTGTGCCGCCAGTTCCCGCAAAAAGTAGGCACTCAGTGCATCACGCACCGCATCGCCTCGCGCAGTGTCGTCATCAAACCGCAGGGCCGCTTGACCAATCTCGACGTGCGCGTCTAGCCGGCGCAACAGCGCCTCGCGCAGCGTCGGGACGTCGTCGACCCGGCCAAAGTGGGTCAGGTACAGGCATTCGGGGCGCATGGCGGCCAGGCGATCCACCGACTGGCGCATCGCCGCGGGTTCGAACTGCACCGGCGTGGTGGTGGGGATGATGAAGGCGCGGCCGTCGGCGGCGAGCTCGGGGTAGGCCAAGCCAAAGGTGTCGCCGGTGAAGATGCCGTTCGAGTCGTGGTCGAACAGCGCGTGGTGATGGCGGGCGTGGCCCGGCGTGTCGTAGACGGTCCAGCGGCGACCGTTGAAGTCGAGTGCCATGCCGTCATGGCTCTCGACCACGCGACTGGCGTCGACCGGCAGGATCTCGCCGTAGGTGTCGCGGATCACCGCTTCGCCGTAAACGCTGGTGGCACTGGCGATTAGCCGCGACGGGTCGACCATGTGGCGGGCACCGCGCGGATGCACCAAGAGGCGCGCCTGCGGTAGTGCGTGCATTAGCGCACCGGCGCCGCCGGCGTGGTCGAGGTGGATGTGCGTCAGCACCACCCAGTCGACATGGTCCGGCGTCAGACCCAACGC
>RFMI01000120.1 GCA_009927815.1 Betaproteobacteria bacterium | reverse complement strand
AACAGCTTGACCTTGGCGAACTGCTTCTCGTACTTCTTGCGACGGCCAGGTCGTAGGGGCGGTAGTAATGCTTGCCGACGATGTCCTGACCCTCCGGCGAGTACAGATATTGCAGATAGGCCTCGGCCACCTTGCGCGTGCCTCGCTTGTCGACCACCTTGTCGACCACGGCCACCGGTGGTTCGGCGAGGATCGACAGGCTGGGCGTAACGATCTCGTACTTGTCCGGGCCGAGCTCTTTGGTGGCGAGATAGGCCTCGTTTTCCCAACTGATCAGCACGTCGCCAATGCCGCGCTCGGTGAAGGTGGTGAGCGCGCCGCGGGCGCCGGTGTCGAGCACCTTGACGTTGGCGAACAGCTTCTTCACGAACTCGCGTGCCGTGGCGTCGGTCCCGCCCGGTTGCTTGAGCGCATAACCCCAAGCAGCGAGGTAGTTCCAGCGTGCGCCGCCGGAGGTCTTGGGGTTGGGGGTGACCACCTCGACCCCTTGCTTGACCAGGTCGGGCCAGTCCTTGATGCCCTTGGGGTTGCCCTTGCGCACCAGAAACACGATGGTGGAGTTGTAGGGCGTCGCATTGTTCGGCAGGCGCAACTGCCAGTGCTCCGGCAGCAGCTTGCCCTTGCTGGCGATCTGGTCGATGTCGCCAGCCAGCGCCAGCGTCACCACGTCGGCTTGCAGGCCATCGATCACCGAGCGCGCTTGCTTGCCCGAGCCGCCGTGTGATTGTTTGACGGTGACCGTGTCGCCGGTCTTGTCTTTCCAGTATTTGGCAAAGGCGGCGTTGTAGTCCTGATACAGCTCGCGGGTCGGGTCGTAGGACGCGTTGAGCAGGGTCACGTCGGCGGCATGGCCGGCGCTGGCGGTCAGCGCCAAGCCTGCGGCCGCAGCGGCCAGTGCGCGGCTGAGGCGCGAGGTGCGGTTCGGTTTCATCGGGTGCTCCATCGTTGGCTGCGACCGGCAGGTCGCGATGGACGCACTCTAGATAAAGCCCTTTATCGATAGAACCAATAAAACTTCAGTTCTTTATTACAGAACCGAGGATAAGTCATAGCCGGCGTTGCGTGCGGCAGCGACGACTGCGTCGCGGTCGATCGCGTCGCGTTGCGACAGCGCCCACAGGGTGATGGACCGGGTCCCGGAGCGGCAGTAGGCCAGCACCGGTTTCGGCAGTTCAGCCCACAGCGTCTTCATCGCGTTGACGTGGTCGTGCGTCATGCCCCCGCCAGCCACCGGCAGCCAGGCGCTGACCAGCCCCGCCGCCTGCGCCGCTGCCTCGACCTCGGCAAAGGTCGGCTGATCGAAAGACTCGCCGTCCGGTCGATTGCAGACCACGCTGGCAAAACCCAGCGCCTTGAGTTCGGCCACCTCAGACGGGCTGATCTGTGGGCTGACGGCCAATTCTGGGGTGACGCGGCGGATGTCCATGGCGATTCTCGGTGGGCTGGCAGTATTTAGATGATGCACCAGAGCGCGGATGTGGTGGTCATTGGCCGGTTTAAGGCCATCGATGCGCTCTCAGGCAGATGGACGATGTGCGCCTCAGCGCTCGTCGCGCATCATTCGCCCTCGGGCGCGCCGGGTTTGAGTTGCAGCGCTCGCTGGTAAAGCGTCTGCCGGCCAAGTCCGGTGGCTTTGGCGGCCAATCGCGCCGCTTGGTTGGGCGGCAATTCTTCGAGGAGCACGCGCATGAGGCGATCGGCGTCAGTGGCCGTCGGATTTGCATCGTCGGCCGGCCCGATGACCAAGACGAATTCACCGCGCTGCCGGTCGGGGTCGCCTTGCAGCCAATCGGCGGTCTCACCCAGCGGCAATTGGTGCAGGGTCTCGAAGCGCTTGGTCAGTTCGCGTGCCACGAGGCACGAGCGCAGGCCACCCAAAGCAGTCGCCATGTCGACCACGGTCTCGATCACCCGATGTGGCGCCTCATAGAACACCAACGAACCGGGGCAGCTGCCAAGGGCGTCGAGAGCTTTGCGCCGCGCTGCGGCTTTGGCCGGCAGAAAGCCGACGAAGGTGACGGCGCCGGGCGGCAGACCGCTTCCCGACAGCGCACACGCCAAGGCACTGGCACCGGGAATCGGCACCACCGGCAAGCCGGCGTCGCGCACCGCCGCAACGATCACTGCGCCCGGGTCCGAGATGCCAGGGGTTCCCGCGTCGCTCACCAGCGCGATGCGTTGCCCCTCGCTAATCAGCCGGACGATGCGTTCAGCGGCGGCGGCTTCGTTGTGCATATGCGCAGCAAACGCGGGGGTGCGGATTCCGTGGTGGGTCAGCAGCGTCTTCGAATGGCGAGTGTCCTCGCAGGCGATCTGGTCGACTCCGGCCAGTACGGCAAGCGCTCGAAGTGTGATGTCGGCCAGGTTGCCGATCGGCGTTGCGACGACGTACAGGCCGGGCACAAGAGGCGGTGCGTTTTGCGGGGCGCTCATCGGTGGGGCCTTTGGCACGGGCGGCGTGCACATGAACGACCTCGGCAGCGCTGGAGAGGCGATGGCCGCGGCCTATCTGGAGACGCAGGGAATGCGCATCCTGCGGCGCAATTACCAGTGCCGGTTTGGCGAGATCGACCTCATCTGTGCCGAAGGCGACGTGTTGGTGTTCGTCGAGGTGCGGCAGCGGCGCTCGGAGCGCTATGGGGGAGCCATCGGCAGCATCACGGCGGCCAAATGCGCCCGCATCGGCCGCGCGGCACGCCACTATTTGATGCGGTTGCAGCGCCTGCCATGTTGTCGATTCGACGTGGTTCTGATTTGCGGCAAGCCGGCGCGCATCGAATGGCTGCGCAGCGCCTTCGAGGCATGAAACAATGCTCAGTGGGTCCTTAGTCATTTTCCTGTAAGCAAACTGTCGCAACCTTGGAACCATGATGAAACTTAACGCGCCGGCCGTATTTCTGATCCTGTTGACTGCTGCCGCTCTGTCTGGCTGCTTCCCGGTGGTGGCTACGGGCTTGGGCGCTGGCGTCATGATGGCAGACGATCGTCGCACCAGCGGCATCTACATTGAGGACGAGCGCATCGAGATTCGCGCCCAGGCCGACATCGCCAAACTCAAGAACGACAAGGTCCATGTCAACGTGACCAGCTTCAATCGCGTCGTATTGCTGACCGGCGAGGTTCCGGACGCGGCAACCCGTGGCACCATCGAGAAGTTGGTGGCCGATGTTGATAACGTCAATCGGGTGCAGAACGAGTTGGCGATCGGTCGCCCGAGCACCCTTGGCGAGCGCAGCAATGACATCTATCTGACCACCAAGGTCAAAGGCCGCTACCTAGGCAACAAGAGCTTTTCTGCCAATCACGTCAAAGTGGTGGTGGAACAGGGAACTGTCTATCTGATGGGCTTGGTCAAACACGAAGAAGCCTCGGCTGCTGCCGAACTCTCCGCCTCGACCACCGGCGTCAAGAGGGTGGTCAAGGTCTTCGAGTACATCGATTGATTTTTGCGAGAACCGCCATGCTCTACCCTGATCTGTTCAAGTCGCTGGAAAAGGCCCGTTGGGACATGGCCGATGACGTGCCCTGGGACAGCTTCGACGGTGCCCTGCTGAGCGACGAGCAGGCCCGAACCATCAAATACAACGCGATCACCGAGTGGGCGGCCCTGCCGGCCACCGAGATGTTTCTGCGTGACAACCGCCACGATTCCGACTTTTCGGCCTTCATGAGCGTGTGGTTCTACGAAGAGCAGAAGCACGCGCTGGTGCTGATCGAGTATCTGCGGCGGTTTCGGCCCGACCTCGCGCCCACCGAAGCCGAGTTGCACGCGGTGCGCTTTGAGTTTGACCCGGCGCCGCCCTATGAGACGCTGATGCTGCACTTCTGCGGTGAGGTGCGGTTGACTCAGTGGTACCGCCGTGCTGCCGAGTGGCACACCGAGCCGGTGATCAAGCACATTTACGACCTGCTATCGCGCGACGAGGCTCGTCATGGCGGCGCTTACCTCAAGTTCATGAAGCGTGCCGTCGAGCGCGCGGGCAACGAGGCACGCACCGCGTTCGCCAAGATTGGAATGCTGATGGCGAGTCCGCGCCGCGCTGGCAAGCCAATGCATCCGACCAATCTACACGTCAACGAGTCACTCTTCCCCAACGACACGGTGCAGAGCCGTTTGCCCGAACCGGAGTGGTTGGAGCACTGGCTCGACGAGCAGATCCGCTTTGACGATGAGTGCGAGCGACGCGTCACCGGCGGCATCTTGCGCAATCTCTCCAGCTTGTTCGAGCAGACCTTCGAGACTGTGCAAGACCTCAATCGATACCGCAAATCGCTCGCGGTAGCCGCCTAGAACGGCACGT
>RFMI01000116.1 GCA_009927815.1 Betaproteobacteria bacterium | reverse complement strand
AGCCCAGCGCCGCCAGCCGCTCCAGCACGCGTTCGCGGCCCAGTACCGCGAGCACCGCGTCGATCGACGGTGTGCTGGTGGTGCCGCACACCAGCACGCGCAAGGGCATCGCCACCTTGGGCATCTTGAGGCCGTGCGCAGTGGCCGTGTCCTTGATCAGCGGCCCCAGCGTTTCTGCATTCCAGTCAGCGGCTTGCAGCGCATTCGTGAGAGCCTGTAGAGCCGGACGCGCCTCGTCGGTCACGTGCTGCGCCACCAACTCGGCCGGCGGCGTCGGCGCGGTGTAGAAGTAGTGCGCCGCGTCGGCGAGCTCGTTGAGCGTGACGCCGCGCTCGCGCAGCAGGTCGGCCACGCGTGCGACGTCCGGACCATCGTCGACGTTTAGGCCCGCCTGTTCCAGCCGCGGCCGCAGCAGCTCGCCCAGACGCGGCGCCGGGCAAATCTTGAGGTATTGCTGGTTGATCCAGCCGAGTTTTTCGCCGTCAAATCGGGCCGGCGAGCGACTGATGTGACCAAGGTCGAACCACTCGACCATTTGCTGCAGCGAAAACACCTCGTCGTCACCGTGGCTCCAGCCCAGCCGTGCGAGGTAGTTGAGCAGAGCTTCTGGCAGATAGCCGTCGTCTTCGTACTGCAGCACACTCACCGCGCCGTGTCGCTTCGACAGCCGTTCGCCGTCGTGGCCGAGGATCATCGGCACGTGCGCGTAGTCCGGCACCGGAGCGCCGATCGCACGCAGCAGGTTGATCTGCCGCGGCGTGTTGTTGACGTGGTCGTCGCCGCGGATGACTTGGGTGATGCCCATGTCCCAGTCGTCGATCACCACACCGAAGTTGTAGGTCGGCACGCCGTCCGCGCGCAGGATCACCAGGTCGTCCAACTCGCTGTTGTTGATGCTGATGGTGCCTTTGACCAGGTCGTGCCACACCACATCGCCATCGTCGGGGTTGCGGAAGCGAATAACCGGTTCGACACCGGCTGGCGGCGCTTTACCGGCGGCATTCTCGGGCCGCCAGCGGCCGTCGTAGCGGGGCTTGAGGCCGGCCGCGCGCTGCGCCTCGCGCATCGCGTCGAGCTCGTCCTTGCTGGCGTAGCAGGGGTAGGCCAGGCCGCGGCGGATGAGGTCATCGGCCACCTCTTTGTAGCGCGCCAGACGGTCCATCTGGTAGACCGGGCCTTCGTCCCAGTCCAGCCCCAGCCATTTCATGCCGTCGAGGATCGCGTCAACCGAGGCCTGCGTGCTGCGCTCGCGGTCGGTGTCCTCGATGCGCAGGACGAACTCACCGCCTTTTTGCCGGGCGAAGGCCCAACTGAACAGGGCCGTGCGGGCGCCACCGATATGCAGATAGCCGGTGGGCGAGGGGGCGAAGCGGGTGCGGATCTGGGCCATGGTCGAACGGGAGGATGCGAGGAGCTGGCGATTCTACGGGGTCGCCGCGCTTGGGGCGCGCGCTCTGGCTGGGGCAGATGCGGTTCCGCTGGTAAGCATCGGCTGCAAGGCCGGCCAAACGGTGTCCAGCAGTACTGCTTGCGCGGCGGCGTTGGGGTGCAGCCCGTCGGCCTGAATCAGATCGGGTTTGAGCGCCACACCCTCGAGAAAGAACGGCAGCAGCGCCGACCGAGTCTGTTTTGCCACCGCGGCGAAGCTGGCGTGAAAATCGTCTGCATAGACCGGCCCGTAGTTGGGCGGAATGCGCATGCCCAACAGCAGCACACGGGCGCCGGACCGCTGCGCGAGTCGCGTCATCTCCAGCAGATTGGCGCGCATCTGTGTCAGCGGCAGGCCGCGCAGGCCGTCGTTGGCGCCCAGTTCCAGAATCACCAGTTGCGGCCGGATGCGTGCGAGTTCGGCCGGGAAGCGCGTCAGTCCGCCGGCGCTGGTCTCGCCGCTGACGCTGGCGTTGACCACGCGCAGGGACGAGCCGCGGTCAGCCAGCCTCCGGGCCAGCAGGGCCACCCAACCCTGGTCAACCGCCATACCATAGGCTGCCGACAGGCTATCGCCCATCACCAGCAGCGCCGGCGCAGCACCAAATGCTGTCGTTGCCAGTCCAAGCCACAGCGCAACCACCACAAAGCCGACACGCATGACGCCCCTTTCCGAGTACCCGGCACCGCTACTGGAGGCACGAGCCCTCGGCCACGTGGTCGATATGGCCGGCACACCGCTCACCATTCTTGACGACATCGGTCTGGCAATCAATGCCGGTGAAACGGTGGCAGTGACCGGTCCGTCCGGATCGGGCAAGTCGACGCTACTTGGCCTGTTGGCCGGACTCGACCGCCCCAGTAGTGGCGAGGTGTGGCTGGACGGCCAGTCCCTGTTTGCGCTCGACGAAGAGGGGCGGGCGGCCTTGAGGGCGCGTGCCGTGGGATTCGTGTTCCAAAATTTTCAGCTGCTGCCCGGCCTCACCGCGCTCGAAAACGTCAGCCTGCCGCTTGAACTAGCGTCGCGAGCCGACGCGGTGGCAGAGGCACGACACTGGCTGGCTGCGGTGGGCCTCGCCGCCCGCGAACAACACTTTCCGACGCAATTGTCTGGCGGTGAGCAGCAACGGGTGGCGCTGGCTCGGGCATTTGCCGGACAGCCGCGTCTTTTGTTCGCCGACGAACCCACCGGCAACCTCGACGCGCGCACCGGCGCACAGGTGGCCGACCTGCTGTTCGAGCTGAACCGCGCCACGGGCACCACGCTGGTGTTGGTGACGCACGATTCGGCGTTGGCGCGACGCTGCGACCGGGTAATCGCCCTCGACGCCGGTCGATTGGTGGCGGCGTGACCCTTTCCGAGGCCATGCGGCTGGCGCTGCGCGGACTGCGGCGCGAGTGGCGCAGCGGCGAGTCGCTGTTGATGGCGCTGGCGCTGACCCTCGCGGTCGCCGCGATGACCGGCGTCGGCGTGGTCGCACAGCGGGTCGACGATAGCCTCCAGGCACGCGCCGGGCAGCTTTTGGGCGCCGACCTGGTGTTCAGCAGCGAACGGCCGCTGCCGGCGGAGCTGCGCGCGGCGGCGCAAGCCGCGTCGCTCGCTACCACCAGCGTCGCTGCTTTTCCCAGCATGGTCACTGCCGGCACTGCCAGCCAACTGTGCGAAGTGCGCTCGGTGGACGGACGCTTTCCGCTGCGTGGCGACGGTGCAAGCGGACGCGGCGCCGCAGATTCGTCGGCACCGCCCGCGGCCGGCACGGTGGCGATCGACCGCACGCTGGCCGTTCAACTGGGCTTGAGTTCGGGTGACATCGTGCAACTGGGCTACAGCCGACTGCGGGTCGGGGCCATCCTCGAGGCGCGTGGCGACGCTGCGCTGGAGGTGTTCAACGTGGCGCCGAGACTGGTGATGAACCAGTCCGACCTGCAAGCCACCGGGTTGATTGCGCCTGGAAGTCGGGTCCGCTACCGGCTCTTGGTGGCTGGCGAGCCAGAGCGGATCGCCTCGTATCGGAGCCGAGTGGAGGCGACTTTGCCAGCGGGTGTGCGTGTCCAGGGTTTGCAAGACGCGCGCCCGGAGATTCGCAACACCTTGCAGCGGGCGCGGCAGTTCCTCGGCCTGGCCGGGATGGCGAGCGTGGTGTTGGCGGCGGTGGCATTGCTGTTGGCGGTGCAGCGCTATGTCGGTCGGCGAGTTGACGAGGCGGCCTTGCTCCGCTGCTGGGGAGTGCCGTTCCGTCGAACCGTGACGCTGCACCTGTTGCGTCTGTTGATGCTGGGCGGTTTGGCAGCTCTGGCCGGGGTGGCGCTTGGATTGGCACTGCAATCGCTGCTCGCCCTGCAGTTGGCCGCCCTGGTCGGCGAGGACCTGCCGCCGCTGCGCTGGACCGCACCGGTTCTGGCTGCGGCCAACGGGCTTGTCGTGCTGATGGCCACGGCTGTGCCGCCGCTCCTTCGGCTCCAGCAGGTGTCGCCGCTGCGGGTCCTCCGCGACGATCTGCCGCCGCTGCGCGGACTGGGTTGGGGCGCCGCAGTGCTGTTGACACTCGCGCTCGCTGGACTGCTGATCGTTCAAGCGGGCGACTGGCGGCTGGGCCTGTTCACCCTCGGTGGCTTTGCTGCGGCGTTGGTGACGGCGGCGGTGCTGGGCGCATCCGTGTTGTGGGGGCTGCAGCGTTGGCGACGCAGCGCGTCATCGGCAGCCGGCACGGGTTGGCGACTCGGGCTCGCTGCCATCCTTCGGCACCGTCGGCGCAGTCTGTTGCAACTGGCTGCACTGGCGGTCGGCATCATGGCGCTGCTGTTGCTCACCCTGGTGCGCAGCGATCTGATAGCCGCCTGGCAGGCCAGCGTCCCTAGTGATGCGCCCAACCGCTTCGTTATCAACCTGCGGCCGGATCAGGTGCCGCAACTGCCAGGGCTGTTCGCCGCCCACCGTCTGCCATCGCCCAGGGCCTATCCGATGGTGCGCGGGCGCTTGCTTGCGATCGACGGGCGCAGTGTCGACCCGGCCGCCTACGCCGACGAAAACACGCGCCGGTTGGTCGAGCGCGAGTTCAACCTGAGCTTCGAGTCCCATCTCGCACACGCCGACAACCGCATCGTCGCGGGTCGCTGGTGGCGCGAGGACGAGCTCGATCAGCCGCTGGTGTCGGTGGAGGCGGGCGTCGCCAGCAAGCTCGGCATCGACGTCGGCAGCCGCCTGCAGTGGGCGCTGGGCGGTCGCGATGTGACGGTGCAGGTGCAGTCGATCCGGGAGGTGGATTGGGACTCGTTCGGCGTGAACTTTTTTGTGGTGGCGACCCCTGGGGTGCTGGCCGGCGAACCGTCCACGTGGATCACCAGTTTTCATCTGCCGGCCGATCGCGGAGCGCTTGAACGCGACCTGCTGCAGGCCATGCCCAACGCCACGGTGTTGAACGTGGGTGAGCTGCTGGAGCGCATCCGCAGCCTGATCGATCGCCTCTCGGCGGCGGTGGCGACGCTGGCTTGGCTGACCATGGCCGCCGGCACGCTGGTGGTGGGCGCGACCCTGTTGCTGTCGCAGGACGACCGCCTGCGCGAGGCCGGCATTCTGCGCACTTTGGGCGCCAGTCGCGCCCAGTTGCGCGGTGCGCTGCTGACCGAACTGGCGCTGATCGGCGGATTGGCCGGCACCATCGCCAGCGCCTGCGCGACGCTGGCCGGCGTTGTGCTCGCCAGTCGGGTGCTGGATGTGCCGTATCATCCGGGGGCATCGAGCGTGCTGGCGGGACCGCTGCTCGGCATCGGTCTTGCCGTGGTCAGCGGCTGGCTGGTGGCCGGGCGCGGTGTGTCGCGGCCGCCGCTGGCGTTGATCCGACAATCCTGAGACTGATGAGCGACTCCACCAGCTACTACGACTTGATTGGCGGTGACGCGGGCGTTCGCGCGTTGGCCGAGCGTTTCTACCGGCAGATGGACGAAGACCCGTCCTGCGCCCGGATCCGTCACCTGCACCCGGCCGATTTGAACCACAGTCGCGACAAGCTCTATCTGTTTTTGTCGGGCTGGCTGGGCGGACCGCCGCTCTACGTCGAGCAGTACGGCCATCCGATGCTGCGACGGCGGCATCTGCCGTTTCCGATTGGCAGCGACGAGCGTGACCAGTGGATGCGTTGCATGGTCGCTGCACTGGCCGACAGCGGCCTTGACGAGGCGGCGCGGCAGCATCTGGTCGGCTCGTTCTTCAATACCGCCGATTTCATGCGTAACCGTGAGGACCCCCGATGATTTCTGCCTTCAACCGTGCCCCGCTGGCCGCCCGCGTTCTCGCCTTGGGAGGGCTTATCCCGTTCTGGGCGCTGGCTTTGGCGCCACGTTTTGGCATCAACCCACCGCAGTTGCAAGCGGCCTTGATCGGCTACGGTGCGGTCATTCTCAGTTTTGTCGGTGCACTGCACTGGGGCATTGCCGTGGCACGTGACAACACGCCGCAGCCCTTGCCGGCGTGGCGCAGTTACGGCTGGTCGGTGGTGCCGGCGCTGCTGGCTTGGGTGGCAGTGCTGCTGCCGTTTCGCGATGCGCTGATGCTGCTTAGTCTGGCGTTTGTCGCCGCCATGATCGTCGATCAGCGGACGCTGGCGGGGCAGGGCCTGCCGGTGTGGTTCGTGCCCATGCGCACGCTCATCTCGGTACTGGTTATCGTTGCGCTTTATCTGGCCCAGCTGGGCGCGTGACGGCTACAATGGCGGGTTTATGCAAGAACTGATCCGCAACTTCTCCATCATCGCCCACATCGACCACGGCAAGAGCACGTTGGCCGACCGCTTCATCCAGCAGTGTGGGGGGCTCGCAGACCGCGAGATGGAGGCGCAGGTGCTCGATTCGATGGACCTCGAGCGTGAGCGCGGCATCACCATCAAGGCGCAGACCGCCGCGCTCACCTACAAGGCGCGCGACGGCAAAACCTACCGCCTCAATCTCATCGACACGCCGGGTCACGTCGACTTCAGTTACGAAGTGAGCCGCTCGCTGGCCGCCTGCGAGGGTGCGCTGCTGGTGGTCGACGCCAGCCAGGGCGTCGAGGCGCAGACGGTGGCCAATTGCTACACCGCCATCGAGCAGGGCGTCGAGGTGCTCACCGTTCTCAACAAGATCGACCTGCCCTCGGCCGAACCGGACCGTGTCATCGCCGAGGTCGAGGACATCATCGGCATCCCGGCCAGCGAGGCGGTGCGCTGCTCGGCCAAGACCGGTCTCGGCGTCGAGGACGTGCTGGAGGCGGTCGTGAGACACGTACCGCCGCCCAAAGGCGACCCCTTGGCGCCGCTCAAGGCCCTGGTGATCGACTCTTGGTTCGATCCTTACGTTGGAGTGGTGATGCTGGTGCGCGTGTTCGACGGCAGCTTGCGCCCCAAGGACAAGATTCGCTTGATGGCCGCCGGCGCCGAGTACCTGTGCGAGCAGGTGGGCGTGTTCACGCCCAAGAGCTTGCCGCGCGAGAGCATCTCAGCGGGCGAGGTGGGGTTCGTCATCGCGGGTATTAAAGAACTCAAGCATGCCAAGGTGGGTGACACCATCACCCGCAGCGACCAACCGGCCGAGACCGCGCTCGAAGGCTTCAAGGAGATTCAGCCGCAGGTGTTTGCCGGGCTGTATCCGGTTGAGTCACACGACTACGAGTCGCTGCGCGACGCGCTGGAAAAACTCAAGCTCAACGACGCCAGCCTCAAGTACGAGCCGGAGACGTCTCAGGCGCTGGGTTTCGGCTTTCGCTGCGGATTCTTGGGCTTGCTCCACCTCGACATCATCCAGGAGCGTCTGGAGCGCGAGTTCGACCAAGACCTCATCACCACCGCGCCCACCGTGGAGTATGAAGTGGTGATGAAGGACGGCTCGGTGATCATCGTCGAGAATCCGTCGAAGCTGCCGGAAACCACCAAGGTGATAGAGATCCGCGAGCCCATCATCACCGCGACCATCCTGGTGCCGGACGAGTACCTCGGCAATGTCATCACGCTCTGCAATCTCAAGCGCGGCGCCCAAGTCGACCTCAAGTACTTGGGTCGGCAGGTGATGGTGAAGTACGACCTGCCGCTCAACGAGGTGGTGATGGACTTCTTCGACAAGCTCAAGAGCACGTCACGCGGCTATGCCTCGCTCGACTACGAGTTCAAAGAGTTCCGTGCCGCCGACCTGATCAAGCTCGACATCCTCGTCAACAGCGAGAAGGTGGACGCGCTGTCGCTCATCGTCCACCGTGCATCCAGCCAATACCGGGGTCGCGAGTTGGCGTCGAAGATGCGCGAGTTGATTCCGCGCCAGATGTTCGACATCGCCGTGCAGGCCGCCATCGGCAGCCACATCATCGCCCGTGAGACGATCAAGGCGCTGCGCAAGAACGTGTTGGCCAAGTGCTACGGTGGCGATGTGTCGCGCAAACGCAAGCTTCTGGAGAAGCAGAAGGCGGGGAAGAAGCGCATGAAGCAGGTCGGCAACGTTGAGATCCCGCAAGAGGCATTTCTTGCGATATTACAAGTGGATGGAAAATGAACTTCGCGCTGCTTCTTTTTGTTTTGTTGCTGGTGTGCAGCTTGGTGTGGGTACTCGACCGGCTGTTCTTCCAGCACATGCGCGGAACTGACCAGCCCGAGCCGTGGTGGATCGAGTACCCCAAGAGTTTCCTCCCGGTCATCTTGGCTGTATTCGTGTTGCGCAGCTTTTTGGTGGAGCCCTTCCGCATCCCCTCCGGCTCGATGATCCCTAGCCTTTTGGTTGGTGATTTCATCCTCGTCAACAAATTCGCCTACGGCATTCGTTTGCCCATCATCAACAAGAAAGTAGTCGCCATCGGCGAACCGGAGCATGGCGATGTGATGGTGTTCCGGTATCCGGAGAACCCGCGGGTCGACTACATCAAGCGGGTCATCGGTCTCCCCGGAGATACGGTCAGCTACCACGACAAGGTCCTTAAAATTAACGGTAAGGAAGTGCCGACGACCGAAAAGGGCGAGTACATCGACATCGACGCTGGTGCCGATTTTGTGCCGTCGCAGCGTTTCGCGGCCACCACCGGTGAGCATCACCACGACATTCTGGTGCGGCCGCAGCAGCCGCCCATCCTGCTCAGCCAAGTGCGCCAGTTCGAGTATGTCGACCAATGCCGTTATCGCAACGACGGCTTCGACTGCACCGTTCCCGAGGGCCATTACTTCATGATGGGCGACAACCGTGACGCGTCCAGCGACAGCCGCTATTGGGGTTTTGTGCCGGACCAAAACATCGTTGGCAAAGCCTTTCTGATCTGGTGGAACTTCGGCAAGTTCGAGCGCATCGGGCATGCGGTCGACTGAGACCGACCTGCAAGCGCGGCTGGGATACCCCTTCGTCCGGCCGTCGCTGCTGCAGCAAGCACTGACCCACCGCAGTTTTGCGGCTGACCACAACGAGCGGCTTGAATTTCTCGGCGATGCGGTGCTCGATTGCGCGCTGTCGACAGCCCTGATGCAGCGATTGCCCGACGCGACCGAGGGCGATCTGTCGCGCATTCGTGCCGGTCTGGTGCGCCAGAGCGCGCTGCACCAGTTGGCGCTCGACCTTGGCATCCCGCCGCTGGTGCGCTTGGGCACCGGCCTCGAGCGATCGGGTGGCCGCGATCAGCCGGCTTTGCTGGCCGACACCTTCGAGGCGCTGATCGGGGCCGTGCATCTGGACGGCGGTTTTGCGGCAGCGCAGGCGGTGGTCGAGCGGCTGTTCGAGCCGCAGTTGCGGTCAAGCGATCTGGCAACATCCGGTCGCGACGCCAAGACCACCCTGCAAGAGTTGCTGCAACAGCATCGACAGCCGCCGCCGGATTACGCCTTGGTCTCCACCGCGGGTCCTGACCACCAGCAGGTGTTTACGGTGATGTGCCGGGTGCCAGCGCACGACTTGGCGGGTATGGGCAGCGGGCCGAGTCGCCGTGCCGCCGAACAAGCGGCTGCGGCAGTGGTCCATCTCGAACTGGTCGAAAAATTGGGTCTGACATGAGCTTTCGCACAGGATTCGTCGCCATCGTCGGTCGTCCCAACGTCGGCAAATCCACCTTGATGAATCGCCTGATCGGCCAGAAAGTGTCGATCACCTCGCGCAAGCCGCAGACTACTCGCCACCGCATCACCGGTGTGCAGACGCTTGATTCGGCGCAACTGGTGTTCGTCGACACCCCCGGCTTCCAGACCCGCCATGGCGGCGCGCTCAATGCGACGCTCAATCGTACGGTCAAGGCCGCCTTGGCCGAGGTCGACGTGGTGGTGTTCGTGGTCGAGGCAGGGCGCTTCGGCCCGGAAGACGAGCAGGTGCTGCGACTGCTGCCGGACGACCGGCCGGTGTTCTTAGCCATCAACAAGGTCGATCGCGTCACGGACAAGAATCGCCTGTTGCCGTTTGCTCAGGAGATGGCCGCACGCTTTGCCTTCACCGAGATTGTTCCGGTCTCGGCGCAACACGGCACGCAGACCGACACACTGGTGCAGTCGCTGGTGCCGCACCTGCCGGAGGGCGAGGCGATGTTCGGCCCCGACGACCTCACCGATCGCTCGTCGCGCTTTCTGGTGGCGGAGCTCCTGCGCGAAAAGGTGTTTCGCCTGACCGGCGACGAAGTGCCGTACGGCACCACAGTGGTCATCGAACAATACGAAGAGACGCCCAACGTGGTGCGCATCCACGCCGCCATTCTGGTCGACAAGCAGGCGCACAAGGGCATGCTGATCGGCCGTGGCGGCGAGCACCTCAAACAGATCGCGTCGGTGGCCCGCGCCGATATGGAGAAGTTGCTCGGCACCAAGGTGTTTCTCGAGGTCTGGGTCAAGGTGCGCAGCGGCTGGGCAGACGACGCCGGAGCGCTGCGCCAACTCGGCTTCGAGTAAGGCTGGACGGCGAACTATGGCCACGGCGCACCCCAAGCGCGTCGATCTGGCGGAAGCCTACGTCCTCCACACGGTGCCGTTTCGCGAGACCAGCTTGCTGGTCGATGCCTTCACCGCGGAACACGGGCGCCTGACCCTCGCCGCGCGGGGCGCGCGACGGCCGGCGTCGGCGCTGCGCGGAGTCTTGATGCCGTTCCAGCGTGTCAGCCTGTCGTGGTTCGGGCGCGGTGAGGTGCGCACCTTGCACCAGGCCGAGTGGCAGTCCTTGACTCCCGGCCTCAGCGGCCGCGCCCTGATCTGCGGGTTTTACCTTAACGAACTGCTGGTGCGCCTGTTGCCGCGCGACGACCCGCACCCGGGTCTGTTCGAGGCCTACGTCGAGGCACTGGCCAGGCTGCCGTTGGCCGAGCCGTTTGATGCCGTGCTGCGCCCCTTTGAGCTGCGAGTCCTGGCCGAGCTTGGCTATGGCATCGATCTAGAGCGTGAGGCCGGCGGCGAAACACCCGTTGCCGAAGACCGCGTGTACCGCTATCGCCTCGAGCATGGCTTGGTGCCGGACACGGCTTCGACGCGCGGGGGGCGTGAGGCCGGCGTCGAGGTGAGTGGCGCGAGCCTGCGGGCCATGGCAGTCGGTGACTACGAGGCCGAGTCAACTCGCCGCGAGGCGCGTCGGCTGTTACGCGCAGTCCTCGGCAATTACCTTGGCGACAAACCGCTCCTGTCCCGCGAGTTGTTGGCTCCGTTCAACGAGTGAGTACAGCGGCCCCCGAGGCGCTAACATTGACACATGCACACCACTGACCTCCGCCTTGGCGTCAACATCGACCATGTCGCCACCCTGCGCCAGGCGCGCGGCACCGTCTACCCGAGCCCGGTTGAGGCGGCGCTGCTCTGCGAGCAGGCCGGCGCCGATCTCATCACCCTGCATCTGCGCGAAGACCGCCGTCACATTCAGGACAATGATGTCTATACCTTGCGGCCGCTATTGCAGACGCGCATGAACCTCGAAATGGCGCTCACCGAGGAGATGATTGGCATCGCCCTGGACGTGCGCCCGCAGGACGTCTGCATCGTCCCCGAGCGGCGCGAGGAACGGACCACCGAAGGCGGCCTCGAGGTTGTCGGTCAGCGTGAGCGGGTCGCCGATGCCGTGCGTAGGCTTGCCGATGCGGGCATCCGTGTGTCGCTGTTCATCGCGCCGGATACGGCGCAGATCGCTGCCGCCGCCGAGGTCGGCGCACCGGTGATCGAGATCCACACCGGTCATTACGCCGATAGCCACGGTCCGGTGCAGGCCGCCGAGCTGGAGCGCATCCGCCACGCCGCCGAGTACGCTGCGGCCTTGGGCCTCGCGGTGAATGCCGGCCACGGCCTTAATCTGGCGAACGTTGCACCGATTGCGCGCATTCGACAGATGGAAGAGCTCAACATTGGCCACGCGCTGATCGGCGACGCCGTTTTTGTGGGCCTCGACACGGCGGTGCGGCAGATGAAGACGGCGATGCTCGCCGCTCGCAGCGCTTGAGGGCCTGTGCGTGATCTACGGCATTGGCCAGGATGTGGTCGAGATTGAACGCATGGACAGCGCCTGGCAGCGATTCGGCGAACGCTTCGCGCGCCGCATTCTCGCCGCCTCGGAGTGGGACGAGTTCCGCGCCGCTGCGCAGCCGCCCGCTTTTTAGCCAAACGCTTCGCCGCCAAGGAGGCCTTTGCCAAGGCGCTGGGGACTGGTTTGCGGCCTCCGGCGACCTTGTCCAACATTGCCATCAGCCACGATGCATTCGGTCGACCTTCCTTAACGCTAGCGGCGCCCTTGCAGGTGTTCCTGAGTGAGCGCGGCGTCACCTCGCACCACCTGAGCATCTCGGACGAACGCAGCATGGCGGTCTCGGTGTGTGTGCTGCAAAAAGCCCCATGAGCCGCCCTGCATTGCCCCTTGGCCCCTTGATGGCCGACGTCGCTGGCTTCGAGTTGACGCCGGACGAGGCCGCTCGCCTGAGCCACCCATTGGTTGGTGGCGTCATTTTGTTCCGGCGCAACTACCAGAGTCGCGAGCAAGTGGCGGCGCTGGTCAGGCAGATCCGCGCCCTGCGAACGCCGGAACTGCTGGTTGCGGTCGATCACGAGGGCGGGCGGGTGCAACGGTTCCGCGACGGATTTACTGCCATCCCGCCGATGCGCCGCCTTGGTGAGTTCTGGCAGCGCGACAACGACGCCGGCGAGCATCTGGCGTGGAGCACCGGCATCGTGCTGGCCGCCGAATTGCGCGCCGTTGGCGTCGATCTGAGCTTCACTCCGGTTCTCGACATCGACTGGGGCCACTCGGACATCATCGGTGATCGTAGTTTTGGCCGTGACCCCGCCTGCATCGTGGCGCTGGCTGGCGCGCTGATCCGGGGTTTGCGCGCCCGCGGAATGGCCAACTGTGGCAAGCATTTTCCTGGCCACGGTTGGGCGGTGGCCGACAGCCACCACGCTTTGCCAGAAGACCCGCGCAGTTTCGACGACCTGATGCTCGACGATCTGCAGCCCTTCGTTTGGCTGATCGAGCGCGGTTTGGCCTCGGTCATGCCCGCGCATCTGCTGTACGCCGCTATCGATAGTCGGCCGGCCGGTTTTTCGCCGGTCTGGCTGCAGCGTGTGCTGCGCGAGCGGTTCAAGTTCGACGGTGCGGTGTTCAGCGACGACCTGTCGATGAAGGGCGCGCACGGTGTCGGCGACATCGTCAGTCGCGCTGACGCGGCCTGGCAAGCCGGCTGCGACATGGTGCTGGTGTGCAACGATTCGGACAGTGTCGATGCGGTGCTGGCCAGGTGGCAGCCTGATCCGCGTGACGACTCGACGCGGCGCATCGCCGCCATGTGCGCCACCGGCACCGCGCTCGACTGGGATGCGCTGGCCGACGACGCGCAGTACCGCGATGCTGTCGCCGCGCTGAAGGCGCTGGGGGAGGGCGGATCGGCCTTCGCCGCAGGGCCTGCCGTCGGTGAAGCACCCTGAGCCGGTAGTCGTCGCGCATGAGCGATCCCAGATCCGCTGACTCTGGCGCAGCCCGCGCGGCGTGCGCGTTCGATCCTGGCTGCTGCGCCTGTCCCCGGCTGGCGGTTTTTCTCGAGCAACAGCGCGGCTTGCTCCCGGGTTACCACAACGCGCCGGTTCCGGCCTTTGGCGCCGCGAATGCGCGCCTGCTGGTGGTTGGACTGGCGCCGGGTTTGCACGGCGCCAACCGCAGCGGGCGACCGTTCACGGGGGACCATGCCGGCATCCTGCTGTACCAGACCCTGTTTGACCACGGTTTTGCCAGCGCCCCGGCGTCGACCGCGACGGACGACGGACTGCGCTTGATCGACGCTCGCATCACCAATGCGGTGCGTTGCGTGCCGCCCGCGAACAAACCCGAGCCCGCCGAAGTGCGCCGCTGCAACGCCTTTCTCGCCCACGACCTCGCCGCGCATCCAGTGGATGGCGTAGTCATTGCGCTTGGCACCATCGCCCACCAGGCTGTACTGGACGCGCTCGGCTTGCGCCGCGCGGCCTTCACTTTTGCCCACGGCGCGCAGCACCGCTTGCCCGACGGTCGCCTAGTGCTCGACAGCTACCACTGCAGCCGCTACAACACGTCGACGCGCCGACTCACGCCGGAGATGTTCGGCGCAGTATTCGCCGCTGCCCGCGAGCATCTGACGTCATGAGCGCTCGGCCCCGCAAACCCGCCGACAGCAAACGCAGCTACACGCGACTGCCGCGCCCGGACGAGCGCAGCGACTCCGCCGAGCCAGGCGATGCGCCCGCACGTCTCGCCCGCGACAGCGCTGCCGAGTTCCAGGCGCAGGCGCGCATCGACCCGGCGACAGATCTGGGCGATCTGCCCAGCGCGCCGGGTGTGTATCGCATGATCGGTGCGGATGGTGCCGTGCTGTACGTGGGCAAGGCACGCGACCTGAAGAAGCGGGTGTCGACCTATTTCCAGAAGTCGGGACACGGTCCGCGCATCGCCCGCATGATCGAGCAGATTGTCGGCGTCGAAATTAGCGTGACTCGCTCTGAGAATGAGGCGCTACTGCTCGAAAATAACCTCATCAAAGGTTTAAGTCCGAAGTACAACATATTGTTTCGTGATGATAAGTCGTATCCATATATCGTCATGAGCCAGCATGCCTATCCGCGGCTCGGGCGGTTCCGCGGGACCCCGGACAAGCGTCAGCGTTTCTTCGGACCGTTCGCCAGCGCCGGGCGGTGCGACAAAGCCTGCAGTTGCTGCAGCGCGTCTTTCGTCTGCGCACCTGCACCGACAACGTCATGGCGCACCGCTCGCGGCCGTGCCTCCTGTATCAGATCAAGCGCTGCAGCGGCCCTTGCGTTGGGCTTGTCAGTAGCGACGATTACGCGGCCGATGTGCAGGCAGCCGCGCTGTTTTTGGAGGGTAAGGCCGACGAGGTGACCGCCAGCATCGAGGCGCGGATGAGCTCCGCCGCCGAGGCGCTGGAGTACGAACAGGCCGCGCTGTTTCGCGATCAGCTCTCGGCGTTGGCCAAGGTCCGCGCCCAGCAGGCGATGACGCGCGAGGGCAGTGGCCTCGACGACATCGACGTGCTCGCGGTGGTGCAGCAGGGTGGCATGAGTGCGGTCGGCTTGGCCTTGGTGCGCAACGGCCAGCACATGGGCGACCGGGTCTACGTTCCGCAGCACGGTCAGGATGCTGACGCAATCGAAGTCCTGCTTGCCTTCATGGAGCAGCGCTACGCCGAAGGTGGCGTGCCACCGGAGCTGGTGCTCAATGTCAGCCCCGAACCCGGTGAGCTGGACTGGCTGCAAGCGGTTGCTGGCCGTGCGGTGAAGGTCGGGGCACATCCGCGCGCCGACCGCCGGGTCTGGTTGAAGATGGCCGAGGAGGCTGCGCTGCGCGAGCTGTTGCTGCGCTTGGGTGACCGCGCCAATCAGAATCGCCGCCTGGCCGAATTGGCCGATTTCCTGCAGTTGGAAGCGCCACCGCGCCGGATCGAGTGTTTCGACATCAGTCACACCATGGGCGAGGCGACCGTGGCCAGCTGTGTGGTGTACGAGGACGGCGCCATGCGTCCGGACCAGTACCGGCGCTACAACATTACTACGGTCAATCCCGGCGACGACTACGGCGCGATACGCGAAGCGCTCGGCCGCCGCCTGAAAAAAGCAGCCGGCGGGGAGGGCACGCTGCCGGATGTGCTGCTGATTGATGGGGGGCGAGGGCAGCTCAACGTGGCTTGCGAGGTACTCAACGAGCACGGCTTGTCCGATCTGCTGGTGCTGGGCGTAGCCAAGGGCGTAGAGCGCAAGGCCGGCATGGAGCAGCTGGTGTTCCCCGATGAGGACGAGCCGCGGCGCCTGCCACCGGATCATCCGGCGCTGCATTTGATTCAGCAGGTGCGCGACGAAGCTCACCGTTTTGCCATCACCGGCCACCGCGCTCGTCGAGGCAAAGCCCGGCGCAGCAGCAGTCTCGAGGACATCGAGGGCGTGGGTCCTGCGCGACGTCGCCAGTTGCTCGCCCATTTCGGTGGATTGCGAGGCGTACAATCGGCCAGCATCGACGATATCGCGCGTGTCGAGGGCATCAGCAGGACCCTTGCCGAGCGCATCTACCGGGAGTTGCACTAGGGTGCCCCTCAACCTGCCGACCGCCATCACCTGGCTGCGCGTGGCCATCATTCCCGTGCTCGTCGGCTTGTTCCACGCTGACGCTACAGGCTTACCTCAGCGCGAGATCGACCAACTCGCAGCCGGACTATTCCTGGTCGCCGCCTTGTCTGACTGGTTGGACGGCTGGTTGGCGCGTCGATTGGGTCAGACCTCCTCGTTTGGCGCTTTTCTCGACCCGGTGGCTGACAAGTTGATCGTCGCGACTGCTTTGGTCGAGCTGGTCGCTCAGCAGCGCATCCCGACCTGGATTGCGGTCGTCATCATCGGCCGTGAGATCGCCGTGTCGGCTCTGCGCGAGTGGATGGCGGGTGTCGGGCGTCGCAACAGCGTCGCCGTCAACGCGCTTGGCAAGGCCAAGACCGTCGCGCAGATGGTCGCTATCCTGCTGTTGTTATTGAACGCGCCGCTGTTCGGAATTGACTTGCCGGGCATTGGCAGTCGGCTCGCTGTACTGGCTGCAGGGTTGACCATGGTGTCGATGGTGGTCTACCTGAAAGCAGCACTGGTGAACGCGGATTCTTGACGCAGTCGTCGAAAATCGCTAGAGTGCCGGACTTGCTCGACGCGGGAATAGCTCAGCTGGTAGAGCGCAACCTTGCCAAGGTTGAGGTCGCGAGTTCGAACCTCGTTTCCCGCTCCAATCGACCACCAGAAAGGGGAAGCCGTCGCTTCCCCTTTTTGCCAAGTTCACGGCGCGATAGCAAAGCGGTTATGCAGCGGATTGCAAATCCGTCCAGGGCGGTTCGACTCCGCCTCGCGCCTCCAAACCCCTTCATCCCCCAGGCTGGTAAAGTTGGCGTCGCGGCTGCTCGTCCCTTGGCTGAAGCAGCGTTCGATCACGGGGGGTGGCGGTGCTGACGCAACTGGTCAAGGGCATGCTCCGCCTGTTGAGCGCGCCGTACGTGCTGGTGACCCTAGAGGGAACCATCATGCACGCGGACAACGGGTTTGCCGAACTGGTCGGCCGCCAGCCGGATGAACTCGTCGGCTCGGCGATTGCTGATCTGGTGGCGCTCCCCGAGTCTGCAGTGCTCGACCAGATATTCCTGTTTTCGAGCACCCTGGAGTGGGTGGCGGCGCGCTGGCAATTGCAGAAACGCGATGGCACGCAGCAGGATTTTCCATGTCGGGGGCTGCTGCTGACCCGCGCCTCGGCGGATGTGCCGGCGCTGATCTGTGTCAGCCTGGATGAGCGCTTGCAGTTCCAGCTCCTCAACCGCAGTCTGCAGGCTGAGCGGGTGGTGTGGCAGCAAGCCAATTTCGATGTGTTGACCAAGTTGCCGAACCGCCAGATGTTCCAATACCGCTTGGAACAAGAGGTGTTCGCCAGTGCTCGAAATCAGCGGTCGTTTGCTCTGCTGTTCATCGATCTCGATGAGTTTAAGGACATCAACGACACCATCGGCCACGAACAAGGCGACGTCCTGCTCAAAGAAGCCGCTCTGCGCATCGCCGAATGTGTGCGCAAAACGGACCTGGTGGCCCGCTTAGGCGGCGACGAATTCACCGTTCTTCTTAGTCAGGTGCGTGATACGTCTGTGGCTCACGAGGTGGCCGCGAAGATCCTCGACGTGCTGGTGCAACCCTTCAATTTGACCGCCCAGCCCAGCTACGTGTCGGCCAGCATCGGTATTGCGTGTTACCCGGAAGATGGTGCCGCTCCCTCTGAATTGCTGCGCCACGCCGACCAGGCGATGTATGCCGCAAAGGGCGCGGGCCGCAACCGCTGCGTCCGTTTCGATCGCGATATGGCGCAAAAATCGTCGTCGCGGGTCCAGTTGGCGGGTGAATTGCGTCGGGCCCTGAGCGAAGGCCAATTCTCACTGGTCTATCAGCCCATCGTGGATCTTGCCACGGGGCAAATTGTGCGTGCCGAGGCGCTGCTGCGTTGGAACCACCCCGAGCGAGGAGCCATATCGCCGACTGAGTTCATACCCGTCGCTGAGCGTATGGGCCTGATCAATCGCATCGACACGTGGGTGTTTGAGGAGGCCACGGTGCAACTGCGTGACTGGCGATCGTTCTTGCGTCCCAATTTTGTGTTGTCGGTCAATTGCTCGCCGCTGGCTTTTTCGAGCATTCCGCCGGATGACGCGCCCAGCCCTTGGGCTGCCCGTCTGCATGAGCTCGGATTACCGGGCGAGAGTGTGGTGCTTGAAATCACCGAGGGGCTGCTCCTCGATGCCGGGCCGCGCGTCAGTGAAGCGCTCGCCAAAGTGGCTCGCGAGGGTTTGCGCGTGGCCATCGACGATTTCGGAACCGGTTATTCCTCGTTGGCGTATCTGCGTCGTCACCATATCGACTGTCTGAAGATCGACAAGTCCTTCATCGATAGTATTGGGGCGGAGGAGCACGGTGCGGAGATCGCGGGTTCGGTGATCGCCATGGCGAAGAAACTCAGCATTGAGGTCGTCGCCGAGGGCGTCGAGACGCTTGAACAGCACCGGACTCTGCAAGCCTTGGGCTGTGACTACGTACAGGGTTATCTGTACGCCAAGCCCATGACCGGGACCGAGCTTTCGGCTTTGCTCGATCGCAACGAGCCACTGCCGAGCGTTGTGACGCAGTAGACTGCGACCGCACGCCGGGATGGTGAAATTGGTAGCCACAGCGGACTTAAAATCCGCCGGCCCGAAAGGGCCTTGCCGGTTCGAGTCCGGTTCCCGGCACCACAACGCAAAAACCAGCCACTTAACACACACCCGGTAGTTGACATAATAAA
>RFMI01000121.1 GCA_009927815.1 Betaproteobacteria bacterium | reverse complement strand
TGCCGCTAATTTGGCGTTATCGCTACATCACTCTGTGGTGCCGCAGCGTGGTGGCGTTGGCCCGGGTTGCGTGTGGCATTCGATACCGGGTGCACGGACGCGAGCACCTGCCGGCCGGGCCAGCGGTGTACTTGTCGCGGCACGAGTCGGCGTGGGAGACCATCGCCTTCAGCAGCATCCTGCCGCCGCATGTGAACGTGCTCAAGCGCGAGTTGCTGCGCATCCCTTTCTTCGGCTGGGGTCTGGCGCTGCTGGGACCGATCGCCATCGACCGCGCCGCCGGGCGCGCCGCTTTGCGGCAGATGGCCGATCAGGGGCGGCTGCGGGTCGCGCAGGGGTTCTCGGTGGTGGTGTTCCCCGAGGGCACGCGCAAGGCTCCGGGGCAGACCGCCGAGTTTTTCATCGGCGGCGCGTGGCTCGCCTGCCAATTGGGCGTGCCGGTGGTTCCGGTTGCGCACAACGCTGGCCGCTGCTGGCCGCGTTCGGCGATCTGGAAGTCGGCGGGTTGGGTGGACGTGCGGATCGGCCCAGCGATCGATACCGCCGGTCGCAGCGCCGCCGAGGTCAACGCGGAAGCCAAGGCGTGGATCGACAACGCTTGCGCGGAGTTGGCGTCAAATCAGGGAAATCCGTAGCGGTTTTGCAAACGCCGTGTCGCAGTGGCTGGCATAGAATCGGGCCACGTGCTTAACGACTGCAGGATTTGAGATGCGCATCCTCCACACCATGCTCCGCGTGGGCAATCTGCAAACCTCCCTCGAGTTTTATACCGGTGTGCTCGGCATGCGGGTGTTGCGGCAGAACGATTACCCGGACGGCCGTTTCACGCTCGCCTTCGTCGGTTACGGCGACGAGCAGAGTCAGGCCGTCCTGGAACTCACCCACAACTGGGACACGCCGTCGTACGACCTTGGCAACGCCTATGGCCACATCGCGCTCGAGGTGGACGATGCCTACGCCGCGTGCGAGGCAGTTACCGCCAAGGGTGGCAAGGTCATTCGTCCGGCTGGCCCGATGAAGCACGGCAGCACGGTGATCGCCTTTGTTGAAGACCCGGACGGCTACAAAATCGAGTTCATCCAGACGGGCACCTGGGGCCACTGAGCGGGAACCTCCCGGCTGGAAGGGCTCTAACGCGCTGGTACGGCGGCAACCATAAGCCGCTGACCGCAACTGGAGGAGAGGATGGATATCGTTGCCCGTTCGCCGAGCGGCTACAGCCTGGTGCGGCTGTCTGCGCTGCGCCGCGCCAGTCTGGCACGCAAGCTGACCCCGGAGCAGTACCGCGTCATGATCGATCACGGCACCGAACGGCCGTTTTGCGGCGGACTGCTGGAGGAGAAGGGCACTGGCGTGTTCGCCTGCCGCCTGTGCGGCTTGCCGCTGTTCCACAGCCAGGCCAAGTTCGACTCGGGCACCGGCTGGCCGAGCTTTTGGCAGCCTTGTGACGAGGCGCATCTTCACCGCATCGAAGACCGCAGCCACGGCATGCTGCGGACCGAGATCCGCTGTGCGCGCTGCGACAGTCACCTCGGGCACGTCTTCCCGGACGGTCCGCGGCCGACCGGCGAGCGCCATTGCCTGAACGGCGCGGCACTGGAGTTTTTCGCCGAGGGCGCCGACATCCCGCAGAGCGAGGGGGATTAGCGCCGGGAGCTCGGTTGGGTCGAGCCGGTCATGGGGCTGGATTCGGCACCTGCTCTGCCAAGGCCACGAATGCCTCCGGAGCCAACTGCTCCGCTCGCGCGCCCGGATCGACGCCTGCCGCACGGATTTGGCTGTCGTCCAACAGCGCCGAGAGCGCATTGCGCAGCGTCTTGCGGCGCTGGCCAAACGCTGCAGCCACCACCGCCTCGAAACCGGCCGGATTGTCGATCTGGGGCGCTGCCGCGCCCAACGGCACCATGACCACCACTGCCGAATCCACCTTGGGCGGCGGTTTAAATGCTGTGGGCGGCACGTCCATCCGCGAGTACAGGGCAAAGCGCACCTGCAGGCCCACCGAGAGCCGTCCATAGGCCGCCGAGCCTGGTTCGGCCACCATCCGGTCAACCACCTCCTTTTGCAACATCAAGACCATGCGCTCGATGCGCGGCGCGTAGGCAGCCAGATGAAACAGCAGCGGCGTCGAGATGTTGTACGGCAGATTACCGGCCACTTTGAAGCGCGCACCCACCTGCGCAAAGTCGAATGCCAAGGCATCGGCGGCGTGCACCGTCAGCCGCGGTGCCAGCGCGTGGACTTGCCAGTGCGCCACAAGATCGCGGTCGAGTTCCACCACCTGCAAGTGGTCGAGCCGCTGCAGCAACGGCAGGGTGAGCGCACCCAGTCCCGGCCCGATCTCGACCATCGTCTCGCTCGGCTGCGGGTCGAGCGCGTCGACAATGCCTTCGATGACGTCGGCGTCGATCAGGAAGTGCTGACCGAAGCGCTTGCGCGGAACGTGTCCGCTCACCCCAGCTGCGCCAGCTGGCTCTGCAATTTGGCCAGCGTGGCGGCAAATCCGGCACCCGTTCGCGTTCTTGCTGCACCACGGCGGCGGGTGCGCGGTCGACAAAGCTCGCGTTGCCAAGCTTGGCCTGCGCGCGCGTGATCTCGCCGTCCAGCCGCGCGATCTCCTTGCCGAGACGCGCCTTTTCCGCTTCGACGTCGATCTCGACACGCAGCATCAGGCGGAATTCGCCGATCACCTGCACCGGGGCCGGCGAGGCGGGCAGCGCATCGCCGGTGGCTTCGACGCCGCTCAGGCGTGCCAGCGCCGCCACATAGGGGGCGTAGGCGCTCGCCGTGTCGCGGCAGCCGGCCACCAGCAGCGGCACTTTTTCGGCGGGGGATAGGCCCATCTCGCCGCGCAGGCTGCGCACCGCGTCGACCATGGCCTTGAGGCCAGCAACCCAGGCTTCCGCCGCGTCGTCGATCTTCTGCGGCTGCGCGACCGGGTACGCGGCGGTGGCGATCGACTCGCCCTCGGCCACCGTGCGGCCCGACAGCGGCGCCACGGTCTGCCAGAGTTCCTCGGTGATGAAGGGGATGAGCGGATGCGCCATGCGCAGCGTCGTCTCCAGCACGCGCAGCAGGGTGCGGCGGGTGGCGCGCTGCTGCTCTGGGGCGCCGGTCTGGATTTGCACTTTTGCCAGTTCCAGGTACCAGTCGCAGTACTCGTCCCAGACGAAGCGGTAGATGGTCTGCGCCGCCAAATCGAAGCGGTATTCTCGTAGGTGGCGGTCCATCTCCGCCTCGGTCTTCTGCAGCAGGCTGACGATCCAGCGGTCCGGCTGCGAGAAGTGGAGGTAGCCGCCTGGGCCGCAGCCATTGTCACCCGTGGGCTGGCTACCGCAGGCCTCAAGGCCGCAGTCTTGGGGGCTGCCATCCTCTTTTTGGCAGTTCATCAGCACGAAGCGTGTGGCGTTCCACAGCTTGTTGCAGAAGTTGCGATAGCCCTCACAACGCTGCATGTCGAACTTGATGTCGCGGCCGGGGCTGGCGAGGCTGGCGAAGGTGAAGCGCAGCGCATCCACACCAAACGCAGGGATGCCCTCCGGGAACTCCTTGCGCGTCTTCTTGGCGATGCTCTCCGCCTGCTTCGGGTTCATCAGGCCGGTGGTGCGCTTCTCAATCAGCGCGTCCAGCCCGATGCCGTCAATGAGGTCGATCGGGTCGAGCACGTTGCCCTTGGACTTGCTCATCTTCTGGCCTTCCGCATCGCGGATCAGGCCGTGGACGTACACATCGCGGAAGGGGATCTTGCCGGTGAGGTGGGTGGTCATCATCACCATCCGCGCCACCCAGAAGAAGATGATGTCGAAGCCGGTCACCAGCACGCTCGAGGGCAGGTAGCGGCTGAGCATCGGATTGGCCGAATCCTTGGCTGCGTCTCCCGTCCAGTCGAGCGTGGAGAACGGCCACAGGGCCGACGAATACCAGGTGTCGAGCACGTCCTCGTCGCGGCGCAACTCGCCGGTATAGCCGTCCTTCTCGGCCATCTCGCGCGCTTCGGCGGCGTTGTGCGCCACCCAGGCACGGCCGTCCGGCGCGTACCACGCCGGGATCTGATGGCCCCACCACAGTTGCCGCGAGATGCACCAGTCCTGGATGTTGTTGAGCCACTGGTTGTAGGTATTGACCCAGTTTTCCGGGACAAAGCGTACTTGGCCCTCACCGACCACCTCGATCGCCTTCTGCACGATGCTCTTGCCGTCCGCGCCGGGCTTGCTCATGGCGACGAACCATTGGTCGGTGAGCATCGGCTCCACCACCACGCCCGAGCGGTCGCCGCGCGGCACCATCAGCTTGTGCGGCTTGACGCTCGCCAGCAGGCCCGCGGCCTCGAGGTCGGCAACCACCTGCTTGCGCGCGGCGAAGCGTTCCATGCCGGCCAGATGCGCGGGCAGGGCGATGCCGGCCTGCGCGACGCCGTCCGCGTCGAATACCTGCGCCGTGGCTGGTACGTTGCCGGCCAGGTCGAGCACGACGATGCGCGACAGCCGGTGGCGCTGACCGACGGCGTAGTCGTTGAAGTCGTGCGCGGGTGTGACCTTGACCACGCCGGTACCGAACTCGCGGTCCACATAGTCGTCGGCGATCACCGGGATGCGCCGGCCAGTGAGCGGCAGCTCGACCTCGCGGCCGATTAGCGCGGCGTAGCGCTCGTCTTCGGGGTGCACCATCACGGCGACGTCGCCGAGCAGCGTCTCGGGGCGTGTGGTCGCCACCGTGAGCGCGTCGAGCCCGCCGACCGGTCCGCCGGCCAGCGGATAGCGGATGTGCCAGAGGTGGCCGTCCTCTTCCTCGCTGACCACCTCGAGGTCGGAGACCGCGGTGCCGAGCTTGGGGTCCCAGTTGACCAAGCGCTTGCCGCGGTAGATCAGGCCTTCGCGGTGGAGGCGGACGAACGACTGCGTGACGATGGTCGAGAGACCGGTGTCCATGGTGAAGCGCTCGCGCTCCCAGTCGCAGGACGCGCCGAGGCGTCGCATCTGTCGGGTGATGCTGCCGCCCGAATACGCCTTCCACTCCCAACGCGCTCGAGGAAGTTCTCGCGGCCGACGTCGTGGCGGCTCAGGCCCTTGGCCTCGAGTTGGCGCTCCACCACCATTTGCGTGGCGATGCCAGCGTGGTCGGTGCCGGGCTGCCACAGCACGTTGGCGCCGCGCATGCGCTGCCAGCGGGTGAGCGCGTCCATCAGCGTCTGGTTGAAGCCGTGCCCATGTGCAGTGTGCCGGTGACGTTCGGCGGCGGCAGCAGGATGCAGAAGTTGTCGGTCTTGGCGGCATCTTTGCCGGCGGCGAAATAGCCACTGTGTTCCCAGCGCGGGTACCAGCGCTGCTCGATCTCGGCGGGTTCGAAACTCTTGGCCAGGGTCATGGTGTGTCTTTCAGGTCGGGGTGCTGCAATCGTGGTGCTTTAGAGGGTAGCCGCGGTCGCGGTAAAACTTGTAACGCTCACGCGCGGCCTGCATTGCCGCCGGGTCCGGCGCCACCACCTCCAGCAGCCGCTTGAAACGACTGAAGCACGGCGGCGTCTCATCGCGCAGGTTGATCAGGACATCGTCATGCGGTGGTGTGTCCGCTTGATGGCCGATCAGCACTGGCGTCTGCGCGGCCAGCTCGTGGGCGTCGGCACAGTGCGGCAAGAAGCCTCCCGGCGGCTCGTTCCACAGCCCGGCGTCGAGTTCGGCGCTGTGCGCCGCGTCGCGCGTCAGCACCCAGACCCGATGGCCGGCACGACAGGCCTTCTGTGCCAGCGCGTACACCAAGCGGGACGGGTCGTCGACGCCCGCGTAGAAGTCGACCTGCGTCATGCCGCTTGGGCGGCCTCAGCGCGACGAATCAGGAACTCGGTGAGCAGCGGCACTGGCCGTCCAGTCGCACCCTTTGCTTTACCGGAGATCCAGGCTGTGCCGGCAATGTCCAGGTGCGCCCAGCGCATGCCTTTGGCAAAGCGCGACAAGAAGCACGCCGCGGTGATGCTGCCACCCGGGCGGCCACCGATATTGCCCATGTCGGCAAAATTGCTCGACAGCTGTTGCTGGTAGTCGTCCCAGAGCGGCATGTGCCAGGCGCGGTCCCATGCGGCTTGGCCGGCGTCCAGCAGTTCTTTGGCCAACTTGTCGTCGTTGCTGTACAGCCCGCTGGCGACGTGGCCCAGCGCGATCACGCAGGCGCCGGTCAGAGTGGCGATGTCCACGGCCACCGCCGGCTTGACCTTCTCTAGTGTGTAAGTCAGGGCGTCGCACAGGATCAGCCGGCCCTCGGCGTCGGTGTTAAGCACTTCGATGGTCTGCCCGGACATGCTGGTGACGATGTCGCCCGGCTTGGTGGCCTTGCCACCCGGCATGTTTTCGGTCGCGGGAATCACCCCCACCACGTTGATCGGCAGCTTGAGGGTCGCCACCGCGTGCAGGGTGCCCAGCACCGAGGCCGCGCCGCACATGTCGTACTTCATCTCGTCCATCTCACCGGCGGGCTTGATCGAGATGCCGCCCGTGTCAAAGGTGACGCCCTTGCCGATCAGGGCCACCGGGGCCTGGTCTTTCGCGGCGCCCTGGTAACGCAAGACGATGAATCGGGGCGGTTCGGCGCTCCCACGTGACACCGACAGGAACGAGCCCATGCCCAGCTTCTCGATGTCCTTTTCGTCGTAAATCTGCGCCTTGAGGTCGAGCGCCTTGGCCATGTCGCGGGCCTGATCGGCGAGGTAACGCGGCGTGCAGACATTGCCGGGGAGATTGCCGAGTTCGCGCGCGCGACCCGCACCGGCGCCAATCGCCGCACCCTCGCGCAAGCCGCGCTCGGCCAACAGCAGCGTGGCTTCGTCTGCCGCCCAGACATGCACCGCGCCCAACTTGGGCGCGTCTTCGCGCTTGCTCTTGAGTTGGTCGGCTCGGTGGGTCGCGGCCAGAATCGTCTGTGCCACCTGGCTGGCGTACCAGCGGGCGTCGCGCTTTTTTCACCGGATGGCCGTCCAAACACACAGTCAGGTCTTTGGCGGCGCTACTCAGCGTCACATCGACGCCGGCCCGCAGCGCCTTGAGCCAGCCGGCCTCACCCATTTCGGCGGTCTTGCCCAGACCGACCACCACCACGCGCGTCGCGCCGTCAGCGAGCAGATGGGCTTGCCCCGACTTGCCGGTGATATCGCCGCGCTTGATTGCAGCCGCGATCACGCCGTTGTGGCGGGCGTCGATGGCGCGCGCCGCAGCACCCAGCTTGCCGCCGGCCTCGGCGAACACCAGCAGGCACTGGCCTTTGAGGGACTCGGCGGTTCCGGCTCTCGTGCTAAATTCCATGGGATTTCCTTGTTGTGCGTGGGCAGTCCGACCTTGGATTATCCGGACGCCAGACCCGCTCCGTCAAAGGTGTACGCCAATTGAATTCCGCCAACCCTACTAAGCCCGCGGCCACTCCGATTTTGCGCAGCCTGTTCTGCCGCAAGATCGCTAGCGAGTGTGCCGCCGCGGCGCTTGGCGTGTTTGCGGTGCTGTTCGGGATCATCGTCACCGCCCATTTCGTTCGCCTGCTCAATCGCGCCGCATCGGGTGGCTTTGCGCCGGATGCGGTGATTGCCGCGATGTCGTTTCAGAGCCTAAATCTGCTGCCGGTGATTATTGCGCTCACCATCTTTGTCGCGGCGCTCATCACGCTCACCCGCAACTACCGTGATAGCGAGATGGTGGTCTGGTTTGCCTGCGGTGTCCCACTCAGGACTTTTGTGGTGCCGCTGCTGCGCTTTGCCCTGCCATTCGTGTTGTTGATCGCGGTCTTATCGTTATTGGTCCGGCCTTGGGCAGTGACCCGCAGCCAGCAGATGGAAGCCGAATTGGCCTCCCGCGACGAAATCACCGCGATCGCCCCGGGCGTGTTCAAGGAGACCCGCGGCGGTGAAAAGATCTACTTTGTCGAGAGCTTTTCCAACTTTAACCAGACCTTGTCCGAGGTTTTCATTCGTTCGCTTGAGGGCGATCAGGTGGCCATTACCGTGGCGCACTCCGGTCACATCGAACGCGCCGCCAACGGCGACCGCTTTCTGGTGCTGACCGATGGTCGGCGCTACGAGGGTGCGCCGGGCAGTGCCCGTTATCGCGTCACCCGTTTCGAAAGCTCAGATCTGCTGGTGCAGCCCTATGAGAAGCAGGCGCAGGGCGGTTCGGCGAAATCACGCAGCACTGCCGAACTTTGGACATCGGAGCGGTTGGCTGACCTCGCCGAGTTGCAATGGCGCTTGCATTTGCCCTTGGCCGCTTTGATGTTGGTGCTGCTGGCGGTGCCCCTGGGTTTTGTCAATCCGCGAGCCAACCGATCGGTCAATCTGCTGCTGGCCGTTCTCATTTATGCCGTCTACAGCAATGCGTTGAGCATTACCAATAGTTGGGTCGCGCAGGGGCGGCTTGCCCCGCTGCCGGGCTTCTTGAGTGTCCATTTGGCCCTGCTGCTTGTGATTGGCATGCTGCTGGCCTGGCAGACCAACCGTCTGCGTCTGAGCCGGGGCGCGGCATGAGTCTGCTCGCCCGTGATCTTGCCCGGCGACTGTTCGGCGCGGTGGGCTTGGTTAGTGCGGCCCTCGTGGTGTTATTCGCGTTGTTCGATTTGATCGAGCAGCTGGACGCGGCTGGTGCCGCAGGCGGCCCGGTCTGGCGCGCTTTGGCGATTACGGCTCTGCTGATACCGGGGCATCTGTACGAGCTGTTCCCGGTGGCTACGCTGATCGGCGCGCTGGTCGTGATGGCGCAGTTGGCGGCTTCGTCTGAGTACACCGTGATGCGAACCTCGGGAGTGTCGGTGCCTGGTGTGCTGCGCTTGCTGCTGGTGCCGACGCTGCTGCTAGCGTTGTTTGGGTTCTTCGCCGGCGAGTGGCTGGCACCGCAGGCTGATCGCTACGCTCGCAACATGCGTCTGGGCGGCGACACGGTGGTCGCGCAACAATTGCGAAGCGGCTTTTGGTTAAAGGATGGCCGCAACTTCGTCAACCTTGGGGGCGTACTGCCCGACGGCGAGTTAATCAGTCCGGTCATCCATGAGTTCTCCGCTGACGGCGCCTTGCGGGCGATCCTGCGCGCGAAGTCCGCTCGCTTCGATGGTGAGCGGCATTGGCGCCTTGAGGTGGTCGAGACCACCCAATTCAACGAGCGTGGGGTTAGCCTTGAGCGTGTCCAGAGCCTCCGCTGGGCCACGCAGTTGGGGCCAGACATTCTCAAAGTCTTGTCGGTAGAGCCCAACCGAATGTCGGTGCTCGAGTTATGGTCGTATCTGCACCACCTTCGCAACAACCATCAAGACACCGGCCGCTACGAGACGGCGTTGTGGAGCAAGCTGTTTTACCCGCTCTCGATTATGGTGATGCTGCTATTGGCCTTGTCGTTCGCTCGCTTACAGGTGCGTGCCGGTGGCGTGATGCCGAAGGTGTTTGCCGGGATCATGCTGGGCATCGTGTTTCACTTCATGACCCGGGTCGGCAATAACCTGGGCCAGCTGAATGCCTGGCCGCCGCTGGTCGGGGCAGGGGCATCGACGTTGGTGTTTGTGTTGGCGGCCTTGCTGCTGCTGTGGCGGGTCGAACGGATTTGACCAGGCCTGCCTGACGTCAGGTGATGCGCCAGACCCGGGTACCGGCCAGGCGGTCGTGTAGGAACAGGCGATCACGGTCCAAGGCTGGCCAGAGCAGGCTCAGGGGTAGCGTTGTGGCGGCCAGCGCCAGCCGCAGCAGCGCGCGCCCTGGTGACGGCCGCTGACCTGCGGCGTCGGTGATCAAAAGCCGCCAGGTCTTCATTGCCAAAGTTTGGCCATATCGACTCCAGCATCCTGCAAAGTAGGCCGTCAGCAGCAACAGCAGCCATGCTTGCAGGCTCAGCCGCGCCCAGCCGCTGCCAGCGGATGCCGCGTCGGCGGGTAGCCAGACCAGCGCGACCAGGCTTCCGCTGAGCAACAGCGCGGCGACGATCAGCGTCTCGTAGACCATGCACAGCAGACGCCGGCTCCAGGGTGCTGGGGACAGCTCGAGCGATGCGATGTCAACGGTCACGGTGGGCTCGGCTCGTCCTGGAAGGGGCTCGAGTCCAACCATTGGCGTCGCACCTGCTCGCGCCGGTCCGCGGGCAGGCGTTGCAGATTCTCGAAATTGCGACGGGCCTGTTCGCGTTGTTCCGGCGTCAGCCGCGCCCAGTTGCCCAGTTGCTGGCGTACCCGTACTTGCTGCTCAGGCGGCAGACTGCGATACCGCTGTGCCAAGCGCAGAAGGCGACTGCGCGTTTGCGGCGCGAGATCGTTCCACTGCGTCTCGACCGGCCTGAGCACCTGCTGGTCGCCCGGAGAGAGGCCGTTCCACGCGGTGGAAGAGGCGGCTGCAGCCGGGGGCGCGAGCAGCACCAGGGCCGACAGCAGCGTAGCGAGGGCGATTCGGGTCGTGGCGGACATTGCTTGTCGATGCTCAGTCGTCGATCAGGCGCACCGCATGCGGGTCGACCGCGGTCTCAAAGCCGGCGTCGAGAAAGGCGTCGATCGGGAGCGCGTCGGCCAGCAGTTCGGCATCGAGGCTTTGTTGGCTGTCGCCGACGTAGGCCCAGATGCCGCTGAGTGCCAGAACCAGCATCAGTGCGGCCGGCGCCCAGTTGATCCAGTGGCCACTCAAGTACTCGGTGCGAGCGCCGACCCGCGCCACGGCTAAGCGGCGCGCGGCGCGCAGACTCTGGCTGATGCCGTCGGGCAACTTCCCTGCCGCCACGGCGTCCAGCGTGTTGACCAGGGTGTCGATATGCCGCTCATTCATCTCTCGCTCCTCTTACGGGTCCGGTGCTAAATCGGACAAGGCCCGCGCCAGCGCCTGGCTGGCGCGCGAACAATGCGTTTTGACGCTGCCCTCGCTACACCCCATGAGCTCAGCCGTCTCGACGATGTCGTGACCTTCCCAATAACGCAGCAGGAAGGCTTCGCGTTGACGCGCCGGTAGCGCGTCGATGGCAGCGCCGATGCGCGACAGTTGCTCGCTGCGGTCCGCCGCGTCTTCGGCTGAGCCACCGTGAGCGTCTGCGTCGGCGATGCGGTCGAGAAAACTCTCGCTGCCTTCCTCGTCCTCCGAGACGTGCCGTGGCATCAAGTTGGAAACCAGTGCCGTCCAGGTGTCGCGCACCTTTTGCCGGCGGAACTGGTCGCGGATGGCGTTCTGCAGGATCCGCTGGAACAGCATCGGCCATTCATCGGACGGACGGTCAGCGTAGCGCTCGACCAGTCGCATCATCGCGTCCTGCACCACATCCAGCGCCGACTGGTCGTTGCGCAAAGCAAACCGCGCATGCAAAAACGCGCGCCGCTCGACTGAAGCCAGAAAAGCGTCGAATGCGCTGGCTTGATTCATCGCGGCGGTGGGCGGGGCGTCATGGCGCTGATGTTACCAAAACCACCCGTCCCGCCTTGACCCGCCAAATCGCAATTGTTAGTGTCTAGGGTTCGCTGCAATGCAGCCCCCGATCAATCACCGCGAGTTCCCAGATGCAGTTGAATGGCGCAGAAATCGTTGTCCGTTGCCTTCGTGAAGAGGGTGTCGAGTACGTGTTCGGCTACCCCGGCGGCGCAGTGCTCAACATCTACGACGAAATCTTTAAGCAGGACGCGTTCCGTCACATCCTGGTGCGCCACGAACAGGCCGCCGTCCACGCTGCTGACGCGTACGCGCGCTCGACCTTGAAGCCCGGCGTCTGTCTGGTGACGTCCGGTCCGGGCGTGACCAACGCCGTCACCGGCATCGCCACCGCCCACATGGACTCGATCCCGATGGTCTGCATCACCGGCCAAGTGCCGACGCATGCAATCGGCCAGGACGCGTTCCAGGAGTGCGACACGGTCGGCATCACGCGCCCCATCGTCAAGCACAACTTCCTTGTAAAGGACGTTCGTGAGCTCGCCGCGACCATCAAGAAGGCCTTTTACATCGCCACCACCGGCCGTCCGGGCGTGGTGCTGGTAGACGTGCCGAAGGACGTCACCCAAGACGTTTGCGAATACGAATACCCGAAGTCGATCGAGATGCGCTCCTACAAGCCCGTTGTGGCGGGCGACCCGGGCGATATCGACCGCGCAGTTGAGCTCATCCTCGGCGCCAAGCGACCGATGGTCTACGCCGGCGGCGGCGTGATCCTGTCGGGCGCGTCGGACAAGCTGGCGGAATTGGTGCGTGGCACAGGCTTCCCGTGTACCAACACGCTGATGGGCTTGGGTGCCTATCCGGCCACCGACCGTCAGTTCGTTGGCATGCTGGGCATGCACGGCACCTACGAAGCCAATATGGCGATGCAGCTGTGCGACGTGCTGATCGCTGTCGGCGCCCGCTTTGATGACCGCGTGATCGGCAACCCGAAGCACTTCTTCGACCCCGACCGCAAGATCATCCACATCGACATCGACCCCTCGAGTATCTCGAAGCGAGTCAAGGTGGATGTTGCCATCGTTGGCAACGTCGCCAACGTGCTCGCCGCTATCAACAGCAAGCTCCAAGCGGCGAAGACCAAGCCCGACGCCGACGCCCTGAGCGGCTGGTGGACGCAGATCGAGCAGTGGCGTGGGCGCGATTGCCTCAAGTTCGACCGCGCCAGTCCCATCATCAAGCCGCAGGCGGTGGTGGAGAAGTTGTACGAAGTCACCAACGGCGATGCGTACATCACCTCCGATGTCGGCCAACACCAGATGTGGGCGGCGCAGTTCTACAAGTTCGACAAGCCGCTGCGCTGGATCAACTCCGGCGGGCTTGGCACCATGGGCGTGGGTCTGCCGTATGCCATGGGTGTGCAGTTCGCGCATCCGGATGCCACCGTGGCCTGCGTCACCGGTGAGGCGAGTATCCAGATGTGTATCCAGGAGCTCTCGACCTGCAAGCAGTACCACCTGCCGCTCAAGATTGTGAGCTTGAACAACCGCTACATGGGGATGGTGCGGCAGTGGCAGGAGTTCTTCTACGGCAACCGCTACTCCGAGTCATACATGGATGCGCTGCCCGACTTCGTCAAGCTGGCGGAGAGCTTCGGCCATGTCGGCATGCTCATCGAGAAGCCGGAGGACATCGACGGCGCCATGCGTGAGGCGTTCAAGCTCAAGGATCGTTTGGTGTTTATGGACTTCCGCACCGACCAAACGGAAAACGTCTACCCAATGATTCCGGGCGGCAAAGGCCTCTCTGAAATGATCCTCGTCTAAGGCTGGACCACGCATGCGTCACATCATCTCCCTCCTCATGGAAAACGAAGCCGGCGCGTTGTCGCGGGTCTCGGGGCTGTTTTCCGCCCGCGGCTACAACATCGAGTCGCTCACTGTCGCGCCGACCGAAGACCCGACCCTGTCGCGCATGACCATCGTCACGAGTGGATCCGACGATGTCATCGAGCAGATCACCAAGCAGCTCAACAAACTTGTTGACGTGGTGTCGCTGGTCGACCTCACCGAAGGGGCGCACATCGAGCGCGAACTGATGTTGGTCAAGGTTCGCGCCGCCAGCGCCGAGCAGCGTGAGGACATGAAGCGGCTGGCTGATATTTTCCGCGGCCGCATCATCGATGTTTCGGACAACACCTACACCATCGAACTGACTGGGCCTGTGACCAAGCACGACGCTTTCATCGAGGCGATCGACAAGCAGGCCATCCTCGAGACGGTACGCACGGGTGCGTCCGGCATCGGCCGCGGCCAACGCATTCTTACGGTCGCCTGAGCCCCTAAACAAGCCATACATCACTCTAATTCATCGGCGCAAGCCATTGATAATAAGGAAACCATCATGAAGGTCTATTACGACAAAGACGCCGACCTCTCCCTCATCAAGGGCAAGAGCGTCACCATCGTCGGTTACGGCAGCCAGGGCCACGCGCACGCGGCCAACCTCAAGGATTCGGGCGTCAAGGTGACCGTCGGTCTGCGCCGCGAAGGCTCGTCGTGGGCCAAGGCCGAAGGCGCCGGTCACACCGTCAAGGACATCGCCGACGCCGTTAAGGGCGCCGACGTGGTGATGGTGCTGTTGCCGGACGAGACCATGGCCGGCATCTACAACGCCGAAGTCGCGCCGAACCTCAAGAAGGGTGCTGCGCTGGCCTTCGCGCACGGCTTCAACATCCACTACAACCAGATCGTCCCGAGCAAGGACATCGACGTCATCATGATCGCGCCCAAGGGTCCGGGCCACACCGTGCGCTCCGAGTACCTCAAAGGTGGCGGCGTGCCCTCGCTGATTGCCGTCTACCAGGACGCGTCGGGCAAGGCCCGTGACGTCGCTTTGTCGTATGCCGCGGCCAACGGCGGCACCAAGGGCGGCGTGATTGAGACCAGCTTCCGCGAAGAGACCGAGACCGACCTGTTCGGCGAGCAGGCCGTGCTGTGCGGTGGCTGCGTCGAGCTGATCAAGGCCGGCTTCGAGACCCTGGTCGAGGCGGGTTACGCCCCCGAGATGGCCTACTTCGAGTGCCTGCACGAGATGAAGCTCATCGTCGACCTGATGTACGAGGGCGGCATCGCCAACATGAACTACTCGATCTCGAACAACGCTGAGTACGGCGAGTACGTCACCGGCCCGCAAGTCATCGGTACCGAGGCGCGCATCGCCATGGCCGAGGCGCTGCAGAACATCCAGAACGGCGAGTACGCCAAGCGCTTCATCCTCGAGGGTCGTACCAACTACCCCGAGATGACCGCGCGTCGTCGCCTCAATGCTGAGCACCCGATTGAGCAGGTGGGCGGTCAGCTGCGCGCGATGATGCCGTGGATCGCCAAGAATAAGCTGGTCGACCAGTCGAAGAACTGACCGTTGACACCTTGGCCGCATCCCATCCTGGCCCGTGAGGGCTGGCCCTACATCGGTGCCAGCCTCGCGCTGGCAGTGGCTGTCTGGTTGATGCTCGGTTTTGCCGCGTCGGTGACGTTCTGGATCATCGCAGCGTTCGTGTTGCAGTTCTTTCGCGATCCGCCGCGGCAGGCGCCCGATGGGGAGCGGTTGGTGCTGTCGCCGGCGGATGGCCGCATCGTCAAAGTGGTGCAGGTGCAAGACCCGCACGCCGACCGGCCGGCTTTGTTGATCAGCGTGTTCATGAACGTGTTCAACGTCCACTCGAACCGTGTCAGCGTCGCCGGCACGGTGCGCCGAATTGATTACTTTCCGGGCGCGTTCGTCAACGCAGACCTCGATAAAGCCTCCACCAGCAACGAGCGCAATGCCGTGATGTTGGATACGCCTCATGGCGAAGTGACGCTTGTGCAGGTGGCTGGTTTGGTGGCGCGGCGCATCCTCTGTTACGTCAAGCCAGGCGATGCACTGACGGCCGGTCAGCGATATGGCTTCATCCGGTTCGGCTCGCGGGTGGATGTATACCTGCCCGCCGACGCCGTGCCTAAAGTGGTGATCGGCCAGAAGGTCTCGGCTACGGAAACGGTGCTCGCCGAGTTCGCGCAGTGAGCATGGAACGTCGGCGGCTGCAGCGTCCGAACGCTCGTCCGTTTGGCAAGAGCATCTTCTTGCTGCCGAATTTGCTCACCACCGGCGCCTTGTTCGCCGGCTTCTACGCCATCGTTCAAGCGATGAACGGGCGTTACGAGCAGGCGGCGGTCGCGATCTTCGTCGCGATGGTGCTGGACGGCCTCGACGGCCGGGTGGCGCGACTAACCCATACGCAGAGTGCCTTTGGCGCCGAGTACGACAGCTTGTCGGACATGGTCAGCTTTGGTGTGGCGCCGGCACTGGTGATGTATGTCTGGTCCCTCAAGACCATGGGCAAGCTGGGTTGGGTGGCGGCTTTTATTTACTGCGCTGGCGCAGCTTTGCGCCTGGCGCGCTTTAACACGCAGATCGCAAGTTCCGACAAGCGCTTCTTTGTTGGCTTGCCCAGCCCTGCGGCGGCAGCGATGGTGGTGGGCTTCCTCTGGCTGGTCGACGACTATTTCGAGTTGCCCGGTCCGGACGTGCGCTGGATCGCCTGGTGCGTCACTCTCGCCGCAGGCGTGTTGATGGTCAGCAATCTGCGCTACTACAGCTTCAAGGTGCTGCACTTGCGCTTCAACGTGCCATTCATGGTGTTGCCGGTCGCGGTACTCGGCCTGCTGCTGGTCTCCTATTACCCGCCGATGGTGCTGTTTGCACTGTTCAGTGTCTATGTGCTGTCGGGCTTCCTGACGCCGTGGGTGCTACGGCGCTGGCCCGCCGACACCCCCTGACCCCCAATTCGAGTAGGATTTTTCGCCTGCCGCCTGTTGTGCGGCAGCAGACGCTTGAGGGGTGCGCCTGTCGCGCCCATTGGTGAGAGACACGACTATGACTGACCGTTTGTTCATTTTTGACACCACCTCCGCGACGGCGAGCAAAGCCCGGGCGCGGCGATGACCCGCGACGAAAAAGTGCGGATTGCCCGCCAGCTGGAGAAGCTGGGTGTTGACATCATCGAAGCCGGCTTTGCCGCCGCCAGCCCAGGCGACGCCGAGGCGATCCGCGCGGTCGCAGAGGTGGTTAAGGACTCCACCGTCTGCTCGCTTGCACGCGCGACCGAGCGCGATATCCAGGCCGCCGGGGACGCCATCGCCCCGGCGCCGCGCAAGCGGATCCACACCTTTATCGCCACTTCGCCCATCCACATGGAGAAGAAGCTGCGCATGCAGCCCGACCAGGTGGTCGAGGCGGCCATCGCCGCAGTCAAGTTCGCCCGCCAGTTCACCGACGACGTTGAGTTCTCGGCGGAAGACGCGGTTCGCTCGGACATGGACTTCCTCTGCCGCGTGTTCGAGGCGGCGATCAAGGCCGGCGCCAAGACGCTTAATGTGCCGGATACGGTGGGGTACAGCATCCCCAATCTGTGGGGCGAGCGCATCCGTCAGCTGATCGAACGCGTCGAAGGCTCCGACACCGTCATTTGGTCGACGCACTGCCACAACGACCTTGGCATGGCGGTCGCCAATTCGCTGGCGGCGGTGCAGGCCGGTGCGCGGCAGGTCGAGTGCACCATCAACGGGCTCGGCGAGCGCGCGGGTAATGCCTCGCTCGAGGAGATCGTGATGGCGGTCAAGGTGCGGCCGGACGTGTTCGGCTGTGACACCCGCGTCGACACGCGGCAGATCGTGCCCTCGTCCAAGCTGGTGAGCCAGATCACCGGCTACCCGGTGCAGCCCAACAAGGCGGTGGTGGGGGCCAATGCCTTCGCCCACGAGTCGGGCATCCACCAGGACGGTGTGCTCAAGCACCGCGAGACCTACGAGATCATGAGCGCCGAGAGCGTCGGCTGGACCACGAACAAGTTGACGCTGGGCAAGCTCTCGGGGCGCAACGCGTTCCGTTCGCGATTGGAAGAGCTGGGCATCAAGCTCGAGTCGGAGGAGGCGCTTAACGCCGCCTTCGCCCGCTTCAAGGATCTCGCTGATAAGAAGCGCGAGATCTTCGACGAGGATCTGCAAGCGCTGGTGTCGGACGAGGCGGTCACGCCCGAGGACGAGCATTTCAAGCTGGTCTCGCTGCGCGTGGCCTCGGAGACCGGCGAGGTGCCGCACGCGCGCCTGGTGCTCTCGGTCGGTGGCAGCGAGCAGGCCAGCGACGCGCAGGGTGGCGGCCCGGTCGATGCGGCCTTCAAAGCGGTGGAGAAGGTGGTGCAGAGCGCCAGCGAACTGTTGCTCTACTCGGTCAACAGCATCACCGCTGGTACCGACGCACAGGGCGAGGTCACCGTGCGCCTGTCCAAGGCCGGACGGGTGGTGAACGGGCAGGGCGCCGACACGGATATCGTGGTGGCGTCGGTCAAGGCCTACTTGTCCGCGCTCAACCGGCTGCACAGCGGGCCGGAGCGGGCACACCCGCAGGTCTCGCCATAAACAATCGCTGTGTCGCTCGTCTGAGTCGTTTTTAGGGCGCGGGTGTTGATGCGCGTGACACTAGAGCTCTGACCAACCACCGCCCAGCGCCCGGAAGATGTCCACCGTGGCGCCAAGCTCGGCGTTGCGGCGATCGAGTGCGTCAAGTTGTGCGGCAAGGAGATTGCGCCGCGCGTCGATGACGTCCAGTGCGCCGGTGAGGCCAGCGTCGAACCGGCGGGTGGCCATCCGCAGGGTCTCGGTCAGCTCCTGTTCGCGCCGCTCCTGCAGTAGGCGAGCCTCTCGTGCAGTGGCCCTGGCGCCGAAGGCGTTGCCGGCATCCACAAAGGCGGCCTGCACCGACTGCGCATAAGTCGCCTCGGCGCCACGCACTCGGGCTCGTGCTGCCTTGACCTGCGCATCGGTGAGACGCAGGTTGGTGAGCGGCTGCAGCAGGTCAATCCCTAATCCCCAGACACGCGCCGGGGCGATTAACAAGTTGCTGAGGTCACGGCTCTGGTAGCCGTAGCGCCCAGTTAAGCTGATCTGTGGAAACCATGCCGCGCGCGCTGCGGTAACGTCAGCGCTTGCAGCGAGCAGTTGTGCCTCGGCCTCGCGCACATCGGGGCGCTTGAGTAGTAGCGCGGCGGGTAGGCCTTCCGGCACTTCCAGCAGGGTAGGCATTGAGGTCGCGACGGCAGTCGGCGAGGCCTCATCTTCCGGCAGGCCAGCAGCCCAAATCTCATCAGGCTCGGCGCCGAGGAGTTGGGCGTGGGCGCGACGGGTGCGTTGCAGCGCATCGCGCAGGTCGGTCAGGCGTACCGCGAAGGCGTCGCGCTCGGCCCGGTTCTGCAGGTACTCAAAATCGCCGAGCAAGCCAGCATCGCGCTGGCGACGGATCAGTTCGAGCGCCTCGTCGGCCAAAGTGACCGTTGAAGCGGTGAGTGCGATCTGTTGGCGCAGGGTGCGGATGCGAAAATTACTGATCGCTACCTGAGCCGCCAAACTGGTTCGTGCCGCATGGCGCGCCCATTGCTGCGCCTCGAGCCGTTCTATCGCGCCGCGCTCACCGGAGCGGATGCGGCCCCAGAGGTCGAGCTCGTAAGAAGCGGCCAGGCCGAGCTGACGGTTGCTGGTGATGACCGGCAGGCCGGGAAAGCTGGTCGCGGTTCGCTCGCTGCGCCGGTTGCGGCTGGCCGCGGCATCCACGCTGACATCAGGGATGAGTCGCTGGTTGGCCACCCGCACTTGCTGCGCAGCGTCGTCAATGCGCGCCTGCGCGATGGCAAGGCTGCTGTTGTGCGCGAATGCGCGTTCGATATCGGCGCTCAGCGATGGGTCGTCGAAGCGCTGCCACCAGCGCTCGATTTCGCCCCAGGCTTCGGCCGGTGCGGTGGCCTTTTGCGGCAGGGTGAACAGGCGCTGCACCGGCTCAGGCAGGGACGCGCAGCCCGTCAGCGCGGCGAGCGCAATGCTCGCGACCAGTGGCATCACACCCTGAAACACCGCGCTGCGGCGCCCCGCATTCATGGGGAGGGCCTCCCGGTAGTGCACGCGCGCCCTCACGCTTTGTCTCCGTTGGCGCGCCGACGCTCGAACCACCGCATCACCCAAACAAAGAACGTCGGCACGAAATAGATCGCGAGAAAGGTTGCCGCCAGCATGCCGCCCATCACGCCGGTGCCCGCCGACTGTCGAGCGCCCGCTCCGGCTCCGGTCGACAGCGCCAGCGGCACCACGCCGAGGATGAACGCGAGCGAGGTCATAAGAATGGGGCGGAATCGGAGCCGCGCTGCCTCCAGCGCGGCCTCTGTCGGGACCATGCCTTGACTGTAGCGGTGAGTGGCGAATTCGACGATCAAAATGGCGTTCTTGGCGGCGAGGCCCAGCAGCGTCACCAGACCGATTTGGAAGTACACGTCGTTGGTCAGCGGCGGGATCGGCAGGCCGGTCAGGCCGAACAGGAAGTTGCGCAGCCAGACCAGCGCCAGCGCGCCGAAGGTGCCGAAGGGCAGGGCGAGCAACACCGCCAGCGGCAGGCTCCAGCGCTCGTACTGGGCGGCGAGGATCAGAAATACCATTACGACCGCGAGAACCAGCGTTAAGCCACCGGCGCCGCTGCTGCGCTTCTCTTGAAATGATGCTCCGCTGAATTCATACGAGAAATCCGGCGGCAATGTCTTTGCCGCGACCCGCTCGACAGCGGCCAGTGCCTGACCTGAGCTGACACCCTCGGCGCCCGAGCCGAGAATCTTCACGGATGGCAAGTTGTTGAAACGCGTGACTGTGTCGGGGCCGCTACTTTGCTGCACCGTGACCAGCGTCGAGATGGGGATCAGTTGTCCGGAATTGCTGCGCACCATGATGCGACCGATGTCGTCGGGGGAGTGCCGGTGAGTCGAGTCAGACGACATCAGGACCTGCCACACGCGTCCGTATTTGTTGAAGTCGTTGACGTAGTACGTGCCCATGGTCGCGGAAAGGGTTCCGAACAACACGTCCAACGGAACGCCCAATTGCGCGGCCTTGTCGCGATCAACATCCAAGCGGATCTGCGGCGTGTTGGCCCGCCAAAGTGTCTGGGCCATCTTGAAGTCCGGGTCTTTCTCAGTCTCTGCCAGAAACTTTTGCACCACCTCGCCTAGCCGTGTGGCACCACCCTCACCACGGTTCTGGATATTCACCTCGAAGCCACCGGCCTCGCCGAGACCAAAAATAGCCGGTGGCATAAAAGCCAGTGCCAGGGCTTCTTTAATGTCCTGGGTTTTCGCATAAAACTCACCCACCAGCGCGCCACTGGGGAGCGTGCGCTGATCCCACGGGACTTGGGTTACGAACAACGTTGCCGCACTGTTGCTGTAGGAGCCTCCAAAGAAGTTAAAGCCGGTGAAGGCCACAACGTCCTCGTTTAGTGGGTTCGACTTGATGCGCTTGACCACCTCGTTGACGACGCGGTCGGTGCGTTCCAGCGACGAGCCATCGGGCAAGAACACCGCGCTGATGTAATAACCTTGATCCTCGTCGGGGACCAGCGAGTTGGGTGTCGTTTTCCACAGATAGCCGGTGACCAGCAGCATGCCACCGAACAACACGGCTGCCACGCCGCCCCGGCGCAGCAGAAATGCCACGCCTTTGCCGTAACGCTGGGTCAAGCCGGCAAACCAGCGGTTAAAGGCGCGGGTGAAGGCGTTGCCCGCCGAATGCTCGTGCGGCTTCAGGATGATGGCGCACAACGCCGGGCTCAGCGTGAGCGCCACCAGCGCCGAGATCAGCACTGCAATCGAGATGCTTACGCGAACTGGCGATAAAGCTCGCCAGCGAGGCCACCGAGGAAGCCGACCGGGATGAACACGGCGGTCAGCACCAGCGAGGTGGCGATGATCGGTCCGGTGACCTGCTCCATGGCGCGGATTGCCGCATCGCGAGGGGAGAGTCCCTCCTCGCGCATGACCCGCTCGACGTTCTCCAGCACAATAATCGCGTCATCCACCACGATGCCGATCGCCAACACCAAGCCAAAAAGCGTCAGCGTGTTGATGGTGTAGCCGAGCGCCAACAGGCCGGCGAAGGTGCCGATCAGAGACACTGGTACGGCGAGCATCGGGATCAGGGTGGCGCGCCAGGTCTGCAGGAACAGCAGCACGACCAGAAACACCAAGACCATCGCTTCGACGAGGGTCTTGATCACGCCATCGATCGACACCTCGACAAAGCGCGTGGTGTCGTAAGGGATAAGCATGCTGAGCCCGGGCGGAAAGCCCTTCTGCACCTCTGCCAAGGTGGCGCGCACCTGGCGCCCAACCTCCAGCGCATTGGCGCCGGGTTGTAAAAACACCCCGACCAGCGTCGCTGGCTTGCCGTTGATGCGGCCGATGAATTCGTAGTCGGCAGAACCCAGTTCGACTCGCGCCACGTCGCGGACCCGCACCAAGGCGTTGCCGGAGCCCGCCCGAACGATGATGTTCTCGAAGGCGGCGACATCGGACAGGCGGCCTTGGGTGGTGATGGTGTAGACCAGTTCCTGCCCTTTGATTGGCTGTTGGCCGACCTTGCCGGGCGCAAACTGCGCATTTTGGGCGTTGATCGCGGCCACCACATCGCCGGGCGTCATGCCCAGCGCGCTCAGCCGGTCGGGCTTGAGCCAGATGCGCATGGCGTAGTTCTTGGCGCCGAAGATCTGCACATTGGTGGTGCCCGGGATGCGCTTGATCCGATCGAGCACGTTGAGCGTGACGTAGTTGCTGGTGTACAGGTCGTCAAAACGCTGGTCGGGCGAGTAGAAGGCCAGCACTTGCAAGAAGCTCGACGAGCCTTTTTCCACCGTCACGCCCTGCCGGCGCACCTCGAGCGGCAGCCGCGCCTCGGCCTGCTTGACACGGTTGTTGACGTTGAGCGCAGCCTTGTCGGCGTCGCTACCAATCTCGAAGGTCACCTGGATCTGCAGAACGCCGTTGGAGGCCGACGTGCTGCTCATGTACATCATCCCCTCGACGCCATTGATCTGCGCCTCCAGCGGCGCAGCGACACTGGATTCGAGGACTTCCGCCGACGCTCCGGGGTAGACCGCTGTTACGGTAACCACCGGCGGTGCGATCTCCGGGTACTGACCGACCGGCAGGCTGCGCATCGCCGCGAAACCAGCAATCAGGATCAGGAAGGACATCACCGCCGCGAAGATCGGGCGGTCGATGAAGAAGCGCGACACCATCAGTGCGCGCCCTTGGTTCCGGTGCTGGCGGTCGGTGTGTCGACGATGACCGCCATGCCGGGGCGCAAGCGCATCACGCCGTCGGTGATGACCTGTGTTCCGGCGCTCAGTCCCTTGCGAATGATCCACGACTTGCCGCCACGCTCGGCCGGCAGGTCCACCCATTCAGCGGCTTCGACGGGTATCGCCTCGACGTGTGGCTTGCCGTCCTTTCCGGTGACGGTGGTCAGCACTTGTTTGCCGGTCGGGCCTTCCAGTACTGCACGCTGCGGCACGACCACTGCGCCCGGCACAATGGCTCCGGTCAGAAGCACACGCACGAACTCGCCCGGACGCAGTCGCAAATCGTGATTGGGCAGGCTGGCGCGATACTCGAATGCGCCAGTCTGGGTGTTGGCGACGGGGCTTCTAAACGAGATGCGACCGGGGGTCGCCACCTCGCTGCCGTCAGCCAGTTTGACGCGCGCACTAAAGCCACCGGCTGGCAAGCGGAGGCGTCCGTCACGCAAGTCGGTTTCAATACGGCTGCGCTCGCTGTCACCAAGGCTCCAAGTGATGTACAGCGGATCGACCTGTACCAGCGAGGTCAGCCGCTCGGGGTCTTGCGGGCCGACCAAGGCGCCCTCGACTTTCTCGGCCCGGCCGATCAGGCCGTCGACCGGCGCGACGATGTGGGCATAAGTAATGTCGAGTCGCGCCTGGCGCAGTTGCGCCTCGGCCTGCAGAGTGCCTGCCTTGGCCGCAAGCAAAGCCGCTTGCGCTGTGTCGGCAGCTGAGCGGGCATCGTCGGCGGCCTTTTGGCCAATGACTCGATCGGCGGCCAGCGGGGCGAGGCGGTTGGCCTCGCGGGCGGCCTGATCGGCCTGCGCCTGGGCTTGGGCCACTTGCGCGCGCGTCTGTGCCAACAAAGCCTCTGCTTGAGCGACAGCGGCGTCGAAGGGCCGAGTGTCAAGGCTGAACAGAGGCGTTCCGGCGCGAACGGCGCTGCCCTCACTAAAATGCCGACGCTCGATGTGGCCGCTGACGCGGGCGCGGATGTCGACTTCGCGCGAGCCGCTCGCCCTGGCCGGGTATTCAAAGTTCACCGGTGCGTCGATCATCTGTGCTGGACTGAGTGCGACCCGTGGCGGCGGCAACTCAAACAACATCTCCGGTGCGTCATCGGATTTCCCGCAAGCCGCGAGCAGCGCGAGGGCCGCCACCGGGACAAAACGCACACCGCGCGGGCTCAGTAGAGGAGCGATCATGGATACCTTTGTGACGGTCGCCGCTGCAGGCAGCCGACCGTGCGACGTGGAGTTACGCTGACCTCTGAATTATGGCACGCGTCGATGCGCGACTGCGTTCGCTTGCTGGCCCGATTCGGTTTACCAGCAGGCCGCAACCCGCGCGTCGGCTGCACAGGCGGCGTCTCCGGCGGCTGTGCCTTTGCGGCCGGTCTGGTCTAGTGTGAGCACGCAGCCACAGGGGCTGTCGGCGCTCGCCTGACGCCCGAGCGGGGTGGCGGTCAATTGATACGCCTGAAGGCTGACGCTGCCGCCGAAGCGATAGTGAGTCGCCAGCTCGGTGTTGCATGACGGCGTCGGCGGTGAGCCGACCGGGTAGCTCAAGCTGGTGCCGAAGCTGTGCTCCAGCGCGACCGCTTGTTCACCGAGGCAGGTGACAGCCGCAGCGCGTCGACTGCGCGCAACCGAAGCATCGTAACTGGCCAACGCTACAGCTCCGAGGATGCCCACGATCGCCAAAGCAACCAGCATCTCGATCAGGGTAAAGGCGCGTTGGTCGGAGGCGGCGTGTTTACGTGGGCGGAGTCGTTGCAGCAGAGACATGGGCAACAGGTCGAAGGGCGAACGCAGGCGAGTGTACCTGTGGCGGCCGTCGCTGGACTGCCGTCGTTATACTGGACCGATGGTGATCAGTCGTCTGCCCGATCTGCTTATCTCCCAGATCGCCGCCGGCGAGGTGGTGGAGCGTCCCTCTGCCGTGGTCAAGGAGTTGGTGGAAAATAGCCTTGACGCCGGTGCGCGGCAGATTTCCGTGCAACTGGAGGAGGGGGGCGTTCGTCGGATTGCCGTCGACGATGATGGCAGCGGCATCGGCGCCGAAGACCTCGTTCTGGCGCTGGAGCGTCACGCGACTAGCAAGATCGGCAGCCTTGACGACCTAGAGGGCGTCGCCAGCCTGGGTTTTCGCGGCGAGGCGCTGGCCTCGGTGGCGTCGGTAGCGCGGGTGCGCTTGTGCAGCGCCACTGTCGATGCCGCACACGCGTGGCAGATCGAGTCCGAGGGCGGCACGCTGTCATCGGTGACGCCGGCGGCGCGCGCGTCAGGGACCACGGTCGACGTGCGCGACTTGTTCTTCAACACGCCGGCGCGGCGCAAGTTCCTCAAGACCGCGTCCACCGAAACCGGCCACTGCGAGGCCGCGCTGCGGCGCCTGGCGCTGGCACATCCGCAGGTGGCGTTCCGCTGGAGCGTCGACGGCAAAGTGCGCGAGCAACTGCCGGCGCAGACCAGCCGCGAGCGCATCGCCGCGCTATTGGGTGATGCCTTTGGCGAGGCGGGATTGGCGTTCGAGGTGGAGGCCGCGGGCGTGCGCGTGCACGGTGTTGCGCTTCGTCCAGAGCTGGCCGCGCAGAAGGACGCGCAGTTCACCTTCGTAAATGGCCGCTTCGTGCGCGACCGGATGCTGGCACATGCCATCCGCGAGGCCTACCGCGACATCCTCCACAGTGGGCTCAACCCGGCGTGCGTGCTGTTTGTCGGCATCGACCCGGCGCGGGTGGACGTCAACGTGCATCCGGCCAAGACCGAGGTGCGTTTTCGCGACGGCCAGGCGCTCTACCGCTTGGTGTTTCATGCGATTCATCAGACGCTGGCGGTGCCGGTGGCGGCGGGCGGAGGCGCATCGGCGATGTCTCCAGCGGCCGACTCTGGTCTGGCGGCGCTCCGCTGGGGCGTGCAGCAGAGCATGCCGCTGCACCTTGCCGACCGTCCGCCAGCGCCCACTTGGACCGCCGATCCGGCGCTGCCGCCAGCGTGGCGTGCCGCCCTCGGCGACACTGCCGGATTCGCCGCTCCGCTGACAGCTGACGCGGCTGACCCGATCGAACCGGCCCCCGCCGCCACCGGCGATGTACCGCCCCTCGGCTACGCGCTGGCGCTGTTGCACGGGGCCTACGTGCTGGCGCAAAACGCCGACGGTCTGGTGGTGGTGGACATGCACGCGGCCCACGAGCGCATCCTCTACGAGCGCCTCAAGGCGCAGATGGACGTCCGCATCGAGCAGCAGGCCCTGCTGGTGCCGCAGGCCATCGCGGTGAGCGGCGAGGCGGCGCTGGCGGCGGCGCAGCACCGCGACGAGTTGCTGGCGCTGGGCGTCGATGCCGCACCGCTGGGTCCGCAGACAGTGGCACTGCGGGCGCTGCCGGCGGTGTTGGGGCGGGCCGATGCTCAGCGCTGGTTGCCGAAACTGCTCGACGAGTGGGCCGACTACGGGCAGAGCCAGGCGGTGCAGGCACGGCGCGACCGGTTCCTTGCCACCTGCGCCTGCCATGGCGCGGTGCGCGCCGGCCGCGCGCTGTCGATCCCGGAGATGAACGCGCTGCTGCGCGACCTCGAGGCCACCGAGCGCGGCGGTCACTGCAACCATGGCCGTCCAACCTGGCGCAGCCTACCGTTGGCCGAGTTGGACGCTTTGTTTTTGCGCGGCCAATGACCGCGCCAGTGGTTCGGGTGATCCTGGGCCCGACGGCGAGCGGCAAGACGGCGCTGGCGCTGGCGTTGGCGCAGCAACTTCCGGTGGAGATCATCAGTGTCGACTCGGCGCTGGTCTACCGTGGCATGGACATCGGCACCGCCAAACCAAGCGTCGCCGAGCGGTCGGCGGTGCCGCACCACTTGATCGACATCGTCGACCCGACTGGGAGTTACTCGGCGGGGCAGTTTGTCCGCGATACGCTGCGCCTGGTCGACGACATCACCCGCCGCGGCCGGGTGCCGCTGCTGGTGGGCGGCACCATGCTGTATCTGCGGGCGCTGCTGGTGGGACTGGCGGAACTGCCCCAGGCCGATGCGACGCTGCGAGCCGACATCGACGCGCAATTCGCGGAACGTGGGGTAGCGGCGATGCATGCTGAGTTGGCGCAGCGCGACGCGGTGGCGGCAGCCCGCATCCGTCCGTCCGACCGTCAGCGGATTCAGCGCGCGTTGGAACTGCTGGCACTCACTGGCGAGCCGATCGAGCAGCTCTACGCCGGGCAGGCCGCTGCGCCGCCGCTGCGGGCGTCGGTGTTGGCGCTGGTGCCCGGCGATCGTCGGCGCCTGCATGCCGCCATCGACGCGCGTTTCGATGCGATGCTCGACGCCGGCTTGGTCGACGAGCTGCGCACCCTGCGCCAGCGTCACGCGCTGAACCCGGCGATGCCAGCGATGCGCTGCGTCGGCTACCGGCAGGCGTGGGCGTTTCTGGAGGGAGAGTTAGACGCTGCCAGCCTGCGCGCGACGGGCCAGGCTGCCAGCCGCCAACTGGCGCGTCGCCAACTCACTTGGCTCAGACAGCTTCCGATCGACCGGATGTTGGACCCGCATCAACCTCAATGTGTCGAGCAGGCCCTGCAATGGGCGCTGGCTTAGGCGCTAGTGCCAGCCGCTGACGTCCCGATAGGCTTCCAGCTCGACGTGTGGTGGACGATCAGGTCCAAGGGTCACGAAGCCTTGCCGGCGGTTGTCGCCGGTCTCAGTGAATTCAAACGTGTAGACCCGCGTCGGCGCCAGCCAGCCGGATGCAGTGCGTATGACGCGCATGCGCCGCAGCGCCACGGTGTCGTCCAACAACTGCAGACGCAGGCGCTCGGTCTGTTGGCGAGCGACGGTGAGCGCGAGATCACGGGCCTTCAGGCCATCCAGCCAGAGCGCGAAACCGCCGACCAGGCCGGCCAACACCAGCCAGGCCATTAGCTGACGGGCGTGTCGGCTTTCGGCGGCGGGCGCAGCAGGGCCGGAACCTCGGCGGTGCCGCGGCGGCGCTGTGCGGGCGGTAGGGTGCGACGCGGTTCAACCGACTGGAACGCGCTGGCAGGCAGCGCCATGGGGTCGATCTCGGTGGCCGGATCGCGCAGCGGCGGCATTGCGCGCGGACGCTCGTCGCGCTCGCGTGTGCGTCCCTCGCTGCTGCGGGCCTCTCCGCGACTGGAACCGCGCTCAGTACGTGGCGCCGGGATGCGCGGGATCGGTCGCTTAAGGAGATGTTCGATATCAGCCAGCGCGCGCTGTTCTTCCGGGCTCACCAGCGAGATCGCTTCACCGGGACAG
>RFMI01000050.1 GCA_009927815.1 Betaproteobacteria bacterium | reverse complement strand
CTGCGCTGCAGCTTCTCCAGTTCGCGGCTGAACGACAGCGCTTCTTTCTTGCTCATGCGCTCCAGCGAGCCGTCTTGGGTGGCCGCTTCCATGTCCTTGAGGCGCTTGAGCGAGGTCTTGACCGTCTTGAAGTTGGTGAGCATGCCGCCGAGCCAACGGTGGTCGACGTAGGGCATGCCGGCGCGCGCCGCTTCTTCGGCGACGATCTCGCGCGCTTGGCGCTTGGTGCCGACAAACAACACGGTACCCTTGTTGGACGACAGCTTGCGGATGTAGCCCAGCGCGTCGCCGAACAACGCAGCGGTCTTCTCAAGGTTGATGATGTGGATGCGGTTGCGATGGCCGAAGATGTAAGGGGCCATGCGCGGGTTCCAGTACCGGGTCTGGTGGCCGAAGTGAACACCAGCCTCCAGCATTTGACGCATTGTTGATGCCATGGGTAGAGCTCCGAAGTTAAGGTTGGTCCGCCACCCGTCTGAAGCCCTGCAGTACGCACGCGGCGCTGACACGCAGGACACCTTAACCCGACGGGTGTGAGAATTTGGCAAGTCGCCAACCCGAAAGTATACGACGCGGCTCAGTCCGCTTTCAAGCGCTTCTGTGCGGTCAAGCGCCCAAAAAGGGCGTACCGTGTGGTCAGAGAGACTGGTCTACAATCGCAACACGCCTCTTCGAGCAAAGCCGCGCGCAATGTCGATCTCACTGAAGTCAGCTGCAGACATCGCCTCGATGAGGGTCGCGGGCCGGCTGGCGTCGGAAGTTCTCGACTTCATCGGCGATCACGTGCAGGCCGGAGTGTCCACCGAGCAGTTGGATCAGCTGTGCCACGACTACATGGTGAACGTGCAAGGCACGGTCCCGGCGCCGCTCAATTACGCACCGCCTGGCCACACGCCGTATCCGAAGAGCATCTGCACCTCGGTCAACCACCAGGTCTGTCATGGCGTGCCCGGCGAACGGGTGCTGCGCAACGGCGACATCGTCAACATCGACATCACGGTGATCAAGGACGGTTGGCACGGTGACACCAGCCGCATGTTCATCGTTGGCGAGGGCTCCATCCAAGCTCGTCGCCTGTGCGACATCACCTACCAGGCCATGTGGCGCGGCATCAGCATGGTGAAGCCGGGCGCCACGCTTGGCGACATCGGTTATGCCATCCAAAGCTTCGCCGAAGGCCAAGGATTCAGCGTGGTGCGTGAATTCTGCGGCCACGGCATCGGCCAGATCTTCCACGAAGACCCGCAGATCCTGCATTACGGCCGCCCCGGCACCGGCCTCAAGCTGGTCGAGGGGATGGTCTTCACCATCGAGCCGATGATCAACGCCGGTCGTGCCGGCATCCGCCAGCTCGGCGACGGTTGGACCATCGTCACCAAGGACCACTCGCTGTCGGCGCAGTGGGAACACACAGTGGCTGTGCTCGAAGACGGCTTCGAGGTGCTCACGGTCTCGGCCGGCAGCCCGCCGCCACCGTGACCGACAACGCTCTGCGCGCGCGGGTCGCCGACCTGCGCCGTCGGGTTGCGCAGCGTCGCAGCGACCTGCAAGCGGCCTATCCGGTCGGCGGCCCGGCGTCTCTGCTGCGGGACTGGGGTCGCACCGTCAACGATGCCCTGCGCCAGGTCTGGCAGATGCTGGAGATGCCGCCCGACTGGTCGCTCACGGCGGTCGGCGGCTACGGCCGCGGCGAGCTCTTCCCTTACTCCGACGTCGACCTGCTGGTGCTGCTTGACGCCCCGGTCGGCCCGGACGAGCAGCCACTGCTGGACCGCTTTGTCGGCACCTTGTGGGACATCGGGTTGGAGGTGGGCCACAGCGTGCGCACCGTCCACGAGTGTCTCGAAGCGGCGCGGTCCGACATCACGGTGCAGACCAATCTGCTCGAATCGCGCTGGCTCGCCGGCAACCGCACCCTATTCGAGCGATTCCGTGCCGCCCACGCTGCGGCCATGGATGTGCGGCTGTTCGTGCAGGCCAAACGGGTGGAGCAGGAACAGCGCCACGCCCGCCTGCAGGATGCGGCATTCAGCCTAGAGCCCAACATCAAGGAGGCGCCGGGTGGTCTGCGCGACCTGCATGTGGTGCTGTGGATGGCACGCGCCTGCGGATTCGGCTCAAGCTGGCCGGCGCTGGCACGCGCAGGCCTGCTCACCGCCGCCGAAGCCGCGCTCATCGGCCGTCATCAGCGCTTTTTGCAAGACCTCCGCGTTCGCCTGCACCGGCTGGCCAAGCGCCGGGAGGACCGCCTGCTGTTCGACTGGCAGGCACCGCTGGCACGAGAGCTCGGCCTGCTCGATGGTCGCGGCAAACGCGCGTCCGAGTGGCTGATGCAGCGCTACTACCGCACCGCAAAGGCCGTCAACCTGCTCAACACCATCCTGCTGCGCACCTTTGACGCATCGTTCGCCAGCGTGCACATCGGCCGGACGCTGGCGGTGGACGACGACTTTGTGGTGCGCGACGGTCTGCTCGACATCACCGCCGACGACGTGTTCGAGCGCCGGCCGGCCAACATCCTGCGCGCCTTCCTTGAGTTGGCCCGCCACCCGGAGGCGCGCAGCCTGAGCGCTGGGGCGCTGCGGCAGTTGTGGCGCGCCCGCCGCCTGATCGACACCGCGTTTCGACGCGACCCGCAGAACGTCGCGACCTTTATGGCCATCCTCGACCACCCGCACGCGGTCACCCACAACCTGCGGCGGATGAACCGCTACGACGTGCTGGGACGCTACCTGCCGGAGTTCGGCCGCATCGTCGGACAGATGCAGCACGACCTATTCCACGTCTACACGGTCGACGAGCACATCCTGATGGTGCTGCGCAACGTCCGCCGCTTCGCCCAGGCCGAGTTTTCCCACGAGTACCCGCTCTGCAGCCGGCTGATGGCCGAATTCGAGCGGCCGGCGCTGATCTACATCGCGGCGCTGTACCACGACATCGCCAAGGGCCGCGGCGGCGACCACTCGACTTTGGGGGCGCTGGATGTCCGCCGCTTTTGTCGGCGCCACGGGGTCAACCGCAACGACACGCGCTTGATCGAGTTCCTGGTCGATCGCCACCTGCTGATGTCGGCGACCGCGCAGAAACAGGACCTCGCCGACCCGGCGGTGATTGCCAGCTTTTGTGCGCAGGTCCCTGACGAACGCGCGCTGACAGCGCTCTATCTGCTCACCGTGGCCGACATCCGAGGCACCAGCCCAAAGGTCTGGAACGCTTGGAAAGGCAAGCTGCTGGAAGACCTCTACCGGCTGTCGCTGCGTCATCTGCGAGGCGAACGTGGCGACGGCGGTGGCTGGACTCAGTCGCGCCAGATCGAGGCGGAAAACATCCTGCGCCTGTATGCCCTCGACGCCGAGGCCAACCGCGGCTTTTGGGCAACGCTCGAGCCCGAATACTTCATGCGCCACGAACCCGGCGACATCGCCTGGCATGCGCGGGCACTGTACGGCAAGACCGCGAATCCTGAGCCGGTGGTGCGCGCGCGGCTGTCACCCATCGGCGAGGGATTGCAGGTGCTGGTCTACAGCCCCGAGCGCGACGACCTGTTCGCCCGTTGTAGCGGCTTTTTCGAGCGTGCCGGGTACAGCATCGTCGAGGCGCGTCTGCACACCACGCGTCGCCGCTACAACCTGTTCGTGTTTCTGGTGTTGGATCCGGCACGCAACAACAGCAGTTACCGCGACGTTATCAACCTGATCGAACACGAACTGCGGGCGACGCTGGTCAGCGCGGAACCGCTGCCACCGCCTTTGCAGGGGCGCATCAGCCGGCGTGTCAAACATTTCCCGATCAGCCCGGAGATCAGCCTGCGTGGTGGCGACAACCCGCAGTACCGCATCCTCACTGTGATCGCCGCCGATCGGCCCGGGCTGCTGTCGCGCATGGCGCAGGTCCTGCTGCAGCATGGCGTTGCCGTGCACTCGGCCAAGATCAACACGCTGCGCGAACGCGCCGAGGACAGCTTTTTAGTATCGGGTGAGGAGCTCGCCAACGCCCACCATGTGGCGCGCCTGGAAAGCGATCTGGCGCAGGCGATCGCGGTAATCTAGGCTGGCCGGTCCTCGTCCGTCAGACCACGGAGAGACTCCGGCAAGCCCTCGGCGACCGGCGCATCGGCTCGTTCGCCGCGCTCGATGCGGTAGAGCCATGCCAGCACTTCGGCCACCGCGCGGTAGAGCACCGGCGGGATCTGCGCGTCGAGGTCGACCTCCAGCAGCAGCCGCACCAGGTCGGGCGACTCGTGAACGAAGATGCCGGCCTCACGCGCTTTGTCGATGATGCGCTCGGCCAGCTCGCCTTTGCCCTTGGCGAGCACGGTCGGCGCCGACTGCGCCTCGCTGTAGGCGAGGGCGACGGCTGCGCGCGGCGGCGTCTGCTGGCTCATGGCGCAGAGTCGTCTGCAGCCGCATCGGCCGGCCGCGCGAAAGTCGACGTTGGCGAGCTTGAGTCCGGCCGCCTCCAGCGCCAGCACGAGCTCCGGCACGCGGCCCCGCATCCGCGCGAGCGCCGCGTCATTGGCCTGCAGAGTCAGACGCACGCGGTCCCCCGACAGGCCGACGCGGGCATCGACGCGCTGGAGTGACCCGAGCTCACTACTCAGCAGCGTCTCCCAGCTGCGGGCTTCAGCGCCGTTGTCGCCGCCGCGCTGCCCGTCCGGATCGACGCGCGTACGCCAATCTACGGCAATGCCGGGCGCCAGATCGGTTCGAAATGCGACGGTCTGCTGCTGCAACACGTCAAGCTGCTGACGCACCATCTGCACCAGCTCGCCCGAAGGTTCGCCCTTCGCCAACGGCTGGCCAGTACCGTTGCGTCGGTCGTCGGCATGCTGTCGCCAGGGGCCATGCCGCCTGGGGCTCACTACGAAGGCTCGCCTCACCGCGCAGACCGCCAATCCATTGCGCCTGGTGCGACTCGTAAAACAAACCGCTCTGGTCGACGGCCTGTCGCAGGCTTAGCGCGAGACGCGTCGGATCACGCAACAAGTCAGGCCGGTCGGCGCCAGGAACAGTCACGGTGGGCAGCGTCGTGGCGGCAGGCAGGGCATCCCCCAGGTCGCCAAGCAGACGACCGGCAGTCGACAGATTGGCAGTCGTCCCCGCTGGCGGGCCATCCGCGGTGTCTGGCACGGGGCGAGTCAGGCCGAGCTTGATCTCGGGCGCGATCTCGAGGACGGTGAATTCGAGCGACTGCCCTGGCGTGACAGGGAACGGCAATTCGGCGGCTATGGTGGCGCCACCGAGCATCAGCACGGGCTGGCCTTGGCGCCGCCTCCACCACGCGGGCACGAATCACGTCGCCGATGGCCAAGGGCGTCGGCGAGATTTCCGGCCCGGTCTGGCTGGGCAGCGACGTCAGCGCGCGGACGTCGACCGAGATCATGGTCAGGGAGTCGGGTCAGACCCGTCGAGGGCGGCGATGTCCGAATAATCGCCGCGATCCAGCGCATCCTGCAACAGCGCCATGCGCGTTCGCGTCAGGGCCATCGCCTCCTCATTGGCATCGATACAGG
>RFMI01000111.1 GCA_009927815.1 Betaproteobacteria bacterium | reverse complement strand
CTCGCGCTCGCCCTCACTGTTTTCGCCCCGGCCCTGGGCCATGAAGTCAGGTGAGAACTTGGCCAGCTTACCCAACACGTCGCCCATGCGGCGCTGTGCCGGACGGATGCGCAACTCGTCCCCTTGTCGCTCGATGACCAGATCAATGTCCCACGTGCTGTAGGCAAGTTCGGCAGGAATGCGCACAGCTTGCGAGTTGCCGTTCTTGAAAAGTTTGGTGTTGGCCATGGCGAATCCTTCTGGGATGTACACGTACATCTTAACGCAGGAGGAGATGAATACGAAGCCAGGTATCGAGTCAATTGGACCGGTAAACGCTCGTTCTCATTAGCCCTGCAAGGACTGCCAGACCGCCCAGCCCAACGTGACCAGTGCGAACAGGTTGATGGCGACCACGGCCTACTTTACCCGCTGAATTGGATGGTGCAGAGCGTTGTTACGGCTGTGAAACTCTAGCCAATGTCTGCCGTAAACGGCGGGGCCCTTAAGCCTTGAACTGACCCACCGTGCTGTTGAGTTCCACCGAGAGTTCGCGCATATGTTCGGCCACCTTCGCGCTCTGTTCGGCGTTCCGGCTGGTTTCCTCGATCATCAGCGCGATGTTGGAGATGCTCTTGGCGATCTCCTCCGACGCACTGCTCTGCTCGCGCGTGGCCGCTTCGATGCCGCCCACCTCGCGCAGCGTTACGTCGGCCGAATCGCGGATGCGCTGCAGGGCATCCGAGACCTCGCTGGCCAGCGCCACGGTGGCGTTGACCCGTTCGGTGCACTCAAGAATATCGCCCGCCGCCGAACGCACTTCGGTCTGGATCGACTCGACGATCTCACTAATGGCTCGCGTGGCCTCGCGGGTGCGTTCGGCCAGGTTGCGCACCTCGTCGGCCACCACCGCGAATCCGCGTCCGGCGTCGCCAGCGCGCGCCGCTTCGATGGCGGCGTTGAGCGCCAGCAGGTTGGTCTGCTCGGCCAGTCCGCGGATGGTGTTGACGATCGCGTCGATGTCGGACGAGCGCGCGTCCAATTGCTCGATCCGGCTGGCCGAGTCGCGCACACGATCGGCCACCCGCAGAATCTCTTGCGAGGCGTTGTGCGCGATCACCTGACCGTCGTTGGCCAGTCGGCCCGATTCGCGTGAATATCCGGCGGCCTGCTCGGTGAGCCGGGCGGTCTCGCCGAGGCTGTTGGTCATTTCCTCGATGGCCGATGCGATGGTCGAAGTGGCCTCACTCTCGGCGCATGCGGCTGAACTCGACACACTGGCTGCGTTGGCGATGTCATTGGCTGCCGACGCCACCTGCCCCGACTTCGCTTGAACGTTGAGCAGCAACGTCGAGAAGCTTTCTGCCGTGCGATTGACGCGCCGCGCGATGGCGCCGAGCTCGTCGCCACTGTCAAACGCGATGCGCACCCGGCAATCGCCTTTGGCGAGCTCGCTGCTGGCGTCACCGATCAGACGCGCACCATGCGTGACCTGGTGGCTGATGATCCAGAACGCGTAAGTCACCGCACTGGCAATCAGCAAGGAGGCCAACACCGACAGTCCGATGCGCCAGAAAGCAGTCTGGATGCGCGCATCCAAACCGTGATCTACGCCCTCGAGCAGGGGACCGATCATGGCGCCTGACACTTTGAGCAGGCGGTCAGATTCTTCGGCAAACGCTGAACTGGAGTGCTCGAAATTGCTTTCCAGTGCGATTTGTTGGATCGACTCGCTGAACAAATCGGCGATGGCGTCGATCTCTTGCAGTTGGGCCTTGAGTTGCTCGGCGTCGAGGCCGGGCAACTGGCTTGCACCCTCAGCCCCTGCGCGCAGGTCGCGTAGGCCCTGCATGACCGCCGAACGCGTGCCGAGCAGTTCGCTGCGGGCGACCATCGGCAGGTCTTTTTGGGCCAGGCCAGCCAAGCCCTTGATGCGCGTGAGCGACACCGACTCCGACAGCGGCAACAAACGCACCAAAGCCATATCCTGGCCGTAAAACGTTGGGAACTCGGGGTCGAGTGTCAGGTTGCTCTTGTTGGCGATGTCTTGGGTCAGAGCGATCCAGTCGGCAATCACCTGATCGTGCTCGCTGTGCACTTGAAGCTCGCTCGGCGGCAGATTGCCCAGCAGACGGCTGGTGCGCTCAAGCAAGGCGGCACTGGTGGCGCTGGTGGCGAACATTCCGTCGTATCGCTCGCCTAGAGCTTTTTGTTTGGCGATGAGCGGCTCCAGCGTTTTGCCGGTTGCGATGAAGGCATTTTTGGCCGTTGTCGAGCCGCCGATGGCGTCGAGGGCTTGCTGACGCTGCATCTGTAGTGCGCTGACCAGCGGCGCGATGTTGCGGGTGTATGACACGCCGGCTTTTTCGCGCCGGGCGAAATCAATGTCGGCCCAGATCAGGCTGGCGATCAGGGCAACCAGCCCTAAGACCAAGGCCAGCGTGGAAAGGCCGATCAATGCGAATTTACGGGAGAAGGGTTGGTGCTGCAGGAATTTTGCGAGCAATCGAGTGACCCTCTGGAGGCTGATTTACGTGTGTTAACTGTTGCTTTACAGGCTACAGCTTACCCAAATTCGGAGGTTAAGCCGAACGCCCCGGCGATTGATTACGGCAGGATGTAGTTTTTATGACGATCGGCAGTGTCCTGCCGGCGATACACTCGCTCCCAGCCATGGCCCGCGTTCTCCTCGTCCACCAGAATTTCCCCGGCCAGTTCCGGCATCTGGCGCCAGCGCTGACCCGCCAGGGGCACCAGGTGATGGCCACTACCTTGCAAGCCGCCGAGCCCGGTGAATGGCGGGGGGTCGATCTACAGCCCTACCAACTGCCGAACAGTATGCCGTCGGGTCTGCACCCATGGCTCTCTGATTTCGATTCCAAGCTGAGGCGGGGGGAGGCCTGGTTTCGCAAGGCGCTCGATCTTCGCGCACAGGGTTACACGCCCGATGCGGTGATTGCCCACCACGGTTGGGGTGAGAGCCTGTTCGTCAAGGATGTCTGGCCCGACACCCGGCTGGGCATCTACTGCGAGTTCTACCATCGGTCGGCGGGGGCCGACGCCGGCTTCGATCCTGAATTTCCCAGCCTTGAGCCCGGCGACGCCTGCCGTCTACGGCTGCGCAATCTGAATAACCTGCTGCATTTCGAGCAGGCCGATGCCGGTCTGTCGCCCACCGTATGGCAGGCCAGCACCTTCCCCGAGCCGTTTCGCAGCCGCATCAGCGTGATCCACGATGGCATCGACACCGTTGCCCTGTCGCCGCAGTCTGACGCCACCTTAAGCTTGCCCTCGCAGCCCTTGCTCCGGTCTGGCGCAACGCCGCCGTCCGAACACGCGCTGTGCGTGTCACGCGGCGACGAGGTGGTTACCTTTGTCAACCGCAATCTCGAGCCCTACCGTGGCTACCATACCTTCATGCGCAGTTTGCCGGACCTGCTGCGAGCGCGGCCGCAGGCGCAAGTGGTGATCGTCGGCGGTGAAGACGTTAGCTACGGGACGCGACCGCCCAAGGGCCGTACCTGGAAGGACATCTTCGCTGACGAGGTGCGCGACCGTTTGCGTCCGCCGGACCGCGCGCGCGTGCATTTTGTGGGGCGTCTGCCCTATCCAGCTTTTGTGCGGCTGTTGCAGGTGAGCACGGTGCACGTGTACCTGACGTACCCGTTCGTGCTCAGCTGGAGTGTGTTGGAGGCGATGAGCGCTGGCTGCGCCATCGTCGCCAGCGATACAGCGCCGTTGCGCGAGGCGATTGTTGATGGCGAGACCGGCCGTCTGGTGGACTTTTTTGATCCAGCGGCATTGGCAGCACGGGTTGTCGAGCTGCTGGACGATCCGGACCAGCGCTCACGCCTTGGAGCCGCGGCGCGAGCATGTGCCGTGCGCCACTACGATTTGCACACCGTGTGCTTGCCGCAACAGATGCAGTGGGTCAACGCCCTGCTACAGCAAGCGCCACTCCCCGCCGCTTGAGCGGGGCCGGCGCTTGGGCAGATCAGTGCGTCGAGGCGCTTTCGAGCTTGCGGCCTGCGGCCTCCAGCGCTCTCGCAGCAGCGCAGCGCGCTCGTCGAGCAGTTGCAATCCGGCCTGATCGACCGTCACCAGCCGCGTGCGCCGGTCGGCGCCAGGGGTGACGCGGATGAGCCCCGCGCCTCCATCTCGTGGAGTCGCTTGCTTAGCGTCGGCAGCGTGCCGAAGCGATCGGCGCGCACCAGATCGGTGATGCAGACCGGTACGCCCGACTGATTCTGTTCGTGCAGATGGGTCAGCAGTGCATCCACCTCCACCGATTCGGCAGGGTGGGTGGCATACAACTGTTGCACCCGGTTGGTGAAATTGACGAATGTGTTCTTCAAAGTGACCTCCGATGCGGTGGGTCCGTCAAACAGCAGATTGCCGCGAGCGGTGAGGGCAGAACGGCCCGTAACATCGCACACCGTCTCGTTGCCGATAGGATAATCCGACTAGCGCAAAACAGGGACTCAGAGGATTGATGTATCGCAATCTTTTTAGGGTAAGCGCGGACGCTAATGCATGGCGCCGTGGGCGCCGCGTCGGCCTTGCCACGCTGTTGTTTGCAGCCGCCATGGTGTGGCTCACTTCGCACGGCGAACCCCTGCAGCCGGGTCAGGTGGAGCGCGTCGTCGACGGCGACACCCTGCGCGTCATCGACGGCGAGGGTCAGCCGCGCACGCTCAGGCTCTTGGCCATCGATGCGCCCGAGTCGGGGCAAGCTGGCGGCGAAGTGGCACGTGATTTTGTGGCGGCCCGGGCGTGTGGGTCTTCCGCGGTCGAGTGGCAGTCGCACGGTCAGGATCGCTACGGCCGCACGGTCGCCAGCGTCTCTATTGATGGCGAGGACCTGGCGGTAGCACTGCTGCGCGCCGGACTGGTGTGGCGGGTGCGCAAATACCTCGATGGCCAGCCAGCTGAGTTGCAAAGCGCCTACGAACATGCCTGGCGGCAGGCGCGCGAGTCACGCATTGGCTTGTGGGCCGGCGATCCGGAGCCGCCCTGGGCTTGGCGTCAGCACAGCCGTCCCGAGCGCGGTCACGGCATCGATTGCAGCGCTTACAGAGGCTCGTTACATTGAAGGCCTGTCCCGCCGTTTAGCCCACCACAGGATTCCCCATGGCCGCCCCCGCAGCAGACCCGACGCTTGAGCCGACTCCCCCTAGCCAGCAGGAAAAAACCCTGCACATGACCGTACTCGCCAGCCCGGACATGGCCAATTTTTCCGGCCGGGTGCACGGTGGCTCGCTGCTCAAACTGCTGGATCAGGTGGCTTACGCCTGCGCCGCACGCTATTGCAAAAGCTACTGCGTCACGGTGTCGCTGGACCATGTGTTCTTTAAGGAACCGATCCAGGTTGGTGAGCTGATCACTGTGCTGGCACACGTCAACTACGTTGGCAGTTCGTCGCTCGAAATCGGCGTCAAGGTGGTCGCCGAGAACCTCAAGACCTTGGCCAAGCGTCACACCAACAGTTGTTACTTCACCATGGTCTGCATGGACGAGGATGGCAAGCCGACTCAAGCCCCGCCATTGATTATCGAGAGCGAGGCCGAGCGTCGGCTGTTCAAGGCCGCGCAGATGCGCCGCGAACTCCGCAAGGAGGTGATGGCGCGCAACCAGGCCCTGCACGAAGCCAGTGGTGAGCCTTTGCCGGGCACTGCGGTGTCGGGTCCGACACACTGACCGGGCTGCGGCGGCGACTCGTATAATCCGCCGCCTAATGAACGCCCCCGACTCCGCATTCCGCCGTCCTCCCGCCGGCCAGACGCTCGATTGGCCGCCACTGGCTGGGGCTGCCGACGCGCGCGCCATCGCCCGCTTTGGCGAGGCGCAACGCTTGGTTGTGCTGACCGCCGATGGCCAAAGCGCGCAACGCTTGTCGGACGAGATCGCTTGGTTCGCCCCCGGATTGCGCGTGAACCTGTTGGCCGATTGGGAGACGCTGCCCTACGACACGCTGTCGCCGCATCCGGATTTGGTCTCCGACCGGCTGGCCGCGCTGTATCAGAGCAGCCAGGGGCAGTGCGACGTGCTCATCGCGCCGGTGAGCACCGCCATGGTCCGGCTGGCGCCGGTCAGCTATGTCGCGGCGCGCACCTTCTTCCTGAAGAAGGGCACGCGGCTCGACGAAAAGAAACTGCGCGAGCAGTTGACCGTGGCCGGCTACACCCACATGACCCAAGTGTTGTCGCCGGGGGAGTTTTGCATTCGCGGCAACCTGATCGACCTGTTCCCGATGGGCAGTCCCGTGCCGTATCGGCTCGACCTGTTCGACGACGAGATCGAGTCGATTCGCACTTTCGACCCCGAGACCCAGCGCACCATCTACCCGGTACCCGAGGTGCGTTTGTTGCCAGCCCGCGAGTTCCCGCTGGACGAGGCCGCTCGCACCGCCTTTCGCAGCCGCTACCGTGAGCACATGGAGGGTGACCCCAGCCGCTCGCGCATCTACAAAGATGTGAGCAACGGCGTCGCGCCGCCCGGCATCGAGTATTACCTGCCGCTGTTCTTCGACCAGCTGGCGACCCTGACCGACTATCTGCCTGATGACGCGGTCGTGCTGCTGCACCACGACGTCCACGCCGCCGCCGAGGCCTTTTGGCGCGACACGCGGTCTCGCTACGATCTGTTCCGCGGCGACACGGAGCGCCCATTGTTGCCACCGGGCGAGATCTTCCTTACGGCAGAGGCGCTGTTCGCCAGCCTAGCCAATCGGCCTCAGGTGCGCGTGAGCGCTGCACCCGCAGCATTGCCGGCGCTCACCATCGACCGCCGCGCCGACGATCCGCTGGGGGCGTTGCGCCGCTTTGTCGACGGATTCGCCGGTCGTGTGCTGGTGGTGGCCGAATCGGCGGGCCGGCGCGAGACGCTGTCACAGCTGATGGCCGAACACGCACTGAAGCCGGCCGCGTGCGACGGCTGGGCGGCGTTTGTCGCGCCCGCCGACGACACACCGCGCCTGCGCCTCACCGCAGGCCCGCTCGCCCAAGGCTGGTTGGACGACGAGGGCGGCTTTGCGGTGGTCACCGAAGCTGAGCTGTACGCCGCGCAGGTGCGGCAAAGTCGCCGTCGCGACGATGCCCGTCGCAGCGCCGAGGGCACCCTGCGCGACCTCACCGAGCTGCGCATCGGCGATCCGGTGGTCCACGAGTCGCACGGTGTGGGACGTTACCGCGGCCTGATCAGCGCCGACGTCGGCGAGGGCATGGCCGAATTCCTCCACATCGAGTATGCCGGCGACGACGCGCTCTACGTGCCAGTCTCGCAGTTGCACGTCATCTCGCGCTACACCGGCGGTCCGCCGGAGTCGGCCCCGTGGCACAAGCTCGGGTCCGGCCAGTGGGAGAAGGCCAAACGCCGTGCCGCCAAGGCGGTGCGCGACACGGCCGCCGAGCTGCTCAACCTGTATGCCCAGCGCGCTGCCCGTCAGGGACGCGCCATCCCGCTCACCGAGCACGACTACGCGGTGTTCGCCGAAGGCTTTGGTTTCGAGGAGACGCCGGACCAGGCCGCGGCGATCGGCGCAGTGCTGCAGGACCTCACCTCGGGCCAACCGATGGACCGGCTGGTCTGCGGTGACGTCGGTTTCGGCAAGACCGAGGTCGCCATGCGCGCTGCGTTTGTCGCGCTGATGGCCGGCTACCAGGTGGCGGTGTTGGTGCCGACCACGCTACTGGCCGAGCAGCACTTTCAGAACTTCTCCGATCGCTTGGCTGAATGGCCGATCCGCGTCGCCGAGTTGTCGCGCTTTCGCACTGCCAAGGAGCAGACCGCCGCGCTCAAGGGGCTGGAGGCGGGCAGCATCGATCTCATCATCGGCACCCACCGGCTGGTGCAGAAGGACGTCAAGTTCAAGAACCTGGGCCTGGTCATCATCGACGAAGAGCATCGTTTCGGCGTGCGCCAGAAGGAGGCACTGAAAAGCCTGCGAGCCGAAGTCGACGTGCTCACGCTCACGGCCACGCCGATTCCGCGCACGCTGGCGATGAGCCTCGAGGGACTGCGTGACTTCTCGGTGATCGCCACCGCGCCGCAGCGTCGTCTGGCGATCAAAACCCTGGTGGTGCCCTACAGCGAGGGCCACATCCGCGAGGCGGTGCTGCGCGAGCTCAAGCGTGGCGGGCAGGTGTACTTTTTGCACAACGAGGTCGACACCATCCTGCACATGCGCGACAAGCTGGCGCAGATGGTCCCCGAGGCGCGCATCGGCGTCGCTCACGGTCAGATGGCCGAGCGCGAGTTGGAGCAGGTGATGCGCGACTTTTACCACCAGCGCCACAACCTGTTGCTGTGTACGACCATCATCGAAACCGGCATCGACGTGCCGACCGCCAACACCATCCTCATCAACCGGGCGGACCGGTTCGGCCTGGCGCAGCTGCACCAGCTCCGCGGGCGGGTCGGGCGCAGCCACCACCAGGCCTATGCGTATCTGCTGACGGCGGGCGATGAGAGTTTGTCGACATCGGCCCGCAAGCGGCTGGAGGCGATCCAGGCCATGGAGGAGCTCGGTTCCGGCTTTTACCTGGCGATGCACGACCTCGAGATCCGCGGCGCCGGCGAAGTGCTCGGCGACAACCAGTCCGGGCAGATGCAGGAGGTTGGCTTCGGCATGTACATCGACATGCTCAACTCGGCGGTGCGCTCACTGCGGGCCGGCCGCGAGCCAGACCTCGAGGCGCCGCTGGCTGTCACCACCGAGATCAATCTGCATGCCCCAGCACTGTTGCCAGAAGACTACTGCGGCGACACCCATCAGCGCCTGATCCTCTACAAAAGGCTCGCCAATTGCGACAGTGAGGACGCACTCACTCAGCTGCACGAGGAGCTGGTCGACCGCTTCGGCCAGCTGCCGGCGCCAGCACAGGCCTTGCTCGAATGTCACCGCCTGCGCTTGGCCTGCAGCGGTCTGGGCATCGTCAAACTCGACGCGTCGGATGAGGCGCTGTCGCTGCAGTTCCGCGCCGACACCACGGTGGATCCGCTGCGTCTGATGGAGCTGGTGCAGAAGACCCGCGGCGCACGCTTTATGGGCGCGGACCGCATTCGCTTGCCGATTCCGGCGGTGCCGCTGAACGAGCGTTCGCGCATGGTGCGCGACTTGTGCCGGGCATTGGTGGCCTAGTCAGCCGTGCTGCGACTTTCTGGAGACTGCGATGGCTTTTGCCGATAACCTCAAACAATTGCCGCCGGTGTCGCATTTGGGCGGACTTGATCTGCTCGACGAGCGTGGTGCGACCGTCGCCAGCATCGACAACAAACCGGGTCAGGCCGGCTCGCTGGCGGTGTACAACTTTTTGGGTCAGCACTTTGGCGCAATCACCCCTCTGGCCGCGCAGACTGGCCTCGAGTTGTACGCAGAGCACACCGATGACGCGCGCGCCAACCCGGGCAAGCACCCCAACATCGACCGCCTGCTTGCGCTCATTGAGAGCGGTGCGCGACTCAGCGTCAAGCACCGTTTCAGCGTCGACTGAGCGAGCGGTGTGCGGGTCTGAGGCGCTAGCCGAGCCGTCGCGGTTGCAAGGTCTGGCTGATGCGGGCGTCGTCGCCCTCGGCACAGCAGACGCGGTCGCGGCCCGCCGCCTTGGCGGCGTAGAGGGCCGCGTCGGCGCGGGCGATGAGCTGCTCAGTGGATTCAGCGTGCGCTATCGCCAATCCACCCGACAAGGTGACGGGCGGTAGCGCCTGGCCGCCATGGCGCAGGCTGAGCGCGCTCACCAGCTGTTGCATGGCCCTCAGTCGAGCCAGCGCGGCCTCGATCGAGCACCCGGGCAGCACGATGCAGAACTCTTCGCCGCCGTAGCGGCAGGCGAGGTCGTAACCGCGCACGCTCTCATTGATGCAGCGCGCCACAGCATGTAGTACCAGATCACCAGCCTTGTGGCCGTAGGTGTCGTTGAAGCGCTTGAAATGGTCGATATCGACCATGGCCAGCACCAGTGGTTGATCGGTGCGCTCGCAGCGGGCCAACTCGATCGGCAGGCGTTCGGCCAACAGCCGACGGTTGTACAGGCCGGTCAAACCGTCGCGTACGGCTTGTTCCTGAAGACTGGCGCGCAGCCCGAGGTTGGACAGCGACAGCTTGAGCGTTTCGCCGAGCCGTTGCGCGCGCTCCATGGTTCGCACCACCTCGCCATCGACCACATGCTCATCGGCCAGCAGGTGTAGCGCCCCCACCACCTTGCCGTCGGCAACCATCGGCACACAGAGGGTGGCGTGCAGTTCGTCGCTGCAATCGATATGTTGGCAGGGCACGCTGCGGCGGGCGTCGAGGAAGGTGTGACTGCGCCCGCGTCGTAGTGCCCAGCAGTGCTCGTTACCGAAGGTCGGCAGCAGGCGTGTGGCGACCTCGCTGCCCCACTGGTCGCGCACGGTCAGCTGGCCGTCGCCATCGCTGGTGCTGATGGCGCCGCTCCAGTCCGGGAACATCACCTGTGCGGTGCGCTGCACGATGGCACAGGCCTCGTCGATGGTCTTGGCCGAATTCAGCATGTCACCGGTCTGGTGCAAGAGCGTGCGTTCCTGTTCCGAGTCGCGCAGCGTGACCACCAGTTCCTCGAGCATGGCTTTTTGCGAAGCGATCTCCTGATCGACCTGTTTGCGGTCTTCGATGTCGATCAGATAGCCGACCAGTTCCGGTGGTGTACTGTCCTTGACCACCTTGCCGTAGAGCGAGTGCCAGCGGTAGCCGCCGTCGTGCATCCGGTAGCGCAGCTCGGTCTGCAGGTGGCGTCCGCCCGTGGCGATCACCGTATCCCAAGTGTGCAGGGTGCGCTCGAGGTCGCCGGCATGCACCAGGCTCGACACCGCACAGGCATGCTCGAGCGAGCCGTTCGGATAGCCCCAGAGTTCGTAGACGTTGCTGGAGAAATAGCTGTGTGTCGGCTCCTCATCGAGGCGGAGCCTGGTGACGATGACCGGCCCACTGTTGAACAGGCGCCGCTCTTGTTCCAGCGCCATCTCGATGGTCTTGCGGCTGTTGATGTCGATCAGGGTGCCGCTAAGGCGGGCGGGCGAGCCGTCGTCGCGACGGTCGATCACCACGGCCCGCGCCATCACCCAATAGGGTTGCCCATCGCGCGGCACCAGACGGTACTCGGCCTCGAAGACTGCGGTATTGCCGCGCATATGCTCGTCAAGCAAGGCCCACATCGCGGCTTGGTCTTCACTGTGGACCGAGCGGAACCAGACGTTGGAGGGCCAGCGTTCGCCGTCAAAGCCGGGATCCGCGCCGTCGCCCAAGCTGCCCTCGACGTACACCTCGTCAGTTGCGAGGTCCCAGTCCCACAAGCACACGCCCGACCCAGCCATGATCAGGTGCTGCCGCGCTTGGCCGGCTTTCAGCGCCTCGGTCATCTCTTGAGCGAGTTCGCGGGCGCGCTCCTCGACCGACCGCGTCACGCGTTGATGCGCGGCAAGCCAGCCGTTCCGCCGCGACACGCCATACGCAATGACAGCCGCTGTCAAAGCGAGGACGGTAGTAAGCAGTGGCGTCAGTAGCGCATCGGGCATGCGGGTGGCCCAAAAGACGAACGCTTCTAATCTAAGCTTTTTTGGGCTTGCCGTGCGCCCTGTGGTCACGCGCCGGTCGATTGGGCTTCGGCGTGGTAGCTGGAGCGCACCAGCGGGCCGCAGGCGGCGTTGACAAAGCCCATGGCGTCGGCGCGCATCTGCCAGTCGGCGAAGGCGGCGGGGGGTACATAACGGCGCACCGGCAGATGCCCCGCGCTCGGTTGAAGGTACTGGCCCAGCGTCAGCAGGGTCACGCCGTGGCTGCGCAGATCGCTCAGCACCGCCAGCACCTCGTCGTCGGTCTCGCCGAGACCGAGCATCACGCCCGATTTGGTCGGCACGGTCGGGCAGCGTGCCGCAAAGTCGCGCAGCAGCGACAGCGACTCGGCGTAGTCGGCGCCGGGGCGGGCTTCGCGGTAGAGGCGCGGGACGGTCTCGAGATTGTGGTTGAACACGTCCGGGGGCTGCGCAGCAAGGATGTCCAGCGCACGCGCTTGACGGCCGCGAAAGTCGGGGACGAGCACCTCGATCCGGGTCCCTGGCGCGGCGCCGCGAAGGGCGGCGATGCAGTCGGCAAAGTGCTGGGCGCCGCCGTCGCGCAAGTCGTCGCGATCGACGCTGGTGATGACCACATACCGCAGACCGAGCGCAGCGATGGCGTCGGCCAGTTGTTGCGGTTCGGCGTTGTCAGGGGGCAGTGGTCGGCCGTGGGCGACGTCGCAGAAGGGGCAGCGGCGGGTGCAGATGTCCCCGAGGATCATGAAGGTGGCGGTGCCGCCGCCAAAGCACTCGCCGATGTTGGGGCAAGCCGCCTCCTCGCAGACCGAGTGCAGACCGTGCTCGCGCAATGTGCGTCGCACCTGCTCGAAGCGCTCGCCGCCCGGCGCACGCACGCGGATCCAATCGGGCTTGGCCAGGGCGTGGCCGTCGGCGACGATCGGGATCGGGTTGCGCGCCGTCTTGGCCGTGGCACGCTGCTTGTCGCCGGCGTCGAGGCTCATGCGGCAGAGGCCAGTTGGCTTGGGGCGGGCGTGTCGGTGCCGGCCCGTGCGGTGAGGCGCGCGGACAGGGCGTCGGTGACGCGGCTGGCCCACGCGGTGACACCGTCGCGGCAGCCCAGGTCGGCGGTGCGGGTGACGGCCAGGCCGGCATGGCCACAGGGGTCGATGGCGGCAAACGGCGCGAGGTCGCAGTCGACGTTGAGTGACAGCCCGTGGTAACAGCAGCCGCGACTCACTCGCAACCCCAGCGCTGCCACCTTGGCACCATCGACGTAGACGCCGGGGGCGTCGGCGCGGGCCCGACCCTCGACGCCCACCTCGGCAAGCGCTGCGATCACCGTGTTCTCAAGCAGAGTCACCGCGCCGCGGGCGGTGAGTCCCAGTCGGCGCAGGTCGAGCAGGCTATAGACCACGAGTTGGCCCGGGCCATGCCAAGTGATCTGCCCCCCGCGGTCGCTCCGCAGCACCGGCGTATCGACGTGCCGCAACAGATGTTCCTGGCGGCCCGCCTTGCCTAGCGTGTAGACCGGTTCGTGCTCCAGCCACCAGAGTTCGTCCGGACTGTCAGCCGTGCGGGCCGCGCAGTGTTCACGCATGGCCACCCACACTGGCTCATAAGCTTGGCGGCCGAGGGCGCGGACGAGTGGGGCGCAAAACACGGTCACAGCACCATCGACACCGCGGGATGCGTGCTGAGGTCGCGGTAGAGGTTGTCGAGTTGTTCGCGGGAGACCACACGCACGGTGCAGGTGAGCGACACGTAGCGGCCATTGCTCGACGGCCGACTGGTGATGCTGGCGACGTCGAAATCCGGGACGTGCGCACACACCATGTGGCACACCGCGCTGGCGAAACCCTCTTCGGCCAGCCCCATGACCTTGATCGGGAAGTCACAGGGGTATTCGATCAGGCTCTCGGCGTCGCTCATGTCTGTTTGAGTGATTGGTAGAGCGCCAGCATCCGCCGCGCCAGCGGTCCGGCGCGGCCGCTGCCCACCGCCTTGCCATCCAGTTGGGTGATCGGCAGCACTTCCTTGGTCGAGGACGTCAGCCAGAGTTCGTCGGCGCTGCGCACCTCGGCCTCGCTGATGGTGCGGACCTCCAGCGGCACGTCGTGGGCCCGGGCCAGCTCAATGACGGCGTCATAGGTGATGCCGGGCAGCAGCAGGTGGTCACGCGGCGGCGCCAGGATCACGCCGTGCTTCGCCACAAAGATATTGCTGGCAGCACCTTCGGTGAGATGGCCATCGCGAAACAAGATCGCCTCGGCCGCACCGGCCTCAACCGCGAGTTGCCGCAGCAAGACATTGGCCAGCAGCGCGATCGACTTGATGTCGCAGCGCAGCCAACGGTTGTCGGTGGTGGTGATGGCGCTCACCCCGGCCTCGAACTGCTCGGCTGAGGGCGTGACCAGCGGATTGGCCATCATGAACACGGTGGGCGCGGCGTCCTTGGGGAAGGCGTGGTCGCGCTTGGCTACCCCCGTGTCAGATGCAGGTAAAGGTTCTGGTCGGCGAAGTCCTGGCGCGCGATGAAGTCGCCGATCAGCGCCGTCCACTGCTCGGCGGTGTGCGGGTTGCTCAGGCGGATCGCGTCGCAGCTGTTCTGCAGCCGCGCCAGATGCTGCGCCAGGCGCAGCGGCTTGCGACCGTAGACCGGCACCACTTCGTAGATGCCGTCGCCAAAGATGAAGCCGCGGTCCAGCACCGGCACGCGGGCTTCGCTCAGCGGCACATAATCGCCATTCAGATAGACCGTCATATCACTCCAACCATAGCAGGGCGGTGTCTACCAGTCGTCGGAAGAATCCGCCCAGCTCGACCGGCTCGCGCGCCACCAAAGGGTACTCCGCCAGGGTCTCACCATCGGCCACCAGCGTCAGACGACCCAAGGGCTGTCCAGCCGTCACGGGTGCTTCAACCAGCTTGCGCACCTCGATCCGGGGTTGGATGCGGCCCCGGCGTTGGTGTGGCACCGCCAGCAGCGTCTCACCAGCCAGGCCCAGCGCGACGTCGCGAGATTCGCCCTTCCAGACGCGCACCCGTGCCAGCTCCGCCGAGCTGCCGCCCACGCGCATCGCGTCCCAGCGGGTGAAGCCGAGATTGAGCAGCCGCTGGCTTTGTGCGGCTCGCGCAGCGTCGTTGGCAGCACCCATCACCACCGCGATGATGCGCCGCTCGCCGCGTTTGGCCGAGCTCACCAAGCAGTAGCCGGCAGCGGGTGTCTGCCCGGTTTTGAGCCCGTCGACACTGGGGTCGCGGCCGAGCAAGCGGTTGCGGTTGGGCTGGGTAAGTCCGTTGAAAGTGAATTCGCGCTCGGCGAACAGGCGGTAGTCCTTCGGGAAGTCCCGAATCAGAGCGGCCGCTAGTCGAGCCATGTCGTGACTGGTGCTGTAGTGCTGGGCCTCGGGCTTGCCGCTGGCGTTGGCGAAACGCGTGTTGGTCAGCCCGAGCCGCTGCGCCTGCGCGTTCATGCGCTCGACAAAGCGCGATTCGCTGCCAGCCACGGTCTCGGCCAGCGCCACCGCGGCGTCGTTGCCCGACTGCACGATCAGCCCGCGCAGCAGTTGGTCGATGGTCGCCGGATGCCGTTCGTCCAGATACATGCGCGCGCCTGGCGCCAGCAGAGCGGCTTTGGACGCTGTCACCATCCGGCTGCGCTCGATATCGCCTCGCTCCAGTGCCTGAAACACCAGGTAAGCCGTCATCAACTTGGTCAGCGATGCAGGTTCAAAGCGGCGCTCGCCCTGCTCGCTGGCCAGCACCTGGCGGGCGTTGAAATCGTAGAGGACCCACGACTTCGCCGCGACTTCGATGCGCCCGCTGGCACCTGACGATGCCGCACATGCTGAAGCGCTCGCGCAAGCCAGCGCCACGGTGGCCAGCACAGCGGCGATCAGAGCGCGGATCGGGTGCATGCAGGTCGAGTGCGACATCTCTGCGAGTATACCGCGCGCCTCGCCAGGGCCTTCGTGGCTTGCACCCCGGGGGCAAGTCGGCTACCGTCGCCGATCGCTCCCTGATCTGCTGATCGACATGCCCAAACCGCAGCATCTGACTGTCAACGCCAAGCTGTTCAAGACCATCGCCATCCGGCTCGCTGTGTATGTGCCGATCGCGTGGCTGTTCCCGAGTTTTGCCTTGTTCTATCTCGTGTGCGGTCTGTACGACGTCGCCCGCAACAGCCAACTGGACGGCTACACCGTCTACCAGTATTTCTTCGGACGAGGGCTGTTCACGTGGATGTTGTCGCCGTTCAACATCATCATGGACATCGTTTCGCTGCCTTACTGGAACAAGGGTGTCTACCGTCTGGAGGACCTGCCGCCGGCGCATCAGGCCGAAGTTCGCGACCTGATCGAGGCGATGAAGCAGCAGGGCCTGGTGGAGAAGATCCAATCGCGGTTGAGCGATGGCGCCCGCGAGATGATCTTCTTCAAGTGGTATGGCCAGAATATCGATGGCCCGATCGACATCCCGGAGTTTCGCCAGCACTACCCGCTGATCCGCACCATCGGCGTATCGGTGTTCAACCGCAAAAAGTCCACCAACCGCCATTTCGGTCCGCTGCGCATGACGCTGCGCGTGCTCTACAACCTCAACGATGTGCAGAGTGACCAGGCATGGATCGAGGTGGGGCGGCATGCCAATGTCTGGCGCGACGAGAAAATGTTCATCTTTGACGACACCTTGATGCACCAGAGCTTCAATGAGACCGAAGCGCCGCGCTACTGCGCGTTCATCGACGTGGTCCGTCCAGGGCTGGTGCCGACGCTGATGGGGCGACTGGTTGATGCGCTGGGTGGGGTGTTGATCCGCGCGAACCACATCTTTTACAAGAACTGGTCGTTCATCAAATAGGCGCTAGGCTGTCCGCGTCGGCTAGACCGGCCGACCGGCAGTGTTGCCGTCGGGCAATCGCGTCCCGGCCTGGTGCAAGCCCTCGACCATCACCTTGAGCAGGGCGCGCCGTACCGCCGCGTACTCGAGTGCCTGCGCGCGGATTCGGGCGCGAATGACGACGCTGCCCTCGGTGAGGTGATCGACACCCAGCAACTCGAGGTCGCCGATGATGCGCTCCGACCACTCGGGATCGTTGCGCAGCCCCTGTCCTGCCTGACGCAAGATGGCGAATGTCTGGTCGAGGTCGTTATCGAACGCTACCGGCACATCCACCACCGCATACGCAAACTGGCGGCTGCGGTTGGAAACCGTGCTGATGGCGCCATTCGGCACAAAATGGACGGCACCTTCGAGGTCACGCAGTCGCACATACCTCAGCGTCACTTCCTCGACCACCCCCGACTTGCCGCCGACCTCCACCAGATCGCCCTGGCGAATCTGGTTCTCGATCAGCATGACAAAGCCGGTGAAGTAGTCCTTGACCAGGCTCTGCGCGCCGAACCCGACAGCGACGCCGGCCACGCCAGCGGTGGCCAGCAGTGGGGCGATCGACACGCCGAGTTCGCCCAGCACCAGCATCGCCACGACCACGCTCAGCATCACCGATGCGATGTAGCGGAAGACGCGGCCGAGGGTCTGGATGCGGCGTCGGTCTTCGGCGCACTCCGTATTGGCCTCGAGGCTGGCGATGGTCAGGCGGATCACGCGGCGCAGCAAGGTCGATATCAGCCAGCCGCCGACGAGAATGAGCCCGATGCGGGAGACCACGACCAGATCGATCTCCCAAGTGGGCATGTGTCTGGGGTGGATCAGGTTAGAGAGCGATTCGAACATGACGGGCCTTTACGCATCGGCGAGAGTCGAATCGCGGTGCGCAGACAGAACTGGGGAGTGGCAGCGGCGCATGAGCGCCGGGGCGGGGTTGGGAAGGGCATCCATTCAGACTTCAGCCCGGTTCCCGTGGTGCCAGCGGTCTCTTTTTCACCTGCCAGCGGATTCTTCACTCCGTCTGTTACACAGGTGTCCAGAAACCTCGGCGACTCAGGATGCCAGCAGTGCAGCCACAAGACCGATGGTGACGGCGATGACCGTCAGGACCACCACTGCGCTACCGCCGAACAAAGCGATGTTCTCGCGTTGTTCTTCAGCCTCGCAGGCTTCTTGCGTCGGCTCCACCAGATCCGTGTAGGACAAGTGTCGCATGTCAGTGCCTCCAGTTTGCCGAGTATGAGTCAGCCTTCCGGTGCGGCCAAAGCCGACCCGAGGCCGACCTTGTCTGATGGTCAACTTCAACCATCACTGCTTAGTGTAAGCAATCAATCAAGAAGTTTCCATGACACATCACAAATCGGGTGAATCGCAACCGTGGTCGCGGTTGCTATAAGCGTGTCGGTGCCGCCGATCGGAACGGTCTTGTTTAGTTGTCGAGTGTGGGTTCGGCAGCCACCAGGTCTGCCCACTCGGCATCGCTGAACAGCCGCGAATCGGCGATGAAGGCTTTGCCCTCCGAGGCTTCGATGCTGAACGTACCGCCAAGGCCACCCTCGACCACGTCGATGATGATCTGCGTGCGCTTCCAGAATTCGTATTGCGAGGCGCTGATGTAGAACGGGATGCCGCCCAGCTCGCCGAGCTTGACGTCGTTGAACACCATCACTTCGCCTTCCATGTAGAGATTGGCCGCGCTGTTGTCGCAGCAGCCACCCGACTGGTGAAAAATCATGTTGGGGCCGTGTTTGACCTTGAGCATTTCGATAAACGCCAGCGCCGCCGGCGTGGCTACAACCTTGTCCGCCATGGGGTCTTCTCCCGTTCAATGAGAACGGGGACCGTCACCGGTCCCCGTATGACTACGATACCGACCGCCGCAGCTTAGAAGAAACCGAGCTTGCTCTCAGCGTAGCTGACCAACAGGTTCTTGGTCTGCTGATAGTGGTCGAGCATCATCTTGTGGGTCTCGCGACCGATACCCGACTGCTTGTAGCCACCGAAGGCCGCGTGGGCCGGGTAGGCGTGGTAGCAGTTGGTCCACACGCGACCGGCCTTGATGGCACGGCCCATGCGGTAGGCGACGTTGCCGTTGCGGCTCCACACGCCCGCGCCCAGACCGTAGAGCGTGTCGTTGCCGATGGCAACGGCTTCTTCTTCGGTCTTGAAGGTGGTCACGGCCAGAACCGGGCCGAAGATCTCTTCTTGGAAGATGCGCATCTTGTTGTGGCCCTTGAACACGGTCGGCTCGATGTAATAGCCGCCGGCCAGGTCACCGGCCAGATGGGCGCGGTTGCCACCGGTCAGGCACTGGGCGCCCTCTTCTTTGCCCAGCTTCAGATACGACTCGATCTTGGTGACCTGTTCCATCGACGCCTGAGCACCCATCATGGTGTCGGTGTCGAGCGGGTTACCGTGCTTGATCGCCTTGATGCGCGCGATGCAGCGCTCCATGAACTTGTCGTAGATGGATTCGTGGATCAGGGCGCGCGACGGGCAGGTGCAGACTTCGCCCTGGTTGAAGGCGAACAGCACCAGACCCTCGATGGCCTTGTCGAAGAAGCTGTCGTCGTGGTCGGCAACATCGGCGAAGAAAATGTTGGGCGACTTGCCACCGAGTTCCAGCGTGGCCGGGATCAGGTTGTTGGCAGCAGCTTGGCCGATCAAGCGGCCGGTCGAGGTGGAGCCGGTGAACGCGATCTTGTTGATGCGGGTGCTGGTGGCCAAGGGGTGGCCGGCTTCGCGGCCGTAGCCGTTGACCACGTTGAGCACGCCCGGGGGCAGCAGGTCGGCGATCAGTTCGACCAGGATCAGCAGCGAGATCGGGGTCGATTCGGCCGGCTTGAGCACCACCGCGTTGCCGGCGGCGAGGGCCGGAGCGAGCTTCCAGGCGGCCATCAGGATCGGGAAATTCCACGGGATGATCTGGCCGATGACGCCCAGCGGCTCGTGGAAATGGTAGGCGACGGTGTTCTCGTCGATCTCCGAGATTGAGCCTTCCTGGGCGCGCAGGGCGCCGGCGAAGTAGCGGAAGTGGTCAGCCGAGAGGGGGATGTCGGCGTTCAGCGTCTCGCGGATGGCCTTGCCGTTGTCGACGGTCTCGGCGTAGGCCAGCATCTCGAGGTTGGCCTCGATGCGGTCGGCGATCTTGAGCAGGATGTTCGAGCGCTCGGTCGGCGCGGTGCGGCCCCACTTGTCGGCGGCGGCGTGCGCGGCATCGAGTGCGGCCTCGATGTCCTCGGCGGTGGAGCGGGCGGTCTTGGTGTAGACCTTGCCGCTGATCGGGGTGACGACGTCGAAATATTGGCCCTTGATCGGGGCGACCCACTTGCCGCCGATGAAGTTGTCGTAATGGGCCTTGTATTGGATCTTGGCGCCGGCTTCGCCGGGATGGGCGTAAATCATTCAATCCTCCATTGCAGGCTGGTTTTCACAGAATGAACACCGTGGCCACCAACCCGTGGGCCCCGATGCGAGTCCGCAACGACCGGCAGCAACAGCTTTTTCTCCGTACGGCGATCGCGGGGCTTTGTGCCCTCTTGCCGTCGTCGGTTGAGTGAACCGCACGGCCGCGCCGTTGAATCATGTCTTATCGCCACGAGATTACACCGATTCGAGTGTGTGCGACACACGGCGTATGGTTTGTCGAAACAGCGCCAGAACCTAGCGTGTGGGCCGCGCTGCGCGCTGCCCTACACTATCCAACGTGAATACCAGATGGGAGGGGTGGATGGTTCGGACTGCAGTCGCTCTGCTGCTGGTCGGCTGGGTCTTGCCGATGCCTGTTGGCGCGGCTGAAGTGCACGTGGCAGTGGCCGCTAACTTCACCGCGCCGATGCAAAAGCTGGCGGGTATGTTCGAGCGGCAGACGGGTCACAGGGTGGCGGCGTCGTTCGGTTCAACTGGCAAGCTCGCCACTCAGATTCAGAACGGCGCCCCGTTCGAGGTCTTCCTCGCTGCCGATGACGAGACGCCGGCCAAGTTGGAGCGCTCGGGCCATGCGGTGTCCGGCTCGCGTGTCACCTACGCCATTGGCCGGCTGGTGCTGTGGAGTCGCGAGCTGGGCGGGTGGATGGCGACGGCGCGGTTCTTCGCGGCAGCACTGTCGATCGTTTGGCCATCGCCGATCCGCGGCTGGCGCCCTACGGCGCGGCCGCAGTCCAAACCCTGCGCGCGCTGGGCCTCTACGAGCGCCTGCAGCCGCGTCTGGTCACCGGCGAGAACATCACCCAAGCGCATCAGTTTGTCGCCACCGGCAACGCTCCGCTGGGCTTTGTGGCGCTCTCGCAGGTTCAGGTTGATGGCCGCATCACCGAGGGCTCGGCGTGGCTCGTGCCGGCCCGCTTGCACGAGCCGATCGTGCAGCAGGCGGTGTTGCTCAACCCAGGGCGCGACAGTCCCGCTGCCGCCGCCTTCATCGGCTTTTTGCGCAGCGAGCCGGTGCGCGCCGTGATTCGTGGCGCCGGCTACGACACTCCGCCAGAATGAGTCTGGACTGGCTAGGCGCTGCGGACATTGCCGCCGTTGGCTTGACGCTGCAGCTCGCCGCGGCGACCACTGTCGTGTTGCTGCTGCTGGCCATGCCGGTGGCTTGGTGGTTGGCCACGACAGCGTCGCGTTGGCGTGCGCCCGTTGCAGCATTGGTCACCCTGCCGTTGGTATTGCCGCCGACGGTGCTTGGCTTCTATCTGCTCCTGCTGATGGGACCGGACGGGCCGCTGGGCCGTTTTACGCTGTCTATGGGGTGGGGGCTGTTGTCGTTCACGTTCACCGGCCTGCTGATCGGCTCGGTGGTGTACTCGCTACCGTTCGCCGTGCAACCCCTGCGCGACGCCTTTGAGGCGGTCGGCCGACGACCGCTCGAGGTGGCGCAGACGCTCGGTGCGACGCCTTGGCAGGCGTTCTGCACGGTTGCCTTGCCTTTGGCTCGCCCCGGGCTGATCACGGCGGCGATTCTGAGTTTTGCGCACACAGTTGGCGAGTTTGGTGTGGTGCTGATGATCGGCGGCAACATTCCTGGCCGGACGCAGGTCATCTCGACGCAGATATACGGACACGTCGAAGCCATGGACTATGCCAGTGCCCACGGCCTGGCCACGGCGATGCTGCTGTTCTCGTTCGTCATCTTGCTGGGCGTGGCGCTGCTGGGTCGCCGTCGCGTGCGGGTACTGCCATGAATCCGCTCGCGCTCGACATCGACCTCAGGCTCGATCGCGCCGGGCTCGCCCTCGACGTGCAGCTGCAACTGCCTGAGGGCGGCATCACGGTGGTGTTTGGGGCGTCGGGTGCCGGTAAGACCACCTTGCTACGGGCCATTGCCGGCCTCGAGCCGGCGGCAAGCGGGCGGGTCTGCGTCGCCGGTGCGGTGTGGCAAGACACCGCCGCTGGGGTGTGCATGCCGGTATGGCGGCGCAGGGTCGGCTATGTGTTTCAGGAGGCCAGCCTGTTCGATCACCTCGATGTGCGCGGCAATTTGGGCTACGGGTTGCGCTGGAACCCGAAGCCGGATGTCGGCTCAGCCGATCTGGTAAGCCTGGCTGAGACGCTGGGTATTGCCGATCTTCTCAACCGGCGGGTGGACACCCTGTCGGGTGGAGAGCGCCAGCGGGTGGCGATCGCCCGCATGCTGGCGCCCCAACCTGCCGTGCTGCTGCTGGACGAACCGCTGGCCGCGCTCGACCTGATGCGTCGGGAGCAGATTCTCGATTGGCTAAAGGGTGTGCAGCGCCAGTCAGGGACAGCGATGGTCTATGTGACCCATTCGCTGGACGAATTGGCCTGCTTGGCCGACACCGCGGTGATCCTGGCGCAGGGTCGGGTGGCGGCCATCGGTGCGCCGGAGGACGCTTTGCGTGCCGCCGGGCTGTCGCGTATCGCCAGCCGGCTGAGCGCCCTGCGTGACTAGTGCGCCGATTTGAGGCTAAGGAGCGCGGCGTAGACGGTGGGATGCAATTCGCCTTTGACCGTCTCCAGTTCGTCGAAGATCACCGAGCGCATGCGCGGCTCCCAGAACTTGCGGATATGCCCGGCGATTTCGCCCTCGGCAAACTTGCGGTCGGGGTAGGCCTCGAAAAAGCTGCCAATCTGGTTGGCCATTTTGGCCAGATTATGGACGTCCATAGGGGCTCCTCCGGGTATTGCGGGTTCAGGCGACAAACGCCTCAGGATGGGTGTAGGCCGTCAGTCGATCACCGCGCGCCCAGCAGGCGAGCGCCAGACCGGCTTCGCTGGCCACGCGAACGGCGAGTGCCGTGGGTGCGGAGACCGCCACCAGTGCGGCAATCCCCGCGCGGGCGGTCTTTTGCACCATCTCGTAACTGGCGCGGCTGGAAATCAACACAAAACCGCCGGCAGTGCGAGGTGCTGGCGACGGATCGCTCCGATGAGCTTATCCAGCGCATTGTGGCGACCGACATCTTCGCGACACAGCTGCAATTGCCCGTCGGCGTCGACCCAGGCTGCGGCATGCGTGGCGCCGGTGTCGTTGCGGATCTGCTGGGCGGCGTCCAGCGCATCGAGTGCCGTGGCGACGTGTGGCAAACGCACCAGCGGGCGTTGCGTCAGGGGGGCGACAGGTCGCATAGCGTGCTCAAGGCTTTCGGCACCGCATAAGCCGCAACCGGTGCGCCCAGCCAGCTGGCGACGCTGGTCCTTGAGTCCCGCAAACGCCCGGCTGCTGATCTCGATCTGCAGTTCGAGGCCGCCGCAGCCCTCTACCACTTCGCAGCTGCGAAGTTCGTCCGCGCTGTCGATGATCCCCTCACTCAGCGAGAAGCCCAGCGCGAAATCCTCAAGGTCGCAGGGTGTGGCCAGCATCACCACGTGCGTGATGCCGTTGTAGACCAGCGCTACCGGCACTTCGTTGGCGAGCCACTCGTTGGTCATCACCGGCGCGCCACCGGCCAAAGCCAGTCGCCAGACCGGCTGCGATTCGGTGACCGCCGGCCCGCCGCCGGACCGTGCCGTGGCGGGGCGCTCGTCGATCACACGGTTTCCTTACGGCGGCCTGGCAGTTTGTCGATCTGCTGATCCGAGAAGTGACGATAGCGCTGCTGCCAGTCCGACGGCTGCGTCACGCGTGTCACCTCAACCGCCGTCACCTTGTACTCGGGGCAGTTGGTCGCCCAATCCGAGTTGTCGGTGGTGATGACGTTGGCGCCCGAGAACGGGTGATGGAAGGTCGTGTAGACCACACCCGGCTGCAAGCGGTCGGTGATGCGTGCACGCAGCACCGTGCTGCCAGCCCGGCTCGAGATACCGACCCAGTCACCTTCATTGACACCACGCGTCTCCGCATCGGCCGGGTGGATGTCGAGGATGTCCTCGTCGTGCCACTGCGAGTTCTCGGTGCGGCGGGTCTGCGCGCCAACGTTGTACTGCGACAGGATGCGCCCAGTCGTCAGGATCAGCGGATGCTGGCGGGTCGTGCGCTCGTCGGTCGGGACGTACGCGGTCGGCATGAAGTGGCCTTTACCGCGCACGAACTCGTCGATGTGCATGATCGGCGTGCCTTCCGGGTGGTCGTCGTTGCAAGGCCACTGAATGCTGCCCAAGCGGTCGATCTTCTCGTAGCTGACGCCATGGAAGGTCGGCGTCAGGCGAGCGATCTCGTCCATGATCTCGGACGGATGCTTGTAGTTCATCGGGTAGCCCAATGCGTTGGCGAGCAGCTGCGTGACTTCCCAGTCCTCGTAACCGGCGAGTGGCTTCATCACCTTGCGCACCGGCGAGATGCGGCGCTCGGCGTTGGTGAAGGTTCCATTCTTCTCGAGGAAGCTCGAGCCCGGGAAGAACACGTGCGCGAACTTGGCGGTCTCGTTGAGGAACAGGTCCTGCACGATGACACACTCCATGGCGCGCAATGCGGCTTCAACGTGCTGGGTGTTGGGGTCAGACTGGATGATGTCTTCGCCTTCGCAGTACAGCGCCATAAAGGTGCCGTCCATCGCCGCTTCGAACATATTGGGAATGCGCAGACCCGGCTCGCTGTCTAGCGTGACACCCCAGTCACCGCCGATCAGCGCGCGGGCAGCGGCGTCCGAGACGTGGCGGTAGCCCGGCAGTTCGTGCGGGAATGAGCCCATATCGCACGAGCCTTGGACATTGTTCTGGCCGCGCAGCGGGTTCACACCTACGCCATCACGACCGATGTTGCCGGTGGCCATGGCGAGGTTGGCGATGCCGATCACCATGGTCGAGCCCTGGCTGTGCTCGGTCACCCCAAGGCCATAGTAGATGGCGGCGTTGCCGCCGGTGGCGAAGAGGCGCGCAGCGCCACGGATCTGCTCGGCGGGCACGCCGGTTACGGCTTCCATGGCTTCGGGCGAGTTCTCCGGCTTGCTGATGAAGTCACGCCACACGCGGAACGAATCGTCCTCGCAGCGGGCGGCCACAAACGCCTCGTTGACCAGCCCTTCGGTGGCCACCACGTGCGCCAGGGCATTGATGATGGCGACGTTGGTGCCCGGCTTGAGCTGCAGGTGGTAGTCGGCCTTGTAGTGCGGACCGGACACGCTCTCGGTGACGCGTGGGTCGACCACGATCAGCTTGGCGCCCTGGCGCAGGCGACGCTTCATCTGCGAGGCGAACACCGGGTGACCGGCCGACGGGTTGGCGCCGATGATCATGATGACGTCTGATTTCATCACCGAATCAAAGGTTTGCGTGCCAGCGGATTCGCCCAAAGTCTGCTTCAGGCCGTAGCCGGTGGGCGAGTGGCAGACGCGGGCACAGGTGTCGACGTTGTTGTTGCCGAAGGCCGCACGCACCAGCTTCTGCACCAGATAGCCTTCTTCGTTGGTGCAGCGTGATGAGACGATGCCGCCCACCGAGTCACGACCGTACTTGCCCTGGATGCGCTTGATCTCGCTGGCGGCGTGGTTGATCGCGACTTCCCAGCTGACCTCTTGCCACGGTTCGTCGATGCTGGCTCGGATCATCGGCGAGGTGATGCGGTCCTTGTGGGTGGCGTAACCCCAGGCGAAACGGCCCTTAACGCAGCTGTGGCCGTGGTTGGCGTGGCCGTCCTTGTTGGGGACCATGCGCACCACTTGATTGCCCTTGGTCTCGGCCTTAAACGAGCAGCCGACGCCGCAGTAAGCGCAGGTGGTCACGGTGCTCTTTTCGGCCTGACCGTGCAGAGTCACTGACTTTTCCATCAGGGTTGCGGTCGGGCAGGCCTGCACGCAGGCGCCGCAGCTCACGCATTCGGAGTCCATGAACGGCTCGTCCATGCCCGGCGAGACGCGCGACTCGAAGCCGCGGCCGGAAATGGTCAGTGCGAAGGTGCCTTGCGTTTCTTCGCACGCACGCACACAACGGTTGCAGACGATGCACTTGCTCGGGTCATACGCAAAGTACGGGTTGGAGAAGTCTTTGACGGTGCCGGAGCGGACATCGAAGTGGTTCGCGCCCTCGTAGCCGTAGCGCACCTCACGCAGACCGACGACGCCGGCCATGTCTTGCAGTTCGCAGTTGCCGTTGGCCGAGCAGGTGAGGCAGTCGAGCGGGTGATCGGAGATGTAGAGCTCCATCACACCCTTGCGGATTTCCGCCAGCTTCGGCGACTGTGTGGTCACCTGCATGCCCGGCTCGACCAGCGTCGTGCACGAGGCCGGGTAGCCGCGGCGGCCCTCGATCTCGACCAGACACAGGCGGCAGGAGCCGAACGGCTCCAGGCTGTCGGTCGCGCACAGCTTGGGGATGGCGTTGCCGGCGTCTTGCGCGGCGCGCATCACTGAGGTGCCGGCCGGGACCGAGACCTCGATGCCGTCGATGCTCAGAGTGACCAGCTTCTCGGATTCGCGGGCGGGGGTGCCGTAATCAACATCGCGGGGGAGTGACATTTGAGCCTCCTCAGGCAGCGGCAGCTTCGCGCTGGATGGCGAAGTCTTCCGGGAAATGGTTGAGCGCAGAGAGCACCGGGTAGGGCGCCATACCGCCAAGCGCGCAGAGCGAGCCGTTGAGCATGGTGTCGCAGAGCGAGCGCATCAGCGCGATGTTGGTTTCGACGTCACGGCCGGCGATGATCGCGTCCATGACCTCGGTGCCGCGGGTCGAACCGATGCGGCACGGCGTGCACTTGCCGCACGACTCGATGGCGCAGAACTCCATGGCGTAGCGGGCCTGTTCGGCCATGTCCACGGTGTCGTCGAACACCACTACACCACCGTGGCCGATCATGGCGTTGACCTTGCTGTAAGCCTCGTAGTCGAGTGGCAGATCGAACTGCGATTCCGGCACATAGGCGCCCAGCGGACCACCGACTTGCACGGCACGAATCGGACGACCGCTGGCAGAGCCGCCGCCGAAGTCGTACAGCAATTGGTTGAGCGTAAGGCCAAAGGCCTTTTCGACCAGGCCACCGTGCTTGATGTTGCCGGTGAGCTGGAAGGGCAGGGTGCCGCGCGAACGGCCCATGCCGAAGTCTTGATAGTGCTTGCCGCCCTTGGCGAGGATGATCGGCACCGAGCACAGCGAGATGACGTTGTTGATCACCGTCGGCTTGCCGAACAGACCCTCGATGGCCGGCAGCGGCGGCTTGAAGCGGACGATGCCGCGCTTGCCCTCGAGGCTCTCCAGCAGGCTGGTCTCCTCGCCGCAGATGTAGGCACCGGCGCCGAGTCGCACTTCCAGTTCAAAGGTCTTGCCTGAGCCGAGCACATCCGTGCCCAGATAGCCCGCCTCGCGGGCGCGTCGGATGGCTTCTTTCAGCGTCTTGAAGGCGTGCGGGTATTCCGAGCGCAGGTAGATGTAACCCTGCGTGGCGCCCACCGCCACGCCGGCGATGGTCATGCCCTCGA